>CAIOKD010000272.1 GCA_903858835.1 uncultured Verrucomicrobiota bacterium
CTCCTCGCCGCGGGTGGAGGGGACGATGCAGAAGGTGCAGTGCTGGTTGCAGCCCTGCATGATGCTGACGAAGGCCGTGACGGGTCGGGAATCGTTGCCGATGCCATGACCGAGATGCTCGCGGATCGCCGACTCGCTTCCCGCTTCCTCGTCGGTGTCCACCACCTTGTCGCGGGATCCGGCCAGGAGCGCGTCGAGGTATTCTCCGGCGCGGTGGGTCTTCTGGGTGCCCAGCACCAGGTCGACGTCGGGCAGTTGATCGATCAGTTCTCCGCCGCGGCTCTGTGCCATGCAGCCCAGGAACCCGAGGATCTGCCGCCCGCCGCGCTTGCGGTCCACCCCGATGACGTTCTGCATCTTGCTCAGGGCCTTCTGCTCGGCCATGTCGCGGACGCTGCAGGTGTTCAGCAGCACGACATCCGCCTCGTTCTCCGTGGGCGCCAAGGAATAGCCGCGGGCCAGGAGCTGGGCCGAAACGGCCTCGCTGTCCCGCTCATTCATCTGGCAACCGTAGGTCTTGATGTAAACGCTGGGCATGGTTTCGAACGTTCCCGGAGACGGTATCGCGGCCGTCCCGTAGATGCCATGCACAAGCGTGCGGGGCGTCGCATGTCCTTGTTGCTGCACCACGGAGAGGATGCCTTTTCCCGGATCCTGGATGCGATCCGCCGGCGTGGTGATCGATCGGGCCGGGGAGGGGGTTCTTGTCAACCGGCACTCTCGGCTTACGATCCCGGCAGATGGAAACCATCGGCGAGTTGATCGAATTGCCCGGACTGAAGGTCACGGTCGACCGGTTGTTGTACCAGCGGCTCCCGGCCGACCGGTCCGACAAGCCCCACTCGTTCATCTATTTCATCTCCATCCACAACCATTCTCCAGTGCCGGTGACCATCCGTGGGCGCAAGTGGGTGGTGACCCATGAAGACGACACGGTGCTGGTGGTGGAGGGCGATGGCGTGGTCGGCGAGACCCCGGTGATCCAGCCGGGCGGCAAGTTCAGCTACAACAGCCGGCACATCATCGGAACCCTCTCGGCCATCGCCGAGGGTTCCTACCTGGGGATCGACGATGCCGGGCGCCGCATCATCGTCCGGATCCCGCGCTTCCGCATGGAGGTGCCCGGCGCCCGGGAGTGCTGATGGGCCGGGTCTGTCCCGGTCGCCATGATCGGAGGTCTGGGTGAGGATCGATGGCGATGGACCGGGCGAATGGAACGGAGTGCGGCATGGGAGTCCGTGACGATGGAATCCCCGCAGAGCTCCTTGGCGGTCCTCAGGCGGTCCTCAGGCGATGCATCCCGGTTCCAGAATCCGTTCAGCCACCTGGTGCCATCCATCGACGATGATCGCGGGGGAGAGCGACGCTCCTTCGGCGTGTTCGAGTTCGGCGCCGTAGCCCGTTCTCACGAGGATGCTCCTCCTCACGCCCGCGTTCCAACCGGCCTCGAGATCGATGCGCTTGTCACCCACCATGTAGCTGGCCGCGAGGTCCAGGTGGAATTCATCGCGGGCATCCCAGAGGAATTGCGGCGAGGGCTTGCGCCCGCGACTGGGTTGGTCCGGTGCCTCGAATGCCGAGTAGAACTTGAGGAACTCGACGCCCGCGCGGGCCATCTCGGCGCGGATGTGGTCGTGCACCCGGTGGACATCGGCCTCGGTGTAGTAGCCCCTGCCCACGCCGGATTGATTGGTCACCACCACCAGGGCGAACCCGGCCTTGCTCAACCGGCGCAGGGCGGGGGCGGCCTCGGGGAAGATCTCCACCTCCTCGGGGCGGTGCAGGTAGTGCTTCTCGACGATGAGGGTGCCGTCGCGGTCGAGGAAGATGGCCGGTCTCATGCGGGTCGGTCGGCGTGATCGAAGGTCGACAGAAGTTCCGACGGACTGACGGTCGCCGTGCCCCGCTTGCCCACCACCACACCGGCGGCGTGGTTGGCGAACACGGTGGCCTCGACCGGCGAGGCCCCTGCGGCGATGGCCAACGTGAAGGCGGCGATCACGGTGTCGCCGGCCCCGGACACGTCGAACACCTCGCGGGCCACCGTGGGTACGTGGAAGGGCGGTTGGTTGCGCCGGCAGAGCAGCATGCCCAATTCGCCGAGGGTCACCAGCAGCAGCGCCGGCCTCAGGGTGTCCTGGAGCCGGCGGCCGGCC
>CAIOKD010000273.1 GCA_903858835.1 uncultured Verrucomicrobiota bacterium
CCAGTTCCCGGCTGCCGGCCAGTTCACGACCCTTGCCGCGCCGGAGAACCGACTGTCCGGGAACCCCCCGAAGTTCGTCGTCGAATTGGCGCTCGATGCCGTCGGCCCCGTGCACCTCGGGAGGCAGTTCGCGGGTGCGCACCTGGACGCGCTGCGTCGCAGTGCGGTACTCGACGACCGGAATCAAGCCGTTGGTCGTCGTTCCCAGCACCGGCGAAGCCAGGTCGCCATGCGGCATCATCCGTCGTTCCACGATCTCGGCGGTGATCCCGTTTTCGCGGACTTCCCTCAATTGGGGTTGAATCCTCTTCAGGGTGAGGTTGATCTCCCGGTTCTCACGGGCGATCTCCTTGCGGAAGCGATAGCGGCCCGGCAGATCCCACCAGGCGAACGCGGGGCTGTTGGTCCGGCGTTGCGCCAGCGCGGCCGATGCGGCCCGCAGACGCTGCTCCTCGGGCGAACGGAACGCCTTGAGGTTGGTGAGGACCCGGGTCCACTCGGCGTGGGTCAGATTCGAGGCGACCAGGACGCTCTGGTTGGTGTGCAGGACGTTGACCCACTGGGTAGTGACGGTCCCCGCGGTGTTCGTGGCAGCCAGGGGCTTCCAGCGGAGTTCCGGACGGAGTGTCAGGCGCTCCTCCAGCACCCGGGAAGGCATCGAAAGGAGCGGGGAGAGCATCGCGGCGAGGTGGGGCGCCTGGTTGCTGATCACCACCGGATTCCCGCGGAGGTTGTAAGTGTACTGGGAATAGACCAACCGCTCGCCACGACGGTCGAGCAATTCGCCGCGAGGAGCGGGGATGTAGGTGGTGCGCGCCGGGGCACCGCCCAGCGTGTAGCGGGGCGATTCGGGGCGGAAACCCTGGATGTAGATCAACCGTCCCGCCAAGGCCGCGAACACGGCGCAGGAAAGCACCGTGAGTCCGGTCAGCGTCCTGTCTGGGGCGGTGGGGGTGCTCATGGGACCTTCAGTTCGGGATGGCCGCCAAGGGGGGTGCGGGAGCCGTCGGGGTGGCCGGAAGTCGGGCAAGGTCCGGGGTCGTGCTGGTGGATCCCGGCGCATTCGTGACGTGGATGACCTGACGGTAGGCGATGTTGGTCAGCCCCAGCCCCAGTTCCTGGACGCGGCGCATGAGCGCCGGTCGGGTCAGGAGCCGCTCGATCTCCTGATGGTTCTTCGCGATGGAACGCTCCAGCGTCGTGCACTGGGTGCGCATCTGGGAGATTTGGTCCTGCAAGCGCTGGTGGGCCCGGCTCTGCAGGATCCAGAGAAATCCCAGAGTGCCGATCAGCGCCGATCCCGCGAGGGCTCGCAGGATCGTGCCCAGCCTGATCTCGGATCGGTTCCGTGCGCTCATGGTTGGGGCATGCGTTCAAGGACCCGCAGTCGTGCGCTGCGGGCCCTGGGGTTGGCCTGGACTTCGGGTTCGGAGGCGACGATGCCTCGACGGGCCAGTTCCCGACCTCGGGGCGACCGCGGACGGCGGAGATGAGGGTGGTCGACGGGGCCCTCGAACTCGTAGTCGCGGGATTCGCGCCGCATGAAGTCCTTCACGAGGCGATCCTCGAGGGAATGGAAACTGATGACGGCCAGCCGTCCGCCGGGTGCGAGCAGGGGTAAGGCTCGCTCGAGCCCCTCCTCCACCGAGGCAAGCTCACCGTTGGTGGCGATCCGCAGCGCTTGAAAGCAGCGGGTTGCCGGATGGGTGGGAGATCCCCTGCGCGGGCAGATCCGCTCGATGAAGTCGGCCAGTTGCCGGGTCGTCGTGAAGGGGCGCTGGCGCCGCTCGTCGGCGATGGCCCGCGCGATGCGACGCGATTGGCGCTCCTCGCCCCATTTCCAAAAGAGATCGGCCAGATCCTCGGCGGGCAGCCCGTTGACGAGGTCGGCGGCGGTGGCACCTCCGCTGGACGGGTCCATGCGCATGTCGAGCGGACCGTCGTTCTGGAAAGAGAATCCCCGGCCGGGCGTGTCGAGTTGGTGGCTGCTGACGCCGAGGTCGAGGACGATGCCGTCGAGGGATCCGGGAGCGGCCCACCGGTCGGCGCTCTTGAAGTCGCAATGATGGGTCTCGAACCGCCCCGCGAAGGTGGCGAGCCGTTCCTGGGCGGCCGCCAGGGCGGCGGGATCGCGGTCGCAGCCGATGAGGAAGCCGTCGGGCGAGCTCGCCCCGAGGATCGCGGCCGCGTGGCCGCCTCCGCCGAGGGTGCCATCCAGGTATCGTCCGTGAGCCTTGGGTTGGAGGGCGGTCACCACTTCGTCGAGCAGGACAGGTTGATGTGAAAACAGGGGCACGCGGCGGGGACATTCACTCCCGCGTGACCAGCCTTTGGGTCAGGGGCGCGCGGTTGCGCAGGCGGTTCACGGCGAGTTCGGGATCGTGGGTGCCACCGGCACCCGGGGGACGGGTCTCGTGGAGCAGACGGCTTTCGCGGCGTCGCCGCACCAGCTCGACATCGTCCTCCAGCAGGTCGTTTCGGACCGGGGTGGCCGCCGGCAATCGCAGTTCGCCCTGGACGAAATCGCGCGGCATCGACCGGCGGTTCTCGAACGAAAAGAAGCGTCGGGCGAGCGTCTCCGGGAGGGCCTTGACGCTCCCGAGTGGCACGCCGCCGGACCCCGGGTTCCCGGCTTGCTGCGCCGGGAACATGGGTCGGGCCGGTGAAAACCATGAGCGTGGGTTGAGGAGCGCCGGCAGCTTCATGTCTTTTGCGGATTGTGGACCTTCTTGAGGACCTTTTCGGAACTGCGGGCGGCCGCGTAGGCCTGGGGGTTCCACAGTTCGAAACGGTCGATGCACCCCACGAAGAGGACGTCCTTGGTCAGGCCGGCAGCGATCCGCATCTCCTCGGGCAGACAGATGCGGCCCGCACTGTCGAGTTCCAACTCAATGATGCGGTCCACGTAATCGTGCCTCTCGGCCAACTGGAGCGGATCGGTGAAGTCTCCCTGGCACAGCGGATCGCTGAAGCGGTCGAACTGCTCGGTCGGCAGGACCATCACGAATTCGGACTCCGAGGCGTGGCGGATCATCACCGCCATCAGGGACAGGCTTGACGGGACGTCAGGGCGCCACTTCGCGGGCATCGGGACGCGCCCTTGGGCATCTACCTTGTGGTCGTAGCGCCAGGTGAAACGGGGTCGGGACATCGCCGCCGGGGCGATCCCAGCAGGACCGGGTCCTGATTCCGTTATGTCACCTGCGGTGGACATCTTTGGGCTCCAAAAAAACGTGGTTCAGTGACACGGGAAGATCTGTGGTCCCGTGAATGGCGACTTTCTACAGTAGATGTCTCCCTTTTTGCAACTACTTGTTGCTTTTCCTTACTACTATTTATGCTCAGGTTATTCACAATGGATTGTAATCCTAAAAAGCCAATGAATACCGTTAACATTAGCTATATCTTCGGATCGACATTCTATCGTGTTTCCCTTTTCCTCCCTTTGTGCGTGTCTCGGATTTTGATTTTGAGCTTCCAGCCAATCTCATAGCACAGCATCCCACGCCGGAGCGCGACGGGTCGCGTCTGATGGTTTTGAACCGTCATTCCGGGGCCTGTGAGCACCGGAGATTCTCCGACCTGTTCGATCTGTTGGTCCCGGGGGATGTCTTGGTGATGAACGATTCCCGGGTCATTCCGGCACGCTTGTTGGGCCGCAAGGTCGATTCCCCCGGTCGGGTGGAGTTGTTGTTGCTCGAAGAGTCCGAACCGGGGTGGTGGTGGGCAATGGTCCGCCCGGGAAAACGGGTCCGTCCAGGAATGTGGCTGAAGTTCGGGGAGGACGACGCTGGGAGCATGGTTTGCGAGGTGCTCGAAAAGAATGCCGAAGGCCACATCCGCGTCCGCTGGGAACAACCGGAGTCGTTCTGGCAAACCCTCCAAAAAATCGGTCAGATCCCCCTGCCGCCCTACATCGAGCGGGGGGAGACAGGGGCCTCGCGGGAAGACGATTCCCGATACCAGACGGTCTATGCCCGGACCGCGGGCTCGGTGGCGGCGCCGACGGCCGGTTTGCACTTCACCGAGCGCGTTCTGGAGTCCCTCCGCGCCAAGGGAATCCGGTTGTGTCACGTCACCCTCCACGTGGGGGCGGGCACGTTCCTTCCCATGAAGGTCGACCGGGTCTCCGATCACGTCATGCACGAAGAACGCTACGAGTTGGGTGCCGAGGCCGCCGCCGCCCTGCGGGAGGCCAAGGCGGCCGGTCGCCGTGTGATCGCCGTGGGCACCACCAGCCTCCGCACGCTGGAGACCGTAGCTCTCCAGTGCGACGGTCCTGTCCAGGCCTGTTCCGGGCGGACCCGCATCTTCGTGCATCCCCCCTACCGATTCCGGATGGTCGATGCATTGCTGACCAATTTTCACCTACCCCGCAGCACCTTGATGATGCTGGTCAGCGCCTTTGCCGATCCGGGCGGGACCGGCGGCCGCGAACGCATCCTTGCCGCCTATGCGGAGGCGATCCGGGAGCGGTACCGCTTTTTCAGCTATGGCGACGCGATGTTCCTCCATTGAGCCGGATGCCGGGCCGGGCGGGCCGGGGGAGGGTCCCTGGGTCATTATCAACATGGCCATGACGGCCGATGGCAAGGTGGCCACGGCCGGTCGCGAGGTCACGACTTTCGGGAGTCCAGCGGACCAGCGGGCCCTGTATGCGTTGCGTGCCACCGCCGACGCGATCCTCTGCGGGGCCCGGACCGTCGAGGAGACCGGTGCCACCCTAGGGACGGGGGACCCCGCCTTTGCCCGGTCGCGTCGGCGGGCTGGACGGTCGTCCGCGGCCCTCCGGGTGGTGGTCAGTGGTTCCGCATCGCTGTCTTCCGACGCGGCCTTGTGGAGTCATCCGGGCGCTCCCATCGTCGTTTTGACTTCAGGGAAGGCTCTCGATAGGGAACATGAACGATTGCGAAGCCTCGGAGCACAGGTTTGGCAGTCGCCGGGTGATCGGATTGACTTCCCTCAAGCCCTTGCCTGGCTCGGGCGCGAATTTGGTGTGCGTCGCTTGGTGGTCGAGGGAGGTGGCCAACTCAACGCCGCGTTGCTGGCCGCCGATCAAGTGGACGAACTCCGAGTGACCTGGGTTCCCCGGATTTTCGGTGGCCAGGCAAGCCCCACCCTCGCCGACGGGCCGCTGGCCTACACCCTGGCCGATGCCGTGAAATTCCGGTGTGTCCGGATGCGCTCGGTGGGCGAGGAGCGGTTCCTGCGGTTCCTTCGGGACCGGTGGCAAGGTGCTTCGCTACCGGACCGGGGTGTCATTTCGCTCCCTGACGAATCCACTCCTCCACCTGCTTGAGCCCCTTGTCGGCGATGCGGTGAGACTCCGGCTTGGGGATGTCCTCGTCCTTGCCCGCCAGGATGGTGAGCAGGCTCGATTTCTTGGGATCACCGGGTGCGACGACCTTTCCGTACGACTTGCCCCCGGCCAAGACCCTCTCGAGCGATTCCATCGAGAAGCCACCCTCGGCCGAGGCGCCGGAGTGGCATCGGGCGCAGGCCTCGGAAAGGAGTTTGCGGATGTCGGGGTCGAACCGCACAGGGGTGATCACCTCGGCGATCGGACCGTCGGGCCAGTTGGCCCCCTGATCGATCCATCCCCGCAGAAGGCTGATCTGTTCGCGCGTCAGGGGATCGCTTTCCCCGGGTTTGCCGCCGGGCGGAGGCATGAGCATCTCATCGATCAGGCCCGCCGCCATGAGGATGACGGCGCTCTGGGTGCTCTTGCCCGCCTGGATCGCCGGACCGTGGTCGCCGGTCACCTTGAAGGCACCTTCCCGGGTGTCCATGCGGTACTTGCCCTTCTGCTTTTCGGCCCCATGGCACTTGAAGCAGGCGGCCTTGAAGAGCGGATAGACCTCGGTCTTGAAGTCCACCGGCCGCGTCAGCGGGGGCGGCAGCTTAGCCAGTTCGGCCGCGGGGATCGGAACCTGTGACCAAAGGGGGGCCGCCAGTTCGGCCAAGCAGGGCAGCATCCGCAACCCGGGGAATCGCCAGCGTGGGATCATGGGTCGGATCCTAGGTCCGGATCGCGGGCGAGGAAAGGCGCTGTTTCGATGCCCGACCGGTTCCGCCGACGCCTGGAGGATCATCGCCGGAGCCAGACCGTCAGGAGGGGTACCCAGAGGAGGGTCGGCAACAGGTTGGCCTGGGGTACCTTTCGGATGCCCGCGAGGGTGGGCGCGCTGCAGAGGAGGAGCAGGTCGGTCGCCAGCATCAGTGGTGCGGCGGATTTGCCTGCCAGGAAACCACCGGCTGCCGCCGCAGCCCCGGCCGTCCACAGCGCCTGCCATACCGCCACTGGGGCCGCCACTCGGGCGAAGAGACCTGGGGACGGGCCCGTGGCAAGGCTTCGGCACCAGGACAGCAGTGCGGCCCCATCGAGGAGCGATTTCAGTGCGAGTCCCTGCCAGCGGCCTTCCAAACCCTCCTGGATCGACGCAGGGATCAGCAACGGGTTGAGGGCCATCAACAGGCCGAGAGAAAGTGCGTTCCGGGTTTCGGGGGCGTTCGCGGAGTCCTGGGGGTGCGGGGTTGCCAAACCCTTTCCCCAGGCGTCCAGGCGTCTCTGCAGCCCCAGCGCCCGGCCCGTGAGGTTGCCCAATACCAGCCCGGCGCCGGCGATGCCGAGGCATCGCAGCGTGCCCTCCCCCGGCGAAGGCAGGGCCCGGACGACGCCGCTGCCTCCCAAGGCCACTGCCAGTCCGGCCACCCCCCATCGGAGGCGGGAGAGGGCGGTGGCCGTCGCGGGAATCGAGGTTCCCCATCGGGCCCCCAGGAGCGCACCAGCGGCAGTCATTGCATTGATCCACGATCCGAGCACCGGGGTGGAGGCTCCCCGGAATCGCCGATCCCCGCAACCCGTCCTGCACCTGGGGTGTCCCGCACAGGGGTCCCTTTTCGGTCGTTTGAATCCATTTCGCCTTGCTCCGAGTTTACAAATGGTTTTTCTAGCCGGCCTCCGTCCGTCGGCTTCCGCCGACAGAAGGAACGTTGAACGCATTCAGACCTGAAGAACATCCATGAGCCAGGCCCCTCGTCCCTTTGGTCTTCCACGAGCCCCCGTTCCCAAGGCGCTGGTTCCGGTGAACTTCATCTGCGTGGCGCCCGGGGCCCAGAGCGTCGCCGTGGTAGGTGATTTCAACGATTGGAACGCCCAGGCCAATCCCCTGACGCAGGCCTTCGACGGCTCCTGGCAGGGCTCGCTAAAGCTCCGGCACGGCCATCATCGGTATGCGTTCTGGGTGGATGGCGCCCTTCAGGTCGATCCGCGGGGCCAGGGGGTCAGCCGCAATGACCAGGGGCAGCGGGTCTCCCTGATCGCGGTCAGTTGAGACTCCTCATCGCGGAAGGTGGAACTTTCGGCGCGCGCCGGTTATCCAAACGGCACGCGACATGGCGCAATTCAACTACAAGGCACGGCGGCGCTCGGGGGAGCTGGTCGAGGGGGTCGTCGAGGCCGCCGACCGTGCTGCTGCCGTCCTCCAGGTCGAGCGGCTGGGGGTGATCCCTGTCTCGGTGCTCGCGACCCAGGGTTCCACCAAGCCGGCCAAGCCCGCCGCACGGGCCGCCGGAGCCGCAGGATCCACCGGGTCCGCCATGGCGGGCCCGGGCCGATGGTTCGCGCGGGGGCCCAAGAAACCGGGCCTCAAGGAGTTGGCCATGTACACCCTCCAGCTGGCCAACCTCTTGCGCGCGGGCATGCCCCTCACCATGGCGCTCCGCAGCATGGAGAGCCTGTCGTCGAAGGGCATCCCGGGCGAGGTCAGCCGACAGCTCAAGCAGGACGTCACCGAGGGGCGGGGGCTGTCGGAGGCCATGGCCCGTCAGAGCCACGTGTTCCCCGACCTCGTCATCAACATGGTGCGCGCCGGCGAGCAATCCGGTGCCCTCGAGGAGGTGCTGCGCCGCCAGGCCGCCCATTTCGACCGGTTCGCCGAGGTCCAATCGAAGTTCAAGTCGGCCATGATCTATCCGGCGGTGGTCTGCGTGGTGGGTGGCGCGCTGGTCATCTTCTTCATGACGGTGATGTTGCCGAAGTTCATGACCCTCTTCGACAACACCAAGATCGAGCTGCCGGCCATGACCCGGATGCTCATCGCCATCAGCGGGTTCTTGAGCGGCTACTGGTGGGCCCTGTTGCTGGCGGGTGGCGGTGCCGTGGTGGCCTTCCGTCGCTACCGGGCCAGCAAGGCGGGGCGCGAGTCGCTCGACCGTCTGGTCATGCGGTTGCCGGTCATCGGCAAGGTGGTCCGCCTCAACCTGTTCGGGCAGTTCGCACGCACCCTCTCCACCCTCCTCCAGAATGGTGTGCCGGTGCTCCAGGCCCTCCGCATCACCGAGCAGGTCATGCCCAATGTGGTGATCCAGGAGGCCATTGCGCGCACCCGGGAGGCCGTCACCGACGGCAAGACCCTGGCCCAGCCGCTGGCCAAGAGCCGGTTGTTCCCGCAGTTGATGATCGACCTGATAAAGATCGGTGAGGAGACCGGCGACGTGCCTGCAGCTCTCTCCAACGTGGCCGACACCTACGAGAACGACCTCAACGTCGGTCTCACGGCGATGACCAACCTCATCCAGCCGGTGATCATCGTGGCCATCGCTTTCGTCGTCGGATTCATGCTGCTCGGCGTGATGTCTGCGATGTTCAAGATCACCGAGAGCATCTCCACCCGGTGACCCGCCGGAGCGATGATTCCCCCCGATCCCATCCGTCTGCGCCGCCGCCGCCCGCGGGCCGCCGCCTTCACCATGATCGAGCTGGTGGTGGCCGTGATGCTGGTGGCGGTGATGATGTTCGTGGCCGTGCCCCGTTTCATGGGCGTCAAGAAAAGCCCGATGGCCGACGCGCTCGAGGTGATGGAGTCGGCCTGCAACGAGGCCAGGGCGCGCGCCATCATGGGAAACCGGCCCATGCAGGTGGTGCTGTACGGGGCCGAGGGGCGGGTGCTCGTCGAGCCGGCGCCCGTGGGGGTGATGGGCGCCACCAACGGCGTGTCCATGGCCTCGTTCGACCGCCTGCGTGAAGCCCCGGACCCGGGTTCCGGCCCCTTGTCCAAGCCTCCCTATCACGGGCAACTCAGCGACGACGTCGCGTTCCGCAGTCTGCAGGTGAACGGGTTGGACATGATGAACTCGTCGTTGGCCGCCATTCGGTTCTTCCCCAATGGCACCAGCGATGCCATGTCTGCCGAGCTCAGTTGGCTCAAACGAGGGCTCGAGGTGAAGCGCCTGACGCTGGAGGTGATCACCGCCCGGCTCTCCATCGAGGATCTCCGATGAGGATCTGCCCAGTCATACCGGCCCGTTGCGGGCGGCCTGCGCGGGGGTTCACCCTGATCGAGGTGGCCGTCGCCTCGGCCATCATGGCCCTGGCGCTCTTCGGATTCATCTCCGTCTGCTCGACCGCCCTCAAGTCGGCCAAGTCCCTCAACCGGGTCGAGGTGGACGCCAGCAGCCTCGCGGCGGAACTGTCGATCTCCAACCGGTTGGAGGAGATGTCCGACCATGGCGATTTCGGGAAGCTGTACCCGGGCTACCAATGGAGCCGCTCGGTCCAAGAGGTGGGCACCAATGGTCTCTTCCGCGCCGATTTCGTGGTGTACGGGGGGCCCAAGGGCTCGGAGCGACGCATGAGCGTGCTCTACTTTCCCAAGCAATACGTCCAGGGGGCACGCCGATGAGATCCGGGCGATGCCATGGGGGCCGCCGGTCCAGGCGGGGCGGCTTCACGGTGATGGAGGTCATGGTGGCCGTGTTCCTCTTCGCCCTGATCCTCCTCATGATCTACTCGACCTGGAGGCTCATCTTCCAGAGTTCACAGGCGGCCATCCGTTCCACCACCGACGCCCAACGGGCCCGGATGGCCATGCGAACCCTCGAGGATGCCCTGTCCTCGGCCACAATGTTCGCCTCGAACCCGAGGCTCTACTTCTTCCAGGCCGACACCTCGGGCCAGTTCGCCGCGGTGAGCTTCGCCGCCGACCTCTCCGATTCCTTCCCCAACAGCGGCATGTTCGGGGGCGAGCGATTGCGTCGGGTCAGCTTCTACGTGCCCCCCGGGGGGCACGACCTGGTGCTGGAGCAGAACTCGCTTCTGGCCGATTTCGAGAGTGGTGGGGAGCCCTCGGGGTTGGTGCTTGCTCGTGATGTCGAACTGTTCCAACTCGAGTTCTGGGATGGTCAGCAGCGTGATTTCGTCGAGGAGTGGCTTTCCACGAACCAGCTGCCGGTGATCGTCCGGGTGACTCTGGGTTTCGGTCGGCCCAAGGGGTCCCGGGAACCCGCGCAGATCGTGAGCCGCGTGGTCCGCCTGCCCACCGTCGCGGTGCCGCGCGAGGCCCAGGGCATGATCGGAGGTGCCCCGTGACGATCCGTCCGCTTCCGATCTTGGACGACCAGAAAGGCCGCCGCAGGGGCGTCGCGCTGCTGATCGTCATGCTGCTGACCTTCGCGATGGCGGTGATCGTCACGGCCTTCGCCTACACCATGAAGGTCGAGGGGCGCCTCGCCACTCGGACCCAGAGCGAGAGCGAGACCGAGTGGATGGGGCGTTCGGGCATCGAGTTGGCCAAGTGGGTCCTCTCGCTGTCCCGGCAGATCCCCGGCGAACAGGCCTACGACGGCCTCAACCAGTTCTGGGCGGGCGGGGTGGGTCAGGCCAACCTTGCCGACAATCCCTTCGAGGGGGTCTCGCTCGAGGACATTCCGCTGGGTGACGGGACCATTTCCATCGAGATCGTCGATGCCGAGCGCTACCTGAACATCAACTCGATCGCCACCCGCAATCCCCAGTTGTTCGAGCTGATCCTGCAGCTCTGCGGGGCCGGTGCGTCCGACTCGGCCGATGTTTCTTCGGCCATCCGCGATTGGATCGATCCTAACGACGACTCGGCCATGGGAGGTGGAGCCGAAAGCGACTTCTACCGGATGCTGAATCCGCCTTATGTCGCCAAGAACGGCCCGATCGACGACATGTCCGAATTGCTCAAGATCCGGGGTATCACCCCACAGCTCTACTGGGGACCACGGTGGGGTGGTGGATCACCGATGCCTTCGAACCGATCAACCGGCCGGCGCGAGCAGGCCACCTTCCTCGGGCAGGGGATCGCCGGCACGGTGGGATTGGTGGACGTGTTCTCCGCGGTCTCCAGTGGGCAGGTGAACATCAACACGGCCCCCTTTCCGGTGCTCGTCATGGCCTGTGGCGGTGACGAAAACATCGCTCGCAACATCATGGAACAACGGGCCGGCCCGGACGGCGTGGATGGCACCTACGACGACACCCCGGCCCGCGGGCCTCAGGACATTGCACGCTTGCAGGGGGTTCCGGCGCTGCCCACCCAAGGCACCCCGCTGGCGGTCTTCTCCACGGTCAGCAGCACCTTCGAGGTGCGCGTCGATGCCAAGCTGGGGGCGCTGTCACGCCGTTACGTGGGCGTCTTGAGGCGCAGCAGCCTGCGCGAGATGCCGGTGCTCACCTTCCGCAGGGAGTGAATTTCCGAACCGACTCGGACTTCATTGATCCACCGTGGCCACCGGGATCTTGAAGAAGCACTGCCAGCCGCCGTAGTCGGAGCCGAGGGAGACCCGCTTGTTCGGTTGCCACTCGACGTGCCCGTCCTCGAACCCGAAATTGCCGCCTTCAGGGGCGCCCCGGGCGATCCGATGCACGGCGGTGGCCACCTTCCGGCCGTTGTAGTCGGTGAACCAGGTGAGCTTGGCGTCGAGGATGTTGGTGGTCTTGGAACCGAGCGCCTGCATGCGGTCGATGATGATGGGTGCGGCCTCGTACATGCCACCCAGCTTCTTTTTGAAGAACCATTCGGACGTACCCTGGGCGCCGCCGGTGACATCGGCGTCGCCAGTCCGCCGGCCGGGTAGGTAGAAGTAGCCGATGAGTTGCGGATCGTTGTCGGACGAGATCATTCCGCGTTCAGCGGCCCGGTGCCAGTCGTCGGTCGGGCAGAACAGAACGTCGTTCGCCGCCCGGGTGTTGTTGGCGGTCGTGCGGCGATTCTTGATGAGGTAGCCGTTCCAGAAATTGCTCATGGTCGGCATCATCCAGCTGAAGCCGGCGCCGCCGCTGTTGTCCGGGAACGCATTCTGGTTGTCGGAGGCGTACAGGTTGACGGCGATGCCCCACTGCTTGCAGTTGCTGGCGCACAGGGTCTTCACCGCCTTGGACTTGGCCCGGGAGAGCGCGGGCAGGAGCATCCCCGCAAGGATGGCGATGATGGCGATGACCACCAGCAACTCGATCAGGGTGAAGGCTCGGGTGGGACGGGGGTGGCGAAGGTTCATGGCGTCGATTCCGATGCGGGGTGTTGGAGTGTTTGTACCCTCACGAAAGGCCGGGGCCAGAGAATTCTTCTGCCACGGCCCTTCTTGTATCCAGGGGGCGGGATGGAGTTCGGGACCGGGGCCCGCCCGCAGGCCGGGCGGGCCCCGAGACTGTCGGTCAGTTGCGCGAACGGGCCAATTCCTCGTTGTTCATCGCATTGAGGATCTTCCATTCCTCGTTGTGGTAGGTCGGATCCGGCCGGAAGCCCAACTTTGCGAAGAACTTCTTCTCCAGCTCGATGAGCAGCTTCTCGTCGCGCGTCCGCAGGCGGTCGAGCACACCGGGATTGCAGACGACCTTGACCTGGAAGTCGCCGTCGTCGCGCGGCCGGCCCTTCAGGATCTGGGTCAGCTTGCGCTGAATTTCGACGCTCATGGTCTCGGCGCTCTTGATCACCCCGCGGCCCTTGCAGTGCTCGCAATCGTCGTAGAGCGACGACCTCACGCTCTCGGTCTGGCGCTGCCGGGTCATCTCCATGAGCCCCAGTTGGGAGAGCGGGAGCACGTGGGTCTTGGCCTTGTCGCGCCGGAGGTTCTCCTTCATGCGCTGGTAGATGGACTGCTGGTCGCGCCGCGACTTCATGTCGATGAAGTCGAGCACGATGATGCCGCCCATGTTGCGCAGGCGGAGCTGGCGGGCGATCTCGTCGGCGGCGTCCTGGTTGACCTTCAGGATCGTCGCGTCGTGATCCTTGGTGCCGGCCTGCTTGTGCTTGCCGGTGTTCACGTCGATGGCCACCAGCGCCTCGGTCTCGTCGATGATCAGGTATCCGCCGCTCTTGAGGTTCACCTGCCGGCTGAAGGCGGCCTCGAGCTGGCGGGTGATGTTGTAGCGGTCGAACAGCGGCTCGGCCTCGTTGTAGAAGTGGACCTTGCGCGCGGAACGGGGGCTGATGCGCTTGATGCTGTCGCGGATGGACTCGAACTTCTTGAGGTCGTCGATGACGATCTTGTCGACGTCCTCGGTGAGGAAGTCGCGGACGGTCCGCTCGATGAGGTCGGGCTCCTGGTACACGCAGGAGGCCATCGGCTGGCTCTTGATCCGGTCCTGGATGAGCTTCCACTCCTCGAGGAGGAGGGCGAGATCGCGCACGAAGTAGGCCTTGCGCTTGTCCTCGCCGGCGGTGCGGATGATCACGCCCATGCCCTCGGGGATGGTCAACTCGCGGACGATCTTCTTGAGGCGCTGGCGCTCCTCGGCGTTCTCGATCTTGCGGCTGATGCCCGACTGGTCGGAGTTGGGGAGCAGCACCAGGTAGCGGCCCGGCAGCGACAGGTTGGTGGTCACCCGCGGGCCCTTGGTGCCGATCGGTCCCTTGGTCACTTGAACGATGATCTCGCTGCCCGGCGGAAAGAGCCGCGGCACGTCCTTCTGGGTGATCTTGGGCTTGTCCTTCCTGCGCGACTTGGCGCCATCGTCGCGTTCCACGATCTCGACGCTCGAGTCGAAGGTGTTGGGGATGATATCCCAGTAGTGGAGGAAGGCATTCTTTTCGAAGCCGATGTCCACGAAGGCGGCCTTGAGCCCGTCTTCGAGGTTCTTGACCTTGCCCTTGTAGATCGACCCGACCAGGCGGTCGTCGCCGGTACGCTCCACGGTGAGGTCCTCGAGCTTGCTCTCCTCGAGCACGGCGACGCGGGTCTCGAGCGGTTCGGCGTTGATGATCACCTCCTTGACGATCTTCTCCTCGGGGCGGATCAGCCGCTTGACCTTCTTCACCACCTCCTTGACCGCCGCCCGGGCCTTCTCGATGAGCCCCTTGGGTTCACGACCCTGACGTGGGGCGGGTGCGGCCGGCTCCTCCTGGACCTCCTCCGGACGGGATAGGTCGGGAGAGCGGTAAGTCTGGTCGCGACCGTTCTTGGAGAGGTTGACCTCGGGCGCGTCGACCGCGTCCTCGGGGAGTCCGGCGGCGCGGTTCTCGGCCCGCCGGATCTCCGATTCGTGGCGGCGGATGTCGAAGACCCTCTCCTCGGTGGTCTTCTCGCCGATCGCCTCCATGCGGGCGGCGGTGGCGGATCGGTTGGGGTTCGGTGTGCCCATACCCCGGGTGGGCTTGAAGCGCATGGGGCCCTTGCCGCGTTTGAATGTCTGTTGACTCATGACTATGGATTTCGAGTTCTAGTACCGCTTCCGGTACAAATGGATGTTCTGGAGAACACCGACCGCGACCAGCGAGCACAGCACTGAGGTTCCGCCCGCACTCAGCAGGGGCAGTGGGATGCCCGTGACCGGCATCAATTTGATGTTCATGCCGATGTTCACGAAGACGTGGATGAAGAGTAGGGTGACGACCCCGACGGCCAGGAGCCGTCCGAGCCGGTCGCGGGCCTCGCCGGCGGTCTTGATGCCGCTGAAGAGGATGATCCCGTAGAGGATGACCACCGCGACGCTGCCGAGGAAGCCGCGCTCTTCGGCGATCACCGAGAAGATGAAGTCGTTGTGGGCGCCGAGCCGGGGCAGGTAGCCCAGGCGGTGCTGGGTGCCCTCGCGCCAGCCCTTGCCGGTGAGGCCTCCCGAGCCCACCGAGATGAGTGCCTGCTCGACGTTCCAGGACATCTGCCGCTTGCGCTGCGCCGCGCGTTGCCGCTGCTCCGGTGTCGCGGACCTCGGGGCGAAGTCGGCGTCGAAGTACACGAGAAGGCGCTCGCGCTGATATTCCTGCAGCCGAACCAGCCTCCAGCCCTCGGGTGCGAACAGAATGTCGGTGACGACCAGTGTCGCGATGAGGAGCGCACCGCCCAGGAGACGCGCAATGAACCGGCTGGGGACCCCAGCGACCAACATCATCACCAGCGTGATGGGCAGGAAGACCAGGGACGAGCCCAGGTCGGGTTGCTTCAGGATGAGGCCCAGCGGCAGCAGTGTCAGTGCGAGGGCCTTCAGGAAGACGCCGGACGAGCGCAGTTCGGTCGCCGGCCGCGCCAGGAAGTTGGCCATGGCGAAGAGGAAGGCCAGCTTGGCCAGTTCGCTCGGCTGGAATTGCAGTGGTCCGAGGTCGAGCCAGCGCCGCGCCCCGTTCCGGGAGGTCCCCATGACGTGGACCGCGACCAGCAGGCCGACCGACATCCAGTAGCCCACCATGGACCACCGGGCCAACCGGCTGTAGTCCACCAGGCCCATCGCGGCCACCGCCAGGATGCCGATGCCGAAGGCGGCCACCTGCCGGGTGGCGGTCCATTGGTGCCAGGGCACGCCCCTCGCCACCTCGGGCCCGCCCGTGGTGCTGAAGATGAACATCGCGCTCATCACCATCAGCCCCAGCACGGAGAGCCAGAGGGGCCACAGGATGTCGCCGTCGTTCCGACGGCTCTGGAGGGCGGGCTGGGTCATGGGGCCAGTGCGAGGGGTCTGCCGTTCCCGGCATCCCTCGTGCGCAGGTGCTCGTAGATCCTTCGGGCGACCGGCCCGCAGGTGCGCCCCCCGGAGGCGCCGCTTTCCACCATGACCACGACCGCGTACCGGGGCGATTCGAACGGGGCGAAGCTCGAGAACCAGGTCACCTTGTCTTTGATGCCGTTGCCCTTGATCTCGGCCGTGCCGGTCTTGCCGCAGACCGTGTAGTCGGTCACGCGGGCGGTGGTTCCCGTGCCCTCGGGGTCGAGGACGTCGTCCCGCATGGCGGCACGGATCCGGGCCAGGTGTTCGGGCCGGGCTCCCAGGAGGCCGCGCACCTGTCCGGGCCGCACGGCATGTGCGACCTCGTCGCTCAATGGATCGCCCGACTCCAGGCGGTCGACCAACCTCGGGTAGTGGACGGTGCCCCCGTTGGCCACCGCCGACACCATCACCGCCAGTTGGAGCGGTGTGACCGTGACCTCCTGCCCGATGCTGAAGTTGGCCAACCTTCCGAGGGGCCAGCGCTCGGCCCGGGCCTCGGCCGGGCTCGGCATCCAGCCGGAACGCTCCTCAGTGGGGCGCAATTGGATGCGGGTCTGCTCTCCGAAATGGAACCGGTGGGCTGTGGACAGCAGTCGGTCGTAGCCGGCCTCCAGCCCGAAGTGGATGAAATAAGCGTTGGAGGAGCGGATGAAGGCGCGCCGGAAGTCGTAGGGGCCCGGGGGCGCGGTGTCTTCGATGCGGATGTTGCCTCGTTGGAAGAGTCCCTTGCCGGGCTTGGCCGGATTGGGTTCGACGATCTGGACCCGGTCAGGATCGAGCCCGTTCTCCAGGGCTGCGAGGGCTGTCACGATCTTGAAGGTCGAGCCGGGGGAGTACGCACCGTCGGTCGCCCGATTGATCAGCGGCGTCCGCTTGGGTACGTCGTAGTAGTTGGTCCACCGGGCCCGGCTCACGCCGTCGATCCACTCGCCGGGATCGAAGGCCGGGGCGCTGGCCATGGCGAGCACGTCGCCGTTGCGGACGTCGAGGACCACCACCGCGCCCCGCTCCTCGCCGCTGACGGTCGAAAGCGCCGACTCGGCAGCCTTCTGGACCTCGAGATCAAGGGTGGTGATGAGGTTCCGCCCGGGCACTGGCGCCGAGGTCAAGGTCTCACCCACGCGGTAGCCGTCGCTGTTGACCAGGATGCTCCGGGAGCCCGGCGTGCCCCGCAGGTCGGCGTCGAAGGCCGCCTCCAGACCGGCGGCTCCGCGATAGTCGCGCAGCCGGTAATCGAACGAGTCCCCCTCCTCGTCGGCGAAGTCGTCGGCACGGACGAGGTAACCCAGGGCATGGGCCGCGAGCGATCCGTGGGGATAGTGACGGACCGCCTGCAGCTCGACGCTCAGACCGTGGATGGACCAGGACTGTTCGGTCAGCAGCGCCACCTGCTGGGGCGTGAGTCTGCGGAGGACCGCCAGCGGGAGGGCCCGGCTGTTGGCCCAGTGCCGGTGGAGCTCGGACTCGGTGAGGGTGAGGGGCAGGCCGACTTTGGCGGCGACCTTCGCCACCACGTTGCTCACCACGTTGTACCGGGCCTGTCGCCACAGCAGTTGGTTCTCCTCGGGTCGGATGAGCACCCGGGGCGACTCCCGCCGCAGCTTCGAGAGGATTCGTGTCCAGATCCCGGCAGGGGTCGCGTTGGTGCCCCCGCGGGCCGCGATGATCTCCCGCCGAAGCTGGCCATATTCGCGGCCGAAGTCGCGACTCAAGGTCTCGAGGTAGACATCCAGCCGGTACCGCGGCGCATTTCCGACCAGTTCACGGCCGTTCCGGTCCAGGATGCGTCCCCGCAGTGCGGGCACCCTCACCGACTGGAAGCTCTGGGTATGGAGCGACTGCTCGAACCGTCGGTGGCCCAGGATCTGGACCCGCAGCAGGCCGAGCAGCAGCAACAGGAGTCCTCCGCCGACCACTGCGGCCATCCATCGCAGCGGGCGCTCCCCCCGGTTGAATTGGTCGAAGATCAGCATGGTTCAACGCGGTCGGAATTGACGACCGCGGACCGTCTCGCGGTCCGGCCGGAAGCTCGACGAGGCCAGCGGGCGGTAGTCGAAGTTGCGTTGGAGCACCTCCAGTGTGCGGAAGAGGGCGGGACAGGCCAGGCCGTTCAGCAGGCCCAGCGTCAGGAGTTGCACCGGGGTGAAGGCTCCGGCCGCGGGTTGGGCCCGCGTGAGGCCCAGGGTGGCCAGCGTCAGCAGCGGCACGGCGACACCCCCGCCCAGGCCGATCCAGAATTGCGCGAAGCGCTGGTCCCGCAGGATCAGGTGGCGTTGCAGGTGCAGCGTGAAGCCCAGCAGGAAGAGCGCCGGAACCGCGGCTCCCAGTGGTGACGCCGAAAGCGAATCCGACAGGAGGCCGGAAACGATCGCCACGGTGACGGTGGCACCCAGACCCTGACTCAAGGCGATGCAGCAGACCAGCGCCGGTCCCAGCGCCAGCGGCACGGACAGAAGGTCGCGGAGCCCCGAGAATTGGGTCTGCACGAAGGCCGTCAGCCAGATCGCCAGCGCGAGGAATCCTGCGGTGAAACGGTTCATGGCTGGAGCACCCACACTTCCTCGAGCCGGTTCAGGTTGGCCGACAGACGTACCCGTGCCGTGGTGAACACGTTGCCTTCCTCATTGCGGGTGTCGACGATGGTCCCCACGGGCAGTCCTGCCGGAAATACGCCCCCGAGTCCGCTGGTGAACACTTTCTGTCCGGCCATGATGCCTGGGCAGTTCTGCATCAGCGTCATCTCCACCAGGCCCCCGTCGCCCGAGAGGGTCTGTCCCGGCTTGATGATGCCGAGGTCGCGGGTCTCACCGACCACCACCGCCACGCCGCACTCGGCGTCTCCCACCAGGGCCACTCGGGAGTGCGTCAGGCCCGGTTGGCTGACTCGCCCGACCAGGCCGTCGCCGTTCACGACCACCTGGTCGGGCTTCAGGTCATCCCGCGAGCCCAGGTTGATCTGCAGCGTCCGCCACCAGGTCGTCGGTTCGCGGCCCACGACGCGCGCCAGGCGGGGGCGCCACGGACCCCGGGGCGGGGCGCCGATGGCGGCACGAAGCCTCTGATTCTCGGCCAAGGCGTCGTTCGCCCGAAGGACTGAGACCTTCAGTTCGGCATTCTCCCGCTCGAGGCGCAGCAGGTTGTCGATGAGCGTGGAGCGCGGGAGCGCCTGGTAGGCGGCACGGTCGAGCAGTGAATCGGCGGCGGCGCGGATGCCGAAGAGGGGCAGGAACGACGCACCGATGGCCGACTTCAACCGACCCTGAAGGGGCTCCGGAAGATTCAGCAGTCCCAGCGTGAGGATTCCCACGCCGATCAACACCAGGTAATGGGTCCGTTTCAGCACGTTCGATCCGATGCCGGACGAACGCACCCCGGGGAGGTCAGGAGGACGTGGAAGAAGCGACTCTTCGGAGGAAGGAGAGTTCCTGCAGCACGCGACCGGTGCCTGTGGCCACGGCGCTCAACGGATCGTCGGCGATGTGGACCGGAAGCCCGGTCTCCTGCGCGACCAACCGGTCGATGTTGCGCAACAGCGCCCCACCTCCGGCCATCATGATGCCCCGGTCCACCAGGTCGGCGGACAGTTCCGGGGGGCATCGTTCCAACGTGATGCGGACAGACTCCAAAATGCTCGAGAGCGGTTCTTGCAGGGCGGCCCTGATCTCCTCGGACCGGATGACGACCGTCTTGGGGAGGCCCGCGCTCAAGTCGCGGCCCTTCACCTCCATGGTCAGTTCCTGGTCCAGCGGAAACGCCGACCCGACACGGATCTTGATCTCCTCGGCGGTACGTTCGCCGATCATTAAATTGTGTGCGCGCTTCATGTGCGCGACGATCGTCTCGTCGAATTCATCGCCGCCCACGCGGACGCTGCGGCTGAAGACGATGCCCGCCAACGAGATGATCGCGATCTCGCAGGTGCCACCGCCGATGTCGACGATCATGTTGCCCGAGGGTTCGTGGACGGGCAGTCCCACTCCGATGGCCGAGGCCATGGGTTGCTCGATGAGGTACACCTCGCGGGCTCCGGCGTGGGTGGCCGAGTCCTTGACGGCCCTCTTCTCGACCTCGGTGATGCCCGAAGGCACGGCCACGACCACCCGAGGCATGATGAGTTTCCGGTGGTGCACCTTCTGGATGAAGTGCCGGAGCATCGACTCCGTGATTTCGAAGTCGGCGATGACCCCGTCTTTCATCGGGCGGATGGCCACGATGTTGCCCGGGGTGCGCCCGAGCATCCGTTTGGCCTCTTCGCCGACCGCCAGCACATGGGTGGTGCCCGCCTGGATGGCCACCACCGAGGGTTCGCGCAACACGATTCCCTGATCCCTCACATAGACGAGGGAGTTGGCGGTACCCAGGTCGATCCCGATATCGTTCGAGAAAAGACCTTTGATCTGCGCTAGCATGGATGTGCCTGTTAGACTGGGTGTCTAAAGTGGTTGCGCGTCCTGTGACGGGTCAAGGGAAATGCACCTCGGGACTGCGGCTTCGGTGACCATGGGTCACCATCGATGATCCCAATGATGCTTGGCAGCGACCTTCGGCAGGTCAGCGCCCCTCGGTCATGGATGATGGGAGCCCACTTTCCCAAGATTTCGGAGTGTTCCACGGCCGGCCGATGAGTTCGTCTTCGGTGCGGCAGCCGGTGATCATCGAGCCGACCGACACGAGACCGGCCAGCATCAGTATTTTCGACAAATGCACCTGCGCCCCGGCCCGCTTGCCCTCCGAATTCTTCACGAAATCAAACATGGGCCGGATCAGTAGAGCACCAGGTCGCCGGTCGCAACCGCCACGTCGCCCTGTTTCCAGGCGGGAAGCACGTTGGCGACACTGCGGTTGGCTTCGACCGAAACGATCTTGACCTTGCCGACGAGCTTGTCGCCACGGCGAACCATCAATAGGCCGCCTTCGAGGGCTCCCTGTTGGGAACCCACGTTCAGAACGACGAACTCCCACTTCGGATCCACCGCGATGACGGAACCCTTGAGGCCCGGCATGGCGACGACGCGGTTCTCGTCCTCGTACTTCGAGAGCTTGTTCTTGAGGGAGGCCACATTGCGCTGAAGGATCGACTTCTCGTCGGCCAGCACTCCGGCCAACTCCTTGGACACCTTCAACTCCGCCTTCATCGCGAGGATCTGGTCGGGCTTGAGGCCGGTGCCGCTCCACTGGGCCAGTTGCTCTTGGGCGGAATTCTTCTCGGCCACCGTCTTGTTGTAGTCGGCGAAATACTTGTCGGCCCGGGCGCGCTGGGTCTTGGCGGCCTCGGCGGCGGTTTCGAGCTCTTTCTGGGTTGCAGCGAGTTCGCTGGACTTCTTGTCGGCGAGCGCCGTGGCCGCCTTGGCCTTCTTCTCGGCCTCGGCCTTGGCGGTCTCCGACGCCGTGAGGTTGGTCTGCAGGTCGTTGCGTTCCTGCACCAGACCGTCGATCTTCGGTTTGGTGACGGTGAAGCTCAGCGCAAGGCTTCCGATGGCGGCCAACACGGCCAAAATGAGGGCGACTCGGTACATGTGAGAGAGAAGTGTTGCTGCGACACTAGGTTGGGCTTTGGAATGCTGTCAACGGCTGTGGCTCCCGATCGTTCGGGAATCCTTCGCGAAGTTTCTTCTATAAAATCGCTTGCGCCGATTGCGATGCGGGTTTTCCGTGTCTTTTGAATCCCCGATCTGACATCCACCAGTACGGGGTATCTCAGACCAACCAACCTATGTCGAACCACAACTATCGCCACTTCCGGGGCCAAGCTCTCCGGAACGCCATCACGGTCGGGCTCGGATCCCAACTGATCGTCGTGCCCGCCCTCTGGGCCCAGAACGCTGAACCTGCGGCCAAGTCGCTCGAATCCACGGTCATCACCGGATCGTTGCTGACCGGTGCCGAGGCCGAGGGTTCCCTGTCGGTCACCCCGATCGACATGGCCTCCCCGGTCAACGGCGGCTTCGCCAACCTGAGCGACGTGTTCCGCCTGAAGCTGCCTCAGATGGCCGGAACCGGAAACCTCAACGAGGGCTATGGCAACGGTGGTTCGGGTCAGGCCTTCGTGGGCCTGCGTGGTCTGCCCGGCAACGCGACGCTCCTCCTGGTCGACGGTCGCCGCACCTCGACCTCCGACCTCAACATGATCCCCCAGGCCGCCATCGAGACCATCGAGGTGCTCAATGACGGCGCGGGCGCGATCTACGGTACCGATGCCGTCGCGGGCGTGGTGAACATCAAGCTCAAGAAGAACTTCCAGGGCACCGAGTTCCGCGCGTTCTACGGCAACACGATGGACAAGGACATCTCGCAGCGCCGGTTCCAGGTCAACTTCGGCACCTCCAACGAGAAGACCCGTGCGTTCTTCTCCGCCGAGTACAATTCCGCCAACGACCTGCTGAGCATCGACCGCGAGCGCAGCTTTCCGGCGGGCAGCAACGTCTCGGGTACCTCCAACCCCGGACTCTTCTTCAACAAGCGGAGCTTCGGCTCCCACGCGGTCACCACCGCCTCGGGCGACGTCATCAATGTGGCCAACGGCATCTCGCTGCGCTGGACCCCGGCCTTCGCGAACACCCGCGGCCTGACCAACGCCTCGCAGGTGCCGACCTTCACCGGTCCGGTGCCCGCTTCGGTCACCGTCGGTGGCCTCCAGTTCCCGATTGTGGTGGCTGGCAACAAGTTCGACCCCAGCGCGTACGTCGACACCTCCAAGGCCACGGCTTCTTCGCAGGTGACCGCCGCCCGCACGGCCGCCGAGGCCGCGCTGCGCGGCGTGCTGCCCGCCGACGCCCAGTTGCGCTACGGCGGCAACGAGAGCCTCGTCCCGGGAACCGGGGCCGGCTTCCCCTACGGCTACTACACCACCGCCTACCGCCCGCATGATCGCTACGGCTTCGACACCTCGGTGGCGCACCAGCTCTTCGGGGAGCACCTCGAGGCCTTCGCCGACGCCTACTACATGAGCAACAAGTCGTCGTACACGCTGGCTCCGGGCCCGCTGGGCGGCTACTCGATGTCCTCCGGCAACTACTGGTGGCAGCAGGTCTTCCCCGGCAGCGCCGCCAACGACAGCTTCAACATCACCTACCGCCCGGTCGAGAATGGTCCGCGCGTCTACAACGACCTCTACCAGTCCATCCACACCGTGGCCGGTCTGCGCGGTCGCATCGGCGAGTCGACCTGGAACTGGGAGACCGCCTTCCTGTACGACCGCACCCAGAACGACACCGTCATCACCGGTGGTGTGCTGACCGACAAGTACCAGGCCGCGTTGAATTCGGGGAGCGTGGCCTCCGCGTTCAATCCGTTCGGGTACACCCCGATCAACGCCGCTTCCGTGGTCAATCCCTCGGCCATCCTTGACACCTTCAAGGGTTCGGCGACCCAGGAGAACGCCTACGTCACCCAGCAGTTCGACGGTTTGGTCCGAGGCGAGGTATTCGACCTCCCGGGTGGCGCCATCCAGGCGTCGCTCGGGGCTCAGACCCGTCGCGACTCGCTCGATATCGCTCCGGACTTCGCGCTCCAGAATGGCTCGGTGGCCCCGTTCAACACGGCCGTCAAGTGGGCCGCCGGACGCCAGACCGATTCCGTCTACGGCGAGGTCCAGGTGCCGATCTTCGGCAACGACCTGAAGTTCACGGGCATGGATTCCTTCACCATCGGCACCGCCGTGCGCTACGAGGAATTCTCCGATGTGGGTGACACCGGTGCCAAGCCGCGCGTCAACTTCCGCTGGCAGCCGATCGAGAAGCAGGTGGTGGTCCGCGGTTCCTACGGCCAGGGCTTCATCGCCCCGTCGCTGGCGGCGATCTACCGTCCGGCCGGCGGTCAGGACTTCCCCGAGGTCTACAACCCGATCACCCAGATCCGCACCCAGCCTCAGAACGGCGTGTTGGCGGTCAACAACCCGAATCTGAAGCCCGAAGAAGCCGAGAACTGGCTGATCGGGGCGAAGTTCTCCCCGAACTTCCTCAAGGGATTCACGGTCGGTCTCGACTACTACAAGATCTCGCAGACGGGCATCCCGTTCGCCAGCGAGCAGTACATCGTCAACCAGTGGGCGCTCAACGGCGGCGCCGGCAATGCGAAGAATCCTTACGGCGCTGCGGCCACCCCGAGCGCGGCCAACCCGCTGGGCGCGCAGGTGGCGGTGGATCCCACGACGGGTGATATCGACCAGATCCGCAACGTGGGTCCCATCAACACCGGCGTCCGTTCCACCGATGGTCTCGACCTGTCGATGACCCAGGAGATCGAGACCTCGTTCGGCAAGCTGTTCCTCGCGGGCAACGCCACCAAGGTGATCTCCATGAGCATGGAGAACTTCCCGGGTTCGGCCCCGATCGACTACCTGGGTGGATTCTGGGCCTCCGGTGCCGCCATGTCGGACATCGGCTTCCCCGAGTACCGCGCCACGGCTTCGATCGCCTGGGAGTA
>CAIOKD010000274.1 GCA_903858835.1 uncultured Verrucomicrobiota bacterium
CGCGCCCATCAGGAAGCGGTCGCACTCGCGGGCCGCGCCCCGGCCTTCATTGAAGGCCCAGACCACCAGGCTCTGGCCACGGCGGCAGTCGCCGGCGGCGAACACCTTCGGGATGGTGGTGGAGAAGCGGCCATGCTCGGCCTTGATATTGGACCGCGGATCGCGCTCCAACCCCAGCGACTCGAGCAGCGGCTGTTCGGGCCCGAGGAAACCCATGGCCAAGAGGACGAGTTGGGCCGGAACCACGCGATCGGTTCCGGGCACGTCGACCGGGATGAACTGCCCCTTGTCGTTGCGCTCCCAGCGGATCTCGACCAGGTGCACGCCGGAGACTTGGCCCTGGCTGTCGGTCAGGAACTTCTTGGCGGTCGTCAGGTACACGCGGGGATCGGCCCCGAAGGCGGCGGCGGCCTCCTCTTGGCCGTAGTCCATCTTGTAGGTCTTGGGCCACTCCGGCCACGGATTGTCCTTGGCCCGCTCGGTGGGAGGCTTGGGCAAAATCTCGACCTGGATGAGGCTCTTGCAGCCGTGGCGCATGGAGGTGCCCACGCAGTCGGTGCCGGTGTCGCCACCACCGATGATGATGACATCCTTGCCGGCGGCGGAGATCGGGGGCTGGGCCTTGTCGAGCAGCGCCTTGGTATTGCCGTGGAGGAACTCCATGGCGAAGTGGATGCCCTTGGATTGCCGGCCCTCAATGGGCAGGTCGCGCGGCTTGGTCGCACCGGTGCAGAGAACCACGGCGTCGAAATCCTCGATCAGTTGGGCGGAGGTGATGTCGCGTCCCACCTCGGTGTTGCAACGGAAGGCGATGCCCTCGCGCTCCATCTGCTTGATGCGGCGCAGCACGACCTTCTGCTTGTCGAGTTTCATGTTCGGGATGCCGTACATGAGCAGACCGCCCGGACGGTCGGCGCGTTCGAACACCGTGACATAGTGGCCGGCCTTGTTGAGCTGGGCCGCGGCCGAGAGGCCCGCGGGGCCGGAGCCCACCACCGCCACCTTCTTGCCAGTGCGCTTCTTGGGCGGCTGCGGCTTGACCCAACCCTTCTCCCAGGCGTGGTCGATGATCGAGACCTCGATGTTCTTGATCGTGACCGGGGGCGCGTTGATGCCGAGCACGCAGGAACCCTCGCAGGGGGCCGGGCAGACGCGTCCGGTGAACTCCGGGAAGTTGTTCGTCTTGTGCAGGCGATCGAGCGCCTCCTTCCAGAGGCCCCGGTACACCAAGTCGTTCCACTCAGGGATCAGGTTGTTGATGGGGCAGCCGCTGGCCATGCCGCTGACCAGCGTGCCGTTGTGGCAGAAGGGAACGCCGCAATCCATGCAGCGGGCTCCCTGCTGGCGCAGGCTCTGGTCGTCCATGTGTTCATGGAACTCGTTCCAGTCCTTGATGCGTTTCAGGGCGCTGCGGTCGAGGGGCAGTTCGCGGGCGTATTCGAGGAATCCTGTCGGTTTACCCATGTCTTGGTGTCGTTTGAAGGCCTAGGTTCGTTCGCGATCGTCGGTCGATCCGGTGGTCGTCGGGTCCGGGGTCAGCCTCCGCCGGTGCGGGCCACGTCCTTGGAGTTGGCTTCGAAGGCGGCATTGAGCGCATCGTCGCCCGTGAGACCCTCGGACTGGGCCTTGTGCAGGGCGGTGAGCACGCGCTTGTAGTCGCGGGGCATCACCTTCACGAATTTCGACTGCGCCGTGCTCCAGTCCTTCAGGATGCCGGCCGCGCGGGTGCTCTTGGTGTTGATGGCGTGGTTCTGGATCATCTCCTGGAGCGTCGGGATGTCCGAGGGCTCCAGCTTCTCAAGGCCCACCATCTGCGGGTTGCACTTGGAGGCGAAGTCACCGCGCTCGTCGTAGATGTAGGCCACACCGCCGGACATGCCCGCGGCGAAGTTGCGACCGGTCGGACCGAGGATCACCACGGTGCCGCCCGTCATGTATTCGCAACCGTGGTCGCCCA
>CAIOKD010000275.1 GCA_903858835.1 uncultured Verrucomicrobiota bacterium
ACGAAGGCCCAAGTTGGCTGCCGTTTTTCCTTTCCGGCGGGAGAAGATCGTGACGATCTTCTCCCGTCTCTTTTTTGTATGAGCCTCCTTTCCACCCCGCGGTTCCTCGTCCTGGCCATCGGCTTGGCGGCCGCATCGACGGGGGCCGCGCTGGCGGCGGAGGCCGGCGAGGCCGCCCCGCGGGTTGGGCGGGCGGAATCCGCCCCCGCGGCTCCGGATCGGGAGTATCTCCTGCAGCCGCAGGACCTGCTGCGGATCTTCATCTTCCAGCACGACGACTTGAACAAGCAGATGGAGGCCGTGCGCGTCAGCGACACCCATACCATCAGCCTGCCGCTGGTGAACACGATCGACCTGCGCGGCCGGACGGCCCGTCAGGCGGAGGACGTCATCCGCGCCGCCTACGACCGCGACTACCTCGTCAACCCGCAGGTCAGCGTGATCGTGGTGAAATACGCGGAGCGAAGCGTGAACGTGGTCGGTCAGGTCAACAACGCCGGACGCGTGCTCTTCCCGCAGGAGAAGGGTCTGACCATCGTGGAGGCCATCGCGCTCGCCGGTGGACAGACCCGTCTGGCCGACCTGAAGAAGGTTCGCCTGACGCGAAAGGCGGCCGACGGGGAGACCCTGGTCGAGGAGATCGACGTGGACGCGCTGATGAAGCGCGGCGGTCGTGATGCGGTCCAACTCCAGCGGGACGACGTGCTCTTCGTTCCCGAGCGCGCCTTCTAAACGCTCCCCCGATGTCCAAGGAAACCGGCGACAAGCAGATTCAGCAGGCCTCGGGCGC
The DNA here is from genome assembly GCA_903858835.1 of uncultured Verrucomicrobiota bacterium. Classification (GTDB taxonomy): domain Bacteria; phylum Verrucomicrobiota; class Verrucomicrobiia; order Limisphaerales; family UBA9464; genus SXXZ01. The sequence goes on from CAIOKD010000275.1 coordinate 791, forward strand.
TTACGGCTACAGCTATGGCGGCACCTATGCCGGCTATTCGGCGGTGGGCTATGGCGATTCCGGTGAGTCGGGCACCGGGCAGGTCCAGCGGACGTTCCAGGATTACCTGCTGATCCTGCGCGAACGCATCTGGTACATCGTGGTGGTGTTCCTCGTGGTTTTTTCCAGCTCGCTGGTCTACACGCTGAGCGAGACGAAGATCTACCAGTCCTCGGCCACGGTGCAGATCCTGCGGCGCGACACCACCCCGATGCCCGGGGTGCAGCAGGTGGTCGACAACGACATCCGTTCGGCCGAGGATCTGAACACCCAGATCAAGGTCATCGAGAGCGCCACCCTGATCCGACGGGTGGCCGAGCGCCTCAAGGGCGAGGACCTGAAGACGTTCATGGCCCCCTATGAGAAGGAGGGCAAGGATGCGACCTTCCTGCTGGAGACCATCAGCAAGAACCGGAAGGTGATCCCGCAGCGCCTGACCCTGGTCGTGACCGTGGCCTACCAGCATCCGGACCGCACGATGGCGGCGAAGGTCGCGAACCTCTTCGTCGAGGAGTACCTGAACCATAACCAGCGGCTGCGCAGCGCGGACATGTCCCGTGCCGTGGACGAGCTGCAGGTGACCGTCGACGACCAGCGCAAGAAGGTCGATCAGCTCGCCCAGAAGCTGCAGGCCTACAAGGAGAAGAACAAGACCGTCTCCCTCGATCAGCGGAAGGACATCGTGAGCGAGTCGCTCAAGCTCGCGAACCTCGAGGCCCAGAAGGCCGCGGTGGCGCTCCAGTCGGCGGAAACCCGCCGCAACCAGATCAAGGAGTACCGGGAGAAGAATCTGGAGCTGACCGGCCTCTCCTTCATCGCGAGTCAGCGGCTCATCGAGGGACTGGAAGCCCAGCTCGCCGCCCGCAAGATCGAGATCGCGAAGCTCAAGGAGCGCTACCGCGAGCGCCATCCGGACATGATCGCGGCAACGAAGTCCTTTGATCAGAACAAGCTGGAGCTGGAAAAGGCCATCGCATCCATCTGCGACCAGGTGGAATCCGAATACCAGAGCGCCCTGCGGTATTTCCAGGCGCGCGCACAGGAGTTGGAGAAGCAGAAGGCGGAGACCTTGGAGCTCGACCGCATCGGGGTGGAATACAGCCAGATCGAGCGCGAATACCTCACCCAGAACCAGATCCTGCAGGGCATCGTGGCCCGCTCCCGCGAAACCACGATGACGAGCGGGTTCGCGGTGCAGAACGCCCGCATCGTGGACCAGGCGGTGCCCGCGGCCGAGAGCAAGCCCATCTCCCCGAACGTCCCGCTGAATCTTGGCCTGGGTCTGGTCGGCGGCTTGGGCCTGGGCCTGGCCTTCGCGTTCTTCGTCGCCTTCATCGATGACCGGGTGAAGAGCTCCTATGACATCGAGGGTGTCGTCGGCCTGCCCCTCATCGGCATCATCCCGCAGATTAAGCGGATGGAACCGGCGGACAAGGCGCAGATCGTGGCCACCAACGCGGATCGACAGGTGGCGGAGGCCTTTCTCACCCTGCATTCGAGCCTCCGGCTGAAGGATGAGAGCAAGAACGCGAAGTGCATCCTCACCACCAGCACGATTCCGGGCGAGGGCAAGTCGTTCGTCACCACCAACCTCGCCCTGACCTTTGCCTCCCACGGGGAGAAGGTGGTCGTTTTGGACTGCGACCTGCGGAAGCCCAACATCCACAAGTCCCTGCGGTTGGAGAACCTGAAGGGGATGATCGATGTCGTGGGTGGCACCGCGACCCTGGATGAGGTGACCCTCCGGAACGTGCACCCCAACCTGGACGTGATCACCTCCGGCGGGCGGGCGAAGAATCCGACGCAGGTCCTGAACAGCAAGGGCTTTGAGCTGATGATCGCCGAGTTGCGGAAGCGCTACGACCGGATCTTCATCGACACCCCGCCGTTGGCCGCCGTGAGTGACGCGCTGATCATCCTGCCGCTCGCGGATGGGTCGATCTTCTCGATCTTCTTCAACAAGGTCCGGCGCAAGGCCGCCCGCTTCGCGGCCGCCAAGCTGATGGAGGCCAACGTGCCCAACTTCGGTGCGGTGCTCAACGGCCTCAACCTCGCCGTCTCCGGTTACTACTACGCCCAGTATTACGACAAGTCCTACAAGGACTACTACATCGTGATGGCGAAGAAGGACGGCGACGAGGTGGAGAAGTAGACGCCGGCGGCTGCGGCGCGGCGTGGGAAAACAGCATTTGCGCCGGCACCGCCCGGCAGCGAGGGTGTCGTCGTGGACCGCATGTCTTTTCGCCGCCTTCTGCCGACGTTTGCGTGCCTGCTCGCCGCCGTTTCCCCGGTTGCGGGGGCGGAGGCGGTGCGGGAGACGATGGCCGAGCGGACGCTCCGGCGGATTGTGGGGCACCAGAAGGAGATCTTCGCCGACGCGGAGCGCCAGGGGGAGAAGGCGGACCTGCCGTCCATCCGCCAGCAACTGCAGCGCCTGACCCACGATTACGAGCTGCTGCTCCGGGAGAACCCGGACTTCGCGGCCGGCTACGCGGCCTACGGCTACCTCCTGAGCAAGACCGCGATGCGCAAGGAGGCGATCGCGATGCTCCTCAAGGCCAACCAGCTCGATCCCGACATCGCCCTCGTGAAGAACCAGCTGGGCGCGATGCTGGCGGAGGAGGGCCAACCGCTGCAGGCGGCCCCTTACTTCCTCGCCGCGATCCAGCTCGAACCCAACGAGCCCCTGTACCACTATCAGCTCGGGACGCTGTTGGCGGAGGCGCGGGACGATTTCCTCAAGGCGGGGCAGTGGACCCGCGCGGCGCTGGACGCGGCGATGCAGCACGCCTTCCAACGCGCCACCGAACTGGCGCCGGACCGCTTCGCCTTCGCCTACCGCTTCGCGGAATCCTTCTACGACCTCGAACGTCCGGACTGGGAAGCGGCGCTGAAGGCCTGGAGCCAGCTGGAGGAGAAGGCCCCGACGCCCATCGAGCGCCAGACGATGCGGCTGCACGCGGCGAACATCTGCCTGAAGACGGGCCGCTTGGCCCACGCGCGGGCCCTGCTGGAGACCGTGGACGAGCCGTCGCTGCAGGGCCAAAAGGCCCGGCTCCTGCCGCAGCTGACCGAGGCGGAGAAGAAATGAGCCCGGACCGGCCTTGGCTTGCACCGGGGCCGGAGTCGCGGGCACGCTGGAGCCCCTGATGTCCCCGCTCGACCGCCTCGAACGCCTGCTCGGCCGTTTCGCCCTGCCCCATCTCGGGCTGTTTCTGGTGGGGGCGCAGGTCTTCGTCTTCCTTTGCACCCTGCTGGGCCTCCTTCGCCCGGACACGCTCGACTACGCGCCGGCCCTAGTGCTGGAAGGGGGCGAGTGGTGGCGGTTGGTGACCTTCCTGCTGGTCGTCCCGATTCCTGGAGGCGCCTTGGGCTTCGTGTTCACGGCGTTCGGCTGGTATCTCTTCTACCTGATGAGTGAGGCGCTGGAGGAGCATTGGGGGGCGTTCCGCTTCAATCTCTACCTGGGACTGAGCTGGTTCCTGACCGTCGTCTGTTCGTTCGCCACGCCCTTGGAGCCCGTTTCCAACCTTTTCATCCTGGGTTCGGTCTTCCTGGCCTTCGCCTTCCTGCACCCGGATTTTGAGATCCTGCTGTTCTTCATCCTG
>CAIOKD010000276.1 GCA_903858835.1 uncultured Verrucomicrobiota bacterium
GGCTCACGAGGGCTGAGATCGAATCCACCAGCCAAGGACCATGGTGATTGCTCACCAGGAACTGCATCAGAGCGAAAGAGCCTCCCGCCACCACGGCCACCGGCCAGACCTCGCGCACCCCGCGCCAGCCATCCATGGCACCGACGATCCAGAGCGGAATGATGGCCGAGAACACCGGCAACTGCCGCCCGGCCATCGCCGACAGCTTGAGCACGTCGAGGTCGGTCACCTGGGCCAGGGTCGTGATCGGGATGCCGATGCTGCCGAAGGCCACGGGGGCCGTGTTGGCGATCAGCGACAACCCGCTGGCGTGGATCGGCGAGAATCCCAACTGGATCAACAACGCGGCGGTGATCGCCACAGGAGCCCCGAAACCGGCAGCCCCCTCGATGAAAGCCCCGAAGCAGAAGGCGATCAGGACGACCTGCTCCCGTGGATCCGGCGCCCAGCGCAACAATTGATCCTTCATCGCCTGGAACAATCCCGATCGCACGGTCAGGGCGTGCAGAAACATGACGTTCAACACGATCCAGCCGATGGGAAACAATCCATAGGCCGCACCGTACGCCGCCGAACCGAAGGCCGCCGGAACCGGCATCCGGAACGCGAACAGGGCCACAGCGAGAGCAGCGCAGAGAGCGAGGAGGGCTGCAAATCCCACTTTCATCCGGCCGGAGGCCACGAGCCCCAGCAGCAGGACGACCGGAATGGCCGCCACTCCGGTGGAGAGCCACGGATTGCCCAGGGGATCGAGCGGTTGGGGCCAAGGCATGAGGGAGGCATCGTGGACCGGGATTCCGTCGTCGGGAAGCCGTGAAACCGTCAAACAGGCTGGCCCTCGGAGGATGAAATCAGGGCGATCCAACATTTGCGCGGAGCCCCCGCAGCGGATACCATGGGTTCACCATTCATGTCCGATGACTTTTCTCCTCCGGGCAACCGGGGCCAACGTCCCGGGGAGCCCAAGGTTCCCAACCAGAACTGGTTGATCTGGCCCGCCCTGATCCTCCTCGGATTGGCGCTGGTGTTCTGGAGCCGTCAAAGCCGCAACCTGGCCGAGCGAACGATCACCCCGCAGAAGTTCCTCCAACTGGTCGAATCCAATCTGGTCCAAGGCGGGGTCATCGAAACCGTGCCGACCCAGGTGCTGCGGGTCTTCCGCGGTTCGTACCGGCCTGAACCGTCGAGCACCAACCTGGTGCCCTTCCACCTGGAGATGGAGCCCATCGAGGGCATCCTCTCCAAGCTGTACGACAACGGCTTCCGCTCGGTGGAGCGCACGGGCAACTGGACCACCTTCCTCATGAGCGCGGCTCCGCTGATCCTTGGTGGTGTCCTCATCTGGTTCATCTTCCTTCGCCAGATCAAGGCGGCGGGCAAGGGAGCTCTCAGTTTCGGCAAGTCCAAGGCGCGCCTCCTCACCAAGGACCGCAACAAGACCACCTTCAAGGATGTCGCCGGTGTCGAGGAGGCCAAGGACGAGGTGTCCGAGCTCGTGGAATTCCTCCGCGACCCCAAGAAGTTTCAGAAGCTGGGTGGCCGCATTCCCAAGGGCATCCTGATGGTCGGTCCTCCGGGCACCGGCAAGACGCTGCTCGCCAAGGCCATCGCCGGCGAGGCCGACGCGAGCTTCTTCAGCATCAGCGGCTCCGATTTCGTGGAGATGTTCGTGGGCGTGGGTGCCAGCCGTGTGCGCGACATGTTCGAGCAGGCCCGCAAGAACACCCCCTGCCTCATTTTCATCGACGAGATCGACGCCGTCGGACGCAGCCGTGGTCATGGCCTCGGCGGCGGCAACGACGAACGCGAGCAGACGCTCAATGCGCTGCTCGTCGAGATGGACGGCTTCGACACCCAAGAGGGTATCATCATCATCGCGGCCACGAACCGGCCCGACGTGCTCGACCCCGCCCTGCTCCGCCCCGGTCGCTTCGACCGCCAGGTCACGGTGAATCTCCCCGATGTGCGGGGGCGCGAGGCCATCCTCAAGGTGCACGCCAAGAACGTGAAGCTCGACGGCGCGGTCGACCTCTCGGTGATCGCCCGCGGCACTCCCGGGTTCTCCGGGGCCGAGCTGGCCAACCTACTCAACGAGGCAGCCCTCCTGGCGGCGCGCACGGGCAAGAAGTCCATCGGCATGAAGGAGCTCGAGGAGGCTCGCGACAAGGTGCGTTGGGGCCGTGAGCGCCGCAGCATGGCCATGTCGGAGGAGGAAAAGCGCGGCACGGCCTGGCACGAGGCCGGCCATGCGGTGGTGAACGTGGTGCTCAAGCACACGCATCCCCTGCACAAGGTGACCATCATTCCCCGGGGCCAGGCGCTGGGAGCCACGATGTACCTGCCCAAGGAGGACATCCTGAGCCGCAAGCGAAAGGAGCTCAACGACCTCATCGCCATGACCATGGCGGGTCGCATCGCCGAGCAGATGATCACCGACGACATCTCCAGCGGTGCCGCCGGCGACATCCAGCAAGCCACCTCGATGGCCAAGGCCATGGTGATGCACTGGGGCATGAGCGACGAATTGGGGATGGTGCTCTACGGCGAATCCCAGGAATACGTCTTCCTCGGTCGCGACATGATGCGCTCCAAGGAGTACAGCGAAGCGACGGCCCAACGCATCGACGCCGAGGTGAAGCGCATCATCGA
>CAIOKD010000277.1 GCA_903858835.1 uncultured Verrucomicrobiota bacterium
GGCCGTCGGCGCGGTGCTCGTCGTGGTGCTGGCGCTCGCGTCGGCCTTCCCGGCCGCCCGGAGGCTGCTTGCCGAAAGTCCGCGCGCCCTGCTGACTGGCCGAGCCTGAATCCGGCGCGGGAACGGGCAGTCGGAATTCTTTGGAGATCGCGTGAGGGGCGGGGTGCCCGGATCTCGTTCCGTACTCCGGAGGGGGCGCATATTCGGCCATGGCTACGCCAAATGGGCGTAGTTATCGGCTGTTGATTCCTTCGGCCAGGGCCAACACGGCCCCCGAAGAATTTTCTGCTTTGCATGAGGGGCGGCGATCACGCTTTTCGTTTCTTGGTGTGAAGGGCCATCTGCTGGAGATGACCCGCGCACTGGTTCCCCACCCCTTCCGGAGTTCCCCCCATGTTCCGTTCCCTCGCCATCGTTTCCCTCTCCGTGCTCGCCTCCTCGAACGCCCTCGCCGGCATCTGGACCGTCGGCTCGGACAACCACGACTTCTTCAGCGTGGCCGACGCCATGGGCGACGGCCGCGTGCAGAGCGGTGACACCATCCGCATCCTGTCGGGCAGCTACGTCGGCTTCGACACCGGCGACAAGGCGCTCACCATCGAGCCCGGCAACTCGCCCGGCATCGTGAACTTCAGCGGCAATGTCCGCGTGCGCGCCAACAGCATGGTGAACTTCGAGATCGGCGGCCTGAACTCCGGCCTGCTCTCGGGCCCGACCGAGTTCGACCAGTTCATCGTGAACGGCAACGTGGCCTACGAGGGCACCCTCGGCGTGGTGTTCTACGGCGGGTTCACCCCCTCGCTCGGCAACAGCTGGGCGCTGATCCAGGCGAGCGGAACCATCGATTTCTCCGGCCTCCGGAGCCTTCCCCTGCTCGCCGACGGCCTGAACTGGAACGTGCAGGTCGTCAGCGGAAGCAGCGAGTTCGGAGCCTCCGGCTCGAGCCTGATCGTGAGCGTGGTGCCCGCCCCTGGCGCGGTCGCCCTCATCGGTCTGGCCGGCCTGGCCACCACCCGCCGCCGCCGCGACTGAACCGGATCACGACGGGGTGCGGGGGCGCTCCAGCACGCCCCCCCGCCAATCCAGACCGTCGCACGAGACGCCTCCGCTTCCAGCGCGGAGGCGTCTTGCTTTGATGTGGCCCACGGGCCGTCGCTGCCGGAGCCCCGTCGAAAGAGAAAAAAACGCGCTCCCATGAGGGGCGCCGGGCCCGGATTTCGTTTCATCCGATGGAGACGGGAAGCGGGACTCACGAAGGCGCAAACCGTCGCTCGTTCCCTTTCGAGCGGGTTGACGGATACTCCAGGCGACCCTCAGGACCACAATCCTGGGGGTCGTTTCTTTCCGGATGGAAAGTCCCGGGTGCTGGTTGCGCGCGTTCGGAGTCGCCTCAGAAGCCCATCGCACGGGCGAGGATCACGCCCACGCACAGGCTCGTGGCGGCCACGAGGAGCTGCTGGATCAACTTGTGCTGCTGGTGCTTGGACACGGCTCTTGTCTCCCGTGACCCGGTACGGGGTCACCGTTGGGACAGTGCACTTCGTGGCCGCAAAAGGCAAGGATTCTCAGACGGGAACCGAATTTTGCGGGCCTCGCAGCGTCCGTAAACGAACAGCGGCCCCCCGTTCGAGGCCGCTGTCCGAAAGGTCACAGGGTGAAAGTCGGGGGATCAGGCCCGACGGCGGCGGCTGGTCGCGAGGCCGGCCAGACCGATGAGGGCGACCGCGCCAGGGGCGGGCA
>CAIOKD010000278.1 GCA_903858835.1 uncultured Verrucomicrobiota bacterium
GGCCATCCAAGGACTCCGCAATCAGCGCACCGACGACGGCCGTTCGGCGCTCTTGGCCGTGGTCGGCTCGACCGCTCCTGAGGCGCTCCGCATCGCCGCTATCCGCGTCCTGGCCGAGACGGGCAATGATGAGACCGGTCGTCAACTGCTGCGCCATTGGTCTGCGATGAGCCCGACGGTACGCACGGCGGCGGCCCAGTTGTTCACCACCCGGGCTGCCTGGAAGTGGGCGCTGTTCCAGGCCCTCGACCGCGGCGAGGTGTCCAAGGCTGATCTCCCGGCCACGACCGTCCGGTCCCTGTTGGGTTCCCATGACCCCGACGAACGCGACAAGGCCGTCCGGTTGTTCGGGCGGTTCCAGGTTTCGGGCCCCGAGATCCTCCAGCGCATCGCGGCCAAGCGGAAGGTGGTGATCGACGGTCCCGTGGACCTGAAGGCGGGGCAGGAGATTGCCCGCAAGACCTGCCTGGTCTGCCACCAGTTGCACGGAGAGGGCGCCGCGGTCGGCCCCGACCTGACCGGCGTGGGGCGCAGTTCCCTCGATGCCCTGCTGCACAACGTCATCAACCCCAACGAGATCATCGGCCAAGGCTATGAGAACGTCGAAGTCGAGACGGTCGACGGTCAGACCCACAGTGGCCGGATGGTCGAGAACACCGCCAATCGGGTGAAGCTGCTCTTGGCGGGTCCGAGCGAGATCGTGGTCGATCGCTCCAACGTGAAGGCGGTCCGGGTGACTCCGAATTCGGCCATGCCCGAGGGGCTCGATCAGATGCCCGACGCCGAATTCCGGAACCTCATCTGGTACATCCTCGCGCCTCCCCAAGATGGCAAGCCGCTGACGCCTCAGCGCCGAAAAGAACTCATCGGTGAAACCTCCGCGGTCTTGCCCGGACCCTCCGTCCAGGGACCAGCCGCAGCAACCGACGGCGAGTCCCTGGCGCTCTGGGCCCCGGGTTGGCAGGTCGATTGCCCCGAGTTCGAGGGTGCACCGGCCAAGTATCCCGAGGCCGTGGGTCGCCGCAATGTGCTCATGACCCACCCCATCGATGCCCGGCGTCCGGCGGCCCTGGTGCGCGCGCTGAACCTGCCGCGCCAGGGGCCCATCACGCTGAAGTTCGCCGTGGCCGCCCATGAACGGGGCGATTGGGAACTGCGCGTGGTGGTCGAAGGCGAGGTCATCCACCGCCGATCCGTCACCCATGACGCCCCCCGCTGGAAGGAGGTCTCGGTGGACCTGGCCCGCTACGCCGGCCGTCGCGTGGTCGTCCGCCTGGAGAACGCCGCCACCGATTGGCTTTGGGAATTCGGCTACTGGGCCGACCTGCGCCTCGAAACGGGCGAGAAACTCCAGGCCCGGGCCGAGGCTTCAGGAGAACGATAGACTCCGTCTCCTGGAACTCATTCCAGGGTCAGTGTACCGATCTCAGCGCGATCGCCATGTCGCGCGCGAAGTAGGTGAGGATCCAGTCGGCACCGGCCCGCTTGATGGCCAGCAGGCTTTCATCGCGGGTGGCCGCAAGGTCGAGCCAACCGGCCCGTGCGGCCGCATGGATCTGCGCGTATTCGCCGCTCACCTGGTAGGCAGCCAAAGGCAGTCGCGTCTGGCGGCGCAATTCGGCGAGGATGTCGAGGTAGGGGCCGGCCGGCTTGACCATCAGGGCGTCGGCGCCCTCCTGTTCATCGAGCAGGGCGTCCTTCAGGGCTTCCCGCGGGTTGGCCGGATTCAGTTGGTAGGTCCGCTTGTCGAGCGCCCGGGTACCCGCCGCCTGGGCGCTGCCCACGGCCTCCCGGAAGGGGCCATAATAGGCCGAGGCGAACTTGGCGCTGTAGGCGAGGATGCCGGTGTCGCCATGACCCACCGAATCGAGCGCGTGGCGGATGGCGCGCACCCGGCCGTCCATCATGTCGCTGGGGGCCACGAAATCGGTGCCGGCTGCCGCGTGCAGGGCCGCCATCTCGCCCAGCACGGTGACCGTGGCGTCGTTGTCCACGTCGCGGCCGTCGGCGCTCAGCAGGCCGTCGTGGCCATGGCTGGTGTAGGGATCGAGAGCGATGTCGGTGAACAGCACCAATTCGGGCACCGCCGCCTTGATCGCTCGGACTGCGCGCAGCACCAGGCAGTCGGGGTTCAGCGCCTCGCGGCCATCGGGGGTCTTGAGCGCGGTGGGCGTCACCGGGAACAGCGCCGCCCCGCGGATACCCAAGTCGAAGAGTTCCCGTGCCTCCCGGACCAGGTCGTCCAGGTTGAGCCGGAAGACCCCGGGCATCGATCCCACGGCCGTCGGCGCGGCGGTGCCCTCCTGGATGAACAAGGGCGCGATGAAGTCCGACGGATGAAGCCGAACCTCCTGCACCATCTCACGGATCGCCGCTCCGCGCCTCAACCGCCGGGCCCGAAGGGCGGGGAAACCCGAGGAACTCATGGCCCCAGCGTGGCGTATTCCGTGGTCCGACACAACCCGGAGCGACAAGGTGGATCATCAAGAAAAAGCCCCTGGATCGGTTCAAGGAACGATCCAGGGGATTCAAAGCCAAGCCGCCTCGGACGGGCTGCCTTCGCGATCAGTCCAACCGCTGGGTGGTCTTGCTCCAGAGCCACTCCACGTCGCGGTTGTTGGACTGATTCGGCGGGCTGAAGCCCGTGCGCTTGACCGGTTGGATGGTCCGCTTGTCGAGCCAGCGCTTGATCTCGGAGTGACCGTCGGCGAAGGCGAAGCCGCAGGCGCCGTTGTGGTAGCTGGCCGGGAGGTCGGGCATGACCGCCTGGGCCAGGTTCGGCGCGGGCTTCATGTCGGTGCAGAAGAAGCCGTCGTTGATGCTGTCGGGATGTTCGTCCAAGAAGACCCAGGTGTCGGCCGGTTGCACGAAGTCCGAGTCCTTCAGGAACATGCGCCAGGGCGGGCTGTTGCCGAACCACGTCGGCTTGCCGTCATGCATGCCCACCCACGAGTTGATCGAGTTGCTGCGGAGGCGGGGTTTGCCGTTCGCTCCGAGCGTCAGGAAGGTGTCGGCCGGGCACTTGTAGATCTTCTGGGTCATGCCCGTGTAGCGCCAGATGGAGCCCTTGGCCAAGGTGTTGGTGACGTCCCAGTTGTCGCGGTTCCCGGTGTTCCAATCGAGGATGCCGTAGGCCCAGGAATTGAAGTTCGGGTTGTCGGAGTAGGCCGGCGGGATCTTGCCGTTTTGGTCGTCGATGTAGAGCCGCCACGACATCATCAACTGCTTGGTGTTGTTGAGGCACATGATGCCGTTGCCCTTGGCCTTGGCCTTGCCCAGCGCCGGCAGCAGCATGCCCGCCAGGATGGCGATGATGGCGATGACCACCAGCAGCTCGATGAGCGTGAAGCCGTCGCGCAGGCTCCGGGTCGGAGTCCGGGTGGTGGAGCTGCTGCCGCGGGCGTGCTCGGCGGACGAGGGGAAGGCTAGGGGAGTCATGCGTCGGTTCTCCGTTCAGGATCCCGGTCGGCCGCCGTTTCATGGGCGACCCGATTCTTCACCGGATTCCGATGCCAAACTGCGAATGCCGTCTTCGGTTCGTCAAGGCCTTTTCGACGGCCTTTTCGGTGACGCGAATCGACCGCCCCGGCGTCGCACCGGTTTCGGCTGGCTGGCTTGAAGTCCTTGTCCAAGCGACCCGGGCGGATTTCGACCCGGTCCCACACGGAAGGCGCTGGCGCGGATCGCCGACGGATCCCCTGGCCAGAGGTGTGGGCCAAATCGGAAACCAGAGTGCCCGTCGGGGGCTCAATAAAAGCTCGTCCAGTTGCCGTAGTGCCGCCAAACGATCGCGCTGGCACGGGCGAGGTCGGCATGGCCGTCGGCGTAAGCGCGGCTGATGGAGGCGGCACGCCCCCCCTGGATCTGGAAGCCCGAATCGGCCTGCACGGTCGGATGCCCGCCCCAGGCCTTCTGGAGGTTGGTCTCGAAGCCGTCCTTGTACAGCGTGTCGGTGATGATCGGGCTGGTGGCGGCCCCCGGATCCTCGAGGCGGGTCGGCCATCCCTCGACCATCGAATTGGTGTTCACCCGCGAGGTGGAAGGCATGACCTTGAAGCCCGGTTGCCCCGAACGGGGGACCCACCAGCTGTGCTGCATGATCGCGAAGCCGAAGGTCCAGCGCTGGTTGTAGTAGTAGCGGAGGTCCTCGTTGCTCGCGAGGGTCCGCTTGCGCTGCTTCTGCAGCCACATCTGGGCCTCGGTCAGTTCCGAAGGCCGGACCGGGCAGAAGAACATCGGCACCGTCAGTCCGTAGTTCTGCACCGCCGGGATCATGGCGTCGGCCACGTCCCAGGGATTGTTGCCGAGGTCGCCCAGCATCGGCAGTCGGCCGCGGGCGTCGTCCGAGGCATAGAGGTTCGAGGCGATCGCCCATTGCCGGAAATGCGACAGGCAGTTCACCTCTTTGGCCTTGAGCTTCGCCTTGGCCAGCGCCGGCAGCAGCATGCCCGCGAGGATGGCGATGATGGCGACGACCACCAGCAGTTCGATCAGGGTGAAGGCCCGGGATCGGTGATCTGGATCCTGTCGACCAGGAATGGACCTGGGGCGCGACGATTCCCGGAGGGGGACAGTACGGGAAGGCATGCCGGGAATCGTACCTTCCGGGTCCCCGTTGACCACCTGCAAATGCCCTGGGTATTGCGTCGGAGATGCATGTCCGCGGAACCGAGAGCCGCAGGATCAATCCAGCAGTTCACGGATCTCGTCCCAACTCAACGATTCGGTGAAGGCCTCCTCGCCGGTGAGCGTGGAGGCGATGATCTCCCGCTTGCGTTGCTGGAGGGTGACGATCTTCTCCTCCACCGTGCCCCGGGTGATCAGCTTGTAGCTGCTGACGACCCTGGACTGGCCGATGCGGTGCGCACGGTCGGTGGCCTGGTCTTCGACCGCCGGATTCCACCAGGGATCGAAGTGCACCACGGTGTCGGCCTGCGTCAGGTTGAGGCCCACGCCGCCCGCCTTGAGCGAGATCAGGAAGACCGGCGGTCCCGATGGCGACTGGAACCGCGCGACCTCGCCGGCACGGTCCACGGTGGCACCGTCGAGGTAGCAGAATTCGACCTCGCGGCGCTTCAGTTCGTCCTTCAGCAGGCCGAGCATCCGGGTGAACTGGCTGAACACCAGGAGCCGGTGGCCGCCGTCGAGGCTCTGGTCGAGCAGTTCGCCGAAGAGTTGCAGTTTTCCGGAGTCTTCCGGCGGGGTCGAGGCGCCGGCGGGACCGTTGGAGGCCTCCTCGGACTCCTCGGCCGCCCGGGCTCCATCGGCCTCCAACAACCGAAGGTCGCAGCAGATCTGCCTCAGTCGCAGCAGCGCCGTGAGGATGACCATGCGGCTCTTGGCCAAGCCGTTGGCCTCGACGGCCGAATCGACCTGCCTCCGGGTCGCCGCCAGCACCTGCGCATAC
>CAIOKD010000279.1 GCA_903858835.1 uncultured Verrucomicrobiota bacterium
CTTGATGCCGTCGACGTACTTGGTGACCACCGGGGGATTGGCGGCCATGTCATAGGCGGCCACCACGCGGTGCCAGGCACCGGCCGTGAACGTGCCATGGCCGTTGTAGCCGCCGCCGCCCTGGCCGAAGTTGCTGCCCTGCCAGAACAGGTCGCCGTCGTCGGTGTTGCCCGTCGAGCTGGTCTGCAGCAGCGACGCCGCGCCCGGACCGGCGGTGCCCACGAGGATGTCGTAGATGATGGTGTACTGGTTCACCCGGGTGCCGCCGCCGTTGGGGGCGATGCCGTGGGTCATCACGTAACCGATCTTGTTGGACAGGTCGCCCGGCACCTTCATCACGCGGGCGTCACCGCCCGGGAGGGCCGGCAAGCCCAGCTCGCTGGCCAGGCCGAAGGCGGTCCCCGCCTTGGTCAGGCCGCTGGCGCCGTCGAGGTATTCCAGCGCCTTGCCGGTGGTGGCGCTCAGGTCGCCCTTGTCGAAGTCCCATTGGCCGGCGACCCGGGTGGAGGAACCACCGGTGGCCACGATGCCGAAGGACCAGTTGTTGGTGCGGGTCACCGAGGCCGAGTCGGTGATACGCAGGCCCACCAGGTTGTTGGCCGTGGTGCGGGAGGCGTTCGGGTCGTACTGCAGCTCGATGCGGCTACCGGTCTTGACCAACTTCTGCGGGGTCACCGACACGCCGTTGAAGTCGAGCTTCACCCCGGAGGTCGCCACCGTGGTGGCGCCATCCTGGATCAGGGCGGTCACCGGAGCGGTGGCCGGCAGGCCGTCGGAACCGGGACCCGGGGAGGCATCGGCCACATAGGGGCCCGAGGCCGATGCGGAGGTCGAACCGGTGTACGAGGGAATGGCGCGGGCGTCGGCCGGATCGTTCACCAGGATTCGCTCGCCGGACTCGGCGACGGTGTACCACTGCAGATTGGCGCCGCGGCCGGTCTGCCAGTAGATCAGGCGGAACGGATAGACGCCCGCGGCCGGGGCGTTCACCGCCCACTGGTTCTCGTTGCGCTGGTTGTTCTGGAACGCGCGGGAGTTGCGCTCGAACTCACCGACCTTGGTCGCGAAGAAATCGCGGGGATTGGTGCCGACGAACACCGAGTAGGCGTCGTCATCATTCACATCGGTGCGATCCGCGCCCACGCTGACACCGAAGGTGGTGACGCCGGCGGGCAGCTTCAGGAATCCGACCACTTCCACGGCGAAGTTGTTGCCGTGCGAGCCGGTGCCGGGGACGCCCGGGAACGTGTTCGGGGCGAAGGAGGTGATCAGGTTGCCCTCGATGTCGGTGATGTCCACCGGGGTCGCGTCCAACTCGAAGTTGACGGTGTCCACGAGATGGGCACCGGCGGGAGAGGTCACCGTTCCGGCGTTGGCCTCATTCGGCACCACGGCCCCGGAGGCATCCACGAGCGTGCCGTTGATCTGCTTGAGCGCACGGACGCCGTTGTTGGCGAGCGCCGGCTCGGCGGGCCCCTGGGCGACGCGGACGATGAAGCCCCGCTCGGTGGAACCGGCGGCCGGCAATTGTGCCGATGCGGGGAGGTTGTTGGTGGTGGTCCCGGCCTGGGCGGACTGCAAGGCCGCCAAGGCCGCGAGGGACCATAGGGATCTCGGTAGGTTCATGTGGAGGGATGTCGATGCAAAGCCCCTCCGCGGGATCTGGGGACCCCCTCGGAAGGAGCCGCAGATGGCACCGGATTTTCACCGGATTGACAACCGTTTCCGAAGCCCCCCCAAGCCGATGTGGGCGGATCGATCAAAACGACATCCCAGGCCCACCCGGAAGAAGCCGAATGCATCGGACGACCCGGGAGGGGACCCCAGGGCCGCCGCCCGCCCGTCAGGCGATGAGTTCGCGGATCACCCGGGTCTCCTCGACGCCGGTCAGGCGCTGATCGAGCCCCTGATGGCGGTAGGTGAAGCGGCGATGATCGCGCCCCAGGAGGTGCAGCACCGTGGCGTGGAAGTCACGGATGTGCACCGGGTTCTCGATGATGTTGTAGCTGAACTCGTCGGTGGTGCCGTACACCGTGCCGCCCTTGGATCCGCCGCCCGCCATCCACATCGAGAAGCAACGCGGGTGGTGGTCCCGGCCATAGTTCTCCTTCGAGAGGCCGCCCTGGCTGTAGATGGTGCGCCCGAACTCGCCGCCCCAGATGATCAGCGTGTCATCGAAGAGGCCCCGCTGCTTGAGGTCGGTGATCAGGCCGTAGCAGGCCTGGTCGATGTCCTTGCACTGCGAGGGCATACGGCCCGCGGTATTGGAATGGTGGTCCCAGTTGTTGAGGTACACCTGCACGAAGCGCACGCCCCGTTCGACCAGCCGGCGGGCCAGGAGCGCGGTGTAGGCGAAGGACCCGGGCTTGCGGGCCTGATCGCCGTACAGTTTGTAGGTGGAGTCGGGCTCCTGGGCCACGGCCGTCAACTCCGGCACACTGGACTGCATGCGGAAGGCCATCTCGAACTGCTGGATGCGGGTGTGCGTCTCGGGATCGCCCACCTCACGGTGCGTGATCTCGTTGAGCCGGCGCAGGCCGTCGAGCTGCGAACGGCGGAGCGTGTCCGGGATGCCTGGTGGGTTGTTGATGAAGAGGATGGGATCGCCGGCGCTGCGGAAGGAAACTCCGGAGTGCTCACCCGGAAGGTAACCGCTGGACCAGAGGCGAGCGGAAATGGCCTGGATCTGCTCCTTGTTGGTGGGCTCGGCCACCAGCACCACGAAGGCGGGGAGGTTCTGGTTCAGGCTCCCCAGGCCATAGCTGACCCAGGAACCGATGCACGGACGCCCCTGGACCTGGTTGCCCGTCTGCATCGCGCAAATGGCCGGCTCATGGTTGATGGCCTCGGTGTGCATCGAGCGGATGAGGCACAGGTCGTCGGCCACCTTGCTGGTCCAGGGCAGCAGCTCGGTGTTCATCCAGAGGCCGTTGGAGCCCACCTGGCTGAACCGGAACTTGGACGGTGCGATCGGGAACCGGGACTGGCCCGAGGTCATGGTCGTCAGTCGCTGACCATTGCGGACCGATTCCGGGAGGTCCTTGTCGTACCACTCCTGCATCTTCGGCTTGTGGTCCCACAGGTCCATCTGGGACGGGCCGCCGACCATGTGCAGGTAGATGATGTGCTTGGCCTTGGCCGGGAACTGGCCGGGCTTGGATTCGCCCGTGGCCAACGCCTCGGCCAGCCCCCGAGCGGAGGTGCCGCCCAGCAGCGAAGCCAACGCCGCGTGGCCCATGAGGTTCTTGCCGCGGCCGAGGAAGTGACGGCGATTCTCGAGCTGTCGAAATTCCTGGAAGAGGTTCATCGGAGGAAGGTCTCGGGGGTCATTTGTTGAGGACGGCGTCGAGATTCATCAACTGGTTGGCCACGAGCGTCGTGGCCGCCAAGAGGGGTTCGCCCGCGGAAAGGTCGGGCTTGGAATCGCCCACGCGCACGAGCCGCCCGGCGTCTTCGGGATGCTGGTGGTAGAAGGCCAGGGCCTGCGTGTAGCCGTCGCGGACGACCGCGGCCTCGGCGGCCTCAAGCGGGCGGGCCAGGAGGCGTCGGGCCAGGAACTCGACGACCCGGTCGGGCTGGTCGGTCCCGGAATCGCGCAGGGCCAGTGAGGCCAGATGCCGGGCAGCCTCGACGAATTGAGGGTCGTTGAGCGTGGCCAGCGCCTGGAGCGGCGTGTTGGTGCGCTCACGACGGACACTGCACGACTCGCGGCTGGGGGCGTTGAAGAGGTCCATGAGGGCCGGCGGCGCAGCCCGTTTCCAGAAGGTGTAGAGCGAACGCCGGTAGAGGTTCTCGCCGGTTTCCGGTACATACCGCTTGGTGTTGCTCTCCGGCATGGCCACGGCCTCCCACACGCCTTCCGGCTGGTAGGGCTTCACACTGGCGCCGCCGACCTTCTGAACCAGGAGACCGCCGGCGGCCAGGGCGTAGTCGCGGACCATCTCGGCATCCATGCGGAAGCGCGGGCCACGGCTCAACAACCGGTTGGCCGGATCCTTCTCCAGGGCTTCCTTCGTGGCGGTGGCCGACTGGCGGTAAGCGGCCGAAAGCACCATCTGGCGGAAGAGGCGCTTCACGTCCCACCCATGCTCGATGAAGTCGACCGCGAGCCAGTCGAGGAGGGCCTGGTTGGAAGGCAGATCTCCCATGATGCCCAGGTCTTCGGACGTGCGGACGAAACCCGCGCCGAAGACCTCGGACCAGAAGCGATTGACCGTGACGCGCGCGGGCAACGGGTTGTCCGGCGACACCAGCCACTGGGCGAGTCCCAAGCGATTGCCGGGCGCGCCGGCCGGCAGGGGGTTGAGCGCCTTGAAGACGGCCGCCTGGACCTGGTCGCGCTTCTGATCGTACTGGCCCCGGTTGAGTACATAGGCCATGGGCTGCGAGCCGGCCTTTTCACGCTGGACATGGGTCACCGGATACCGGCCCCGGATGTCGGAGCGTTCCTTCTCCAGGGCGGCGATCACCGACTGAGCCTGCTTCAGCGGCTGGAACTCGGCCTGGAAACCGACCAGCAAGCCCGCGCGCTCTTCCTTGGGCCAGTCGGCGGTGGGTTTGGCCAGAAGGCTGCGGAAGGCTTCAGGAGCCGCCCAAGTCCGTGCCTCGGGTGCCTTCAGGACCCTCGAGTAGATCCGCAGATCCTGCACCGACGTACCAGCGAGCACATCGGACTCGTGACGTTGGCCCAATTTCAACGGCACACCGGTGCGGATCGTGCCGGTGACGGTGGACGGGCCCTGCTCGAGGTCGGCGGCCACGCCATCGACATAAATTCGCACCCCGTCAGCGCGCCCGGATCCGTCACTGGTCAACAGGAGATGCTGCCACTGGCCCTTCTTGGCCAAGGCTTTGCGGGTGCGCACCTTGAGCGCGTTCTCGGGCCAGCGGTTGACCAGGTGGGACCCGAAGGATCCGTTCTCGTACCACAAATCCCAACCGCGATAAGCCTGGGTATTGTCCATGCGGGCCAAGAGCGACCCGGTGGCCGGGGGCTTCTCGGGCACATAGAACCAGCCCCCGAGGGAAAAGGGTTTGCCCAATTCGAAATCGCCCGCATCGGCGAAGGCGAGGGTCTTGCCGGAGTCGGTCCGCAGCGAGGAACCCAGGGGGCCACCGGGTTTCCACACCGGCTCGCCGGTGACCTGGAGGGTCTTCGCACCGGAAGGAGCGGTGACGGACACGGCGGTGCCCGAGCCTTCATTCAGCGGGGCCTTGAAGGCCAAGTCTCGGCCCAAGGCGGCCTCGAGTTCGGGGAACTTCAGCGCGCCGACCCAGCGATCGAAGGCGCCCTCGGCCTCCTTCTTGCGCTCCTCGGCGGTCTTTTTGGCGCCCTCGATGGCGGCCGGCAGGGCGTCCCAGCGGGCACGGTCCTGGGCATCGGTCACCACGACGAGGCTTGGGTTCGAATCCTTGACGTTGCCGTCGAACCCGCCCTGCTCGGTGTTCCGGAAGAAGGCCGCCATGGAGTAGAAGTCCTTCTGGCTCACCGGGTCGAACTTGTGGTCGTGACAGGCGGCGCAGTTGGCGGTGAGGCCCAGCCAGACCCACGACGTGGTGGTGACCCGGTCGTTGGCGTAGTTCGCGAGGTTCTCCTCTTCAATAGTACCGCCCTCGTTGGTGGTCATGTTGCACCGGTGGAACCCGGTGGCGATCTGTTGCTCCTCGGTGGCCCCGGGCAGCAGGTCCCCGGCAATCTGTTCCACGGTGAAGCGGTCGAAGGGCAGGTTCCGGTTGAAGGCCCGGATGACCCAATCGCGGTAGGGCCACATCTCACGGTAGTTGTCGAAGTGCAGGCCGTGCGTGTCGGCGTAGCGGGCCGCATCCAGCCAATAGCGCGCGCGATGCTCCCCCCACTGGGGCGTGTCCATGAGGCGGTCGACCCAGCGTTCGTAGGCGTCGGGGCGCGTGTCGAGGACGAACTGCGCAACCCATTCGGGCCGCGGCGGCAGGCCGGTGAGGTCGAGGGCGGAGCGGCGTGCCAAGGTGCGGCGATCGGCCTCGGGATTCGGCTTGAGACCCTTGGCCTCGAGCCCGGCCAGAATGAACGCATCGATGCCACCCCGGACCCAGGCGGCGTTCTTCAACGGCGGCAACGGAGCCTTTTCCGGCTTCAGGAACGACCAGTGCGGCTGCCAATGAGCACCCTCGAGGATCCAGCGTTTGACGACCTCTTTCTGGGCGGGAGTCAGATCTTTGTGCGCCTCGGGCGGAGGCATGACCTCATCGGCGTCGGTGGTGATGAGGCGCTGCCAGAGGGGGCTCTTGTCGAGATCGCCGGGCACGACCGCCGGTCCACGCTTGGCGGTGGCGGCGAAGAAGCCCTCCTGGGTGTCGAGACGGAGACCGGCCTTGCGGGTGCCGGGATCCGGACCGTGGCAGTGGAAACAGGCGTCGGAAAGGATGGGCCGGATGTCGCGATTGAAGCCCACCGATTCGGCAGCGCGAGCGGCAGAAGCGAGGGTACCCCCGGACAGGAGCGCGGCCAGGATCCAAGCCGGGGCCGAGACCGATCCGAGGAGGACACGCGCGGCGTTGTGAGATCGCTTCATGTGGACTTTCGAACAGATTATGCGATGGGACGATCACGCGCTAGGTGCCATTCGACCGAGGACCGGTCATCCATGGCCACCCCCAGGGCAAGATCGGGTGAGTGGGGATGCGTGGCCATGCCCTGAGTTCTCCCTCCGCCGGCTGGGTCACGATTGTCCTGCGCATTGAACTCGTTGCACGGCATGGATAACCTCCATCCATGCCGACCCTTTTTCGCCGGCTGGGTATGACGAGCCATTGCTCGCCGCTCCGACGACGCCTCAAGGCAGCGGGGTTTGAGGACACCGAGGCGCTCATGCGATTGGCGGTCCAACGGGGCTGTCGCTACTATCGTGACACCGTGACAGGGACAGTAGCGGACCCGGGCAGGAACACGATACCCAACGAGGAACTGGCGATGGGATTGCTCCATGGCAGCTGGGAATGGTCACCGGCAGCGCTGCGGATGGGAGCCGCCATGCTCGGCGCCCGAGACAATGATCCAAAAAAACTCCTTCGATTGGCCCGGATGGAACGTGCAGAGTCGGTCATCCGTGAACTGGCCAAGATTGGCCGCAGTGTCGAACCGGCCTACGCATTGTGGTCATTCCTGCTTCAGGAGATTCCTGATCGCGGGCTGATCCCCGGCGGAGTGCTGCCACATCCGACCCGGTTCATGGCCATGACTGGAATCACCCGCGAAGGTCGAGGGATCCGCAGCCAATGGATCCGTCCGGAGGACGCCTGTGGATAATGCGACTCGGATCCTATGCTGCTTGGATGATCATCTGGACCACGAGGTGCGCTTGATCCTCTATGGCAGGGCAGCCATCCAACTCGGATTTCCTGGTGCTCCGGAAGCGGTTGCTCGTTCGCTGGATGTCGACGCGATCATTCCTGTCGGTCAGGTGGATCGGTTGGCTGCTGATCAGGGATTCTGGGATGCTCAAGAGGCTGCCAACAAGGAACTGGAGCCTTCGGGACTCTACATCACCCATCTTTTCCCGTCGGACATGGTGATTCTGAGGGCAGACTGGTTGGATCATCTGGAACCATTGGAGAAACCAGCCACCCGAAACCTGAAACTGTATCGCCCGGCTACTGTCGATCTGGTCCTCACGAAGATGATGCGTGGTCTGGATCCTCAAGATCTTGAAGACGCGGCATTCCTCTGCAGACAAGGGGGATTGTCGCGTCAGTCACTGGAATGCGCCTTTGGGCGAGCGGTGATCCCGGATTTCCCTGAAATTCTCGAATCGTTCAATGTCTGCCGTCCCAAGGTCTTGGACATGGCGATTTCATGAGGGGAAACCCCACTCCGATCTCCCTCTGCCACCACCTCAGGCCTGGACTTCCCTCATACCTCCGATTGCTCGCAGGGTGTCTGTTGTGGATGTCGGGTGCCATGGGACTGCGGGCGGGGCCTCCGGGAACGCCTGAAACTCCGGCCCTCCGTGCGGGCAGCCACCGCTCGGATCGAAAGGCCGGTGGGTTCGCGGTGGTTTCCACCACAGACCGTGAGGTGAAGTCCGCAGCCGCCTTCGCCGTGAAGGCCCAGCAGGCAGCGTTGCGGAAGGAGGCCGTCGGCCTCGACGATCCCAAGGCCAAACCACAGCCCATCCCTCGACTGGCACTGGTGCGGATCGTGGCGGCCGAACACCAGGTGGTGGCCGGGATGAACTATCGACTCCAACTGCGGGTCACCCTCGATGGCCAGAAGAAGACCGCCGAGGCGCTGGTCTGGTGGCAGGCCTGGCGGAAGCCCGAGCCCTACCAATTGACCTCTTGGACCTGGAAGTGAGTCCTGTGCGGGCTGTGCGGACTGAGGTCTAGGGGTTCGGCGGGAAAGTCGCGGGATCGAAGGGTGGGTGGGCCAGATCGTGGATGGGACGACCGACAGCGTCGACAAGCGTCGGTGTCACCAGGACGAACAAACGGCTGACCTGATCCTGCACGCCTTCTTTGCGGAAGAACCGGCCGATGAGCGGGAGGTCTCCCAGATAGACCGTCTTGTCGACAAACCTCACCCGGTTGGTGACCGAACCCGCATCCATGAGAACACTTTGCCCATCCCAGATCCGCTCCCGGCCCGAGGCGCGGTTGGTGAAGATCTGGGGCTGGGAGATCCCCTTCGAATCGGGCTCGTATCCCAGCGTTTGAACGATGGAGGCATCTGCGACCAGTTCGATCAGGTTCGAGGAGGCCGGAGACATCTTCGCCATGATCCGCAAGGTTGGGCCGACACTCACCTTTCGAACCGTAGAGGGATCCGGGTCGGTCGAGGGGCTCACCAGGGATTGCAGAACCTTGCCGTCGATCACCGCTCTGTCCTCTAACACCGAAATTTGAGCCTCAAAATTCACGTGAGTGGTCACACGCGGCGCATTCAGGATATCGGTGCCATCGAGGCCCTCCAGGACCTTCGTCAGATCACGGGTCCTCGCCGCCGTGAGCCGGACGGCACTGCGGTTCGAGTAAAGCAGGCCGACCCACTCTGGCGGCAGAGAACCCCGGATCTCGACGAATCGCCCTTGGATATCGACTTGCAACGGCGCACCGATCGCTGGGACGGCGGAACCGTCGAGGGCCCGCGGGCTGGCCGGTGCGGCGGGCTGAGACTGGGGGGCGGAGTTTAATTCCGCGGGAGCGGTCGGGGTGGGCTTCAAGCTCGCCGTCGAACCACTCGCCGGGAGCGTTTTCGGATCCGTCGGTGCCTTCGCCGCCGGGGCGGCCGGAGCCGCGGTCTCGACGCGCCGGGCGAAGCCCATCGGCAGGAACAACGCACCGGCCATCAGCACGGTCACCCAGCCGACCCAGCCCAAGCGGGCACTGCGAGGCAGCAGCCGTTCCACCAGGCGTCGGACCCGGGCTTCGAGCCGGCCACCGGATTCCAGAATGCCCAGGAAGGCCATGGGCATCCGCGACGGGACCGCACAGGCCCGAGCCACGGCGACCAGCGTGGCGGGATTGTCGTCGAGACGGGCGAGTTTCGCGATCAGGATGTCGAGAGGGTGAGGAATGGTCAGGGTGACATGGCCCAAGGACACGAGCTTCGCCCGCTCGGCCATCAATGGAGTGGTACGAAAGCTGAGTCGATACCCGGGTTCCAGGTACAAGTCGGCCTGCCCTTTGCCGAGACCGAGGAGTCGAATCCGCTCGTGATGGTCTTCGTCATCGTCGGAAAAGAAATCCACACCCGCACTGGTCCATGACCGATTCAGCGTGAGTTGAAGCGGTGCGGAGCCGAAGAGGATGAAATGGAACCTGCGGTCGGTCGGCAGCCCGTCGAAGAACCTGCGGAGCAATCGTCCAGCAGGCGTGCTCCAATCCACCTCACCGCGCCACCAGTCCCAGGTTTTGGTCGAACTCATGTTTGCGGTCTCCGATGCGGCGACCCTGGTATCGGATGGAATAGATCCCCTGCTGGATCAGGCGGTTGGTGACCTCCGGATCCAGGGCGAGCCGTCGACCGATGCGTTGGTCACGGGCGGTCATGCGGCCGGCTTCCTTGCGGAACAGGATGCGGGCCGCGAGGCGGGATTTCCGCCACGGCCGATCCGTATCGTCGCCCGGGATCCTCATGACTCGATGACTGTGCCCAGCCTCCGGGAGGATTTCAACCCGGCTCCCGGACTCCCAGGTATCGACGACGCCATTCGGATCCTTCCGCCAGCAAGGGCAATGCCCTAGCTTCAGGCCCGATGTCCGAGGCCGTTGCCCCATCCAACACCGAGATTCCTCAGCCTACCATGCCGGCGGAGGTGTTGGGGATGACACGCCCGGAATGGAAGGCCACTGCCAAGGCCTGGGGATTCGCGGAGGTGCATGCCAGTACGCTGTGGTACCAGCTCTACCAAGCGGGCCTGCGCGAGTTCCAGACGTCGGACCGACTGCCGCCGCGCTTCGTGGAACGGGTGCTGCAAGAGCATCGCCTGCACTTCCCCCCGGTGATCCGGGAAACCCGTTCTTCCGACGGCTTCACGCGCAAGTACCTGCTCGGGCTGCCCGATGGCGCAGTGATCGAGACGGTGCTCATGCGCTACAGCGGGCGGACGACCGCCTGCGTGAGTTCGCAGGTGGGATGCGTCATGGGGTGCGTGTTCTGCGCCACCGGTCAGCGGGGCTACACGCGGCACCTCACCGCCGGGGAGATCGTCGGACAGGTGCTGCATGTGGACCAGGTGCTGCGCGAGACAGCCCCCCGCCCCGACGGCGCCGACCACCCCGATCGGCCCATCCCGGCCCTGGCCAAGCCCGGCCACGCCTCGGTGTTCCATCGGCACGAACGGCTGCGCAACGTGGTCTTCATGGGAATGGGTGAGCCGTTGCACAACTACGACGCCGTGATGCAGGCCATCGCCATCCTGCGCGACTCGGCCGGGCTGTCGCTGGGGGCCGACAAGATCACCGTGTCCACCGTGGGCGTGGTGCCGGGCATCCGTCGCCTGACCGCCGAACGTCAACCGGTGCGCCTGGCGGTCTCGCTGCACGGTGCCACGCAGGCCGAACGCGCGGCCCTCATCCCGGTGGCCCGCAAGTGGCCGCTCGATGAACTCATCGACGCCTGCCGGGAACACACCGGCACGCTGGGGTGCCGGATCTTCTTCGAGTGGACGCTCATCGAAGATCGCAATGACGGCCCCGATCACGCCCATGCCCTCGGCCGATTGCTGCAAGGCATCCCCTCACAGGTGAACCTGATCCCGCTCAACCCCACCGAGGGCTACGCGGGGCAACCCACCGGCGGGGCCGCCGCTCGGACGTTCCAGGACATCCTGCTCGGCTACGGCCTGCCCAGCACCGTGCGGCAACGCCGGGGCATCGACATCGCCGCGGGTTGCGGACAACTGGCGGCGATGAACCCCTGAGCCGGAGGACGCCCTTGCTGCCCGCACGGTTCGGGCTCGATGGATGGGGGACATTCCGGGAGCGGACGGTGAGACACTGTCCCTACCGGATTCAGAACTGCAAAGACAGGCCGGCGTAGACGTTGCGACCCACGGCCGGATCGATGCCGTTGGCGCGGACGCGCGACCAGTACTGGCGGTCGAAGGCGTTGTTGAGGCCCCCGAACAGTCGGGCCCGATCGGGCCAGAACTCCCACTCGGCCGTGAGGTCCCAGACGGTGTAGCCCGGGATGCGGAAGTCGGCCGTGTTGTTGTCGTTGGCGAAGTGGTTGTCCACGAAGGTGCCCAACCAGGCCACCTTCACCCGACGGCCCAGGCGGTAGATCAGGCCGGTGCGGACCATGGTGTCCGGAGCATACTGCGGCGTCAGCCCTTGGAGGGGGCCGGAGACGAACTCGGCATCCAGCCAAG
The DNA here is from genome assembly GCA_903858835.1 of uncultured Verrucomicrobiota bacterium. Taxonomy (GTDB): domain Bacteria; phylum Verrucomicrobiota; class Verrucomicrobiia; order Limisphaerales; family UBA9464; genus SXXZ01. The sequence goes on from CAIOKD010000279.1 coordinate 11,850, forward strand.
ACACGTTGCCGTACACGCTCAATGCACCCCAGGTCTTCCCCACCTCGGTGCCGCGAAATCGATCGGACAGGCCGATGAGGTCCAATTCGGTGGCGGCATCCACGCCCTGGTTGACGGATCGGCCCACGTTCTCGTACCGCGTGAGACCGCCCGTGGTGACGGCCCCGAAGCGGTCGTCGTAGTCGATACGGAAGACGCTCAAGTCGTAGTTCCAGTCATCGCCAGGGCGCCCCCGAACTCCGGACTCGGTGGTCCAGGTATGTCCCGGCTCCAACGTGCTGCTCACCGCGGTGTTGTTGCCCAGCGGCACGGCGTCGCCATAGGTCTTGGCCTTGTAGCCTTGGCTGAGATTGGCATAGAGCTCGGCCGCCGGACTGAGGGTGTACGCCACGCCCAAGGCACCCAACGGCACGGTGTCGAGGCCACTGTCCCGCAGCAGGGGCGAGGTGGTCTTGTCGAGGTTGAGCGTCTCGCGGATCGATTGATGGATGTTCTCCACCCGGAACCCCGGGGTGACGCTCAGGCGACCGAAGCGGAAGACGTTCTCGGCGAAGAGGCTTCCGGCGGCCGTTTCCCGCTGGGATCGCTGGCGAGGCATCCCGGTCTCGGCCGTGGCGCTGGCACCGCGATCGACCTCGAAGGGTGAATCCGAGACATAGGTCGAGACACCGCCCACCAGCGTGTGATCGGCATTCCATGCCTCCCACTCGTGCCGAAGGCGGGTCTCGGCGCCAAAGGTGGTATAGCGGTGGGTGTTGAGGGTGTTCGAATCGATGAGGTTGGCGGTGTTGCCGAAGGCGCTGCCGCCGGAGTTGCGCTGCCGCAAGGACCGACGCTCGTAGGTGCCGCCCCAGGCCTTGGCGGTCATCAGCGTGGAATCACTCCATCGATGCTCCAGACCCAGACTCGGGATGTAGCGCTCGATGCGGATGCGGTCGTGGAGGTTCTGGGTCGCACGGCGGTCGTCCCAGTAGTTCAGCAGACCTGGGCCCGACTTCAACGTGAGCCCGCCCGGCTCCCCGCTGTCGGAGGCCGTGGCGTCCATGTCGAGTGTCCAACGCGTCTCGGCGGTGGCGTCGTACACCAGACGGATCGAACCACTGTTGATCTCGAAGTTACCATTCAGACGACGAAAACTGTCGCCCTGCCGATGGTCGAAGGACACCAGGTAGCCCAGCTTGCCGTCGGTGCCGTCGATGAGGGTGTGGGTGGTGTAGAGCCCATAGCTGCCCAGGATGTGCTGGGTGCGCAGGGCGAAGGGGCGGTCGCGTCGCGGTTGGTGGGTGACGTAGTTGAGCGCCCCCGAGGGCTGCGGCCCGTACATCAGCGAAGCCCCACCCCGGATGAACTCCAGGCGATCGACCGATTCGAACGGAGGGGCGAAATACACCGTGGGATAGCCGTAAAGATCCACCACGAAGGGCATGCCGTCCTTGAGCACCAGCAGGTTCTGCGACTCGTGCGGATCCCCGATGCCTCGGTAGCCCAGGCTCAGCAGGCTGGCGTTGGGCAACTCGCTGACGAGCAACCCGGGGATCTGCGAGAACGCCTGCCGGTAGTTGTCGCTCTGGATCTGCGGCAGCGAATCGAAGTCGAGGATGGTGACCTTCTTGCCGGAGTACACCTTCGTGCCTTCGACTTCGGCGGGGAACGGATGGGTGACCGCATCGTCGGCGTCGGATTCGCCCTGGATGGTCACCTTGGGCAAGGTGCCCACGACCTCCGGAAACGTCTGCGCCAGGAGCGGCAAGGCGACCAAGGCCCAGGCCATCGGAGCGAGCGTGATCCGGCGAGCGCCTACGGCGGCAGCGGCCTTCGGGGCCCCGGTGTTCGGGGCGACTCCCGGCGTCAGGCTGCGTCGAAACATCCCATTCATCGGCGACGAGCCTAGAGAACCGGCACCAGTCCGTGCTGCCGGTGCCTTGCGGAAGATTGCTGGAGACTTGCGACGGGATGTGGGCGGTCCCGAGGACGCCGGCCCAGCACTCCGTGCACGCGTCCGGTGTTTGGCCCGGACAACGCCTTGACCAGAGGCTCCCCGCGGAAAACGCTGTGGCATTCCATGAACCGATTCCTGACCGCCGTCCCCGCCCTGCTGGCGACCCTGTTGGCCACCCTGCTGCCGTCATCCCTCCAGGCCAAGGAGGCCCCCAAGGCCCGCCGCGTCGCGCTGATCGCCGGACGTCCCAGCCACCCCGCCGGCATGCACGAGTTCCGGGCCGGGTGCCTGCTCTTCCAGAAGGCGTTGTCCGGAGTGCCGGGCCTCGAGGTGCAGGTGTATTCCAACGGGTGGCCGACGAAGGTCGAGGGCGGCAAGACGGTCGATGACAATGCGGTCCTCGAGCGGGTGGACGCCCTGCTCATCTACGCCGACGGCGGCGGCGGCCATCCGGCCATCAAGCCCGAGCGCATGGCCTTCATCGACCGGTTGGCCTCGCGCGGAGCGGGCCTGGGCTTCGCGCACTACGGCGTCGAAGTGCCCGCCGGCGATCCCGGCGACGCCATGCTCCGCTGGATCGGCGGATACTACGAGCACCAGTTCAGCATCAACCCGATGTGGACACCGAAGTTCACCACCTTTCCGAATCATCCGGTCAGCCGCGGCGTGAAACCCTTCTCCACCCGTGACGAGTGGTACGTCAACATGCGCTGGTCCGAGACCGGCCGGCCCGTCACCTGGCTGCTCGAGGACGCCCCGTCCGACGCTGTCCGCAAGGGCCCCTATGTGCATCCGGCCGGACCCTACGCCCACATCGTCGCGGCCTCGGGGCGGCGCGAGGCGATGATGTGGGTGCACGAGCGCATCGACGGTGGCCGCGGCATGGGCTTCACCGGCGGCCACACCCACAAGAACTGGGGTGATCCGAACCAGCGCAAGATCCTCCTCAACGCCCTGCTCTGGCTCGCGCAGATGGAGGTGCCGGCCGGCGGTGTGGAGTCCACGATCACCGAGGCCGACCTCGCGGCGAACCTCGATCCCAAGAAGTAGGCCCCGTGCGGTCGGCCCAGCGGGCTTCGGACCTCGGCCGACCCGGTTCGTGCGCCCCTAGCGAAAAATCCTCGCCGACCTTGTCCCGAGGCCGGTGGGCCATAGACTTTCGTCCGCGATCCATGGATCCCTCCGCATCCCAGAAGAAGTCGTTGAAGATGGTTTCCTGCCCGGCCTGCGGGGCCAAGCAGTTCATCCCCGGTGACCTCGCACCCCTCGACACGATGACCTGCACGAAGTGCCAGGCCACCGTGATGATGCCGATGATGCTTCGGCAGTACGAACTGCGCTCGGAGATCGCCTCCGGCGGTATGGGCACCGTATACCGGGCCTGGGACACCGCGCTGGGCCGCGAGGTGGCCGTCAAGCTGATGAAGCGCGAGTTCGCCGAGGATCCGGCGGCCGTGAATAACTTCGCCGTGGAGGCCCGGGCCTGCGCCCAGATCAACCACACCAACATCATCCACATCTACACCTTCGACTACCACGAGGGCTTCCGCTTCCTGGCGATGGAGATCGCCGACGCGGGCAGCCTCGACAGCCGGATCGAGTCGGAGAAGACGCTGCCCGAGCTCGACGTGCTCGACATCGGGATCAAGGTGGCGGGAGCCCTGCAGGCGGCCCTGAAACGGGGGCTGCTGCACCTCGACATCAAGCCGGGCAACATCCTGTTCGGATCCGACGGCGAACCCAAGGTGGTGGACTTCGGCCTGGCCAAGAAGGCCGATGCCGACACCGACGCGTACGCCCCGATCTTCGGCACGCCTTACTACATCGCACCGGAGCGGGTGCGCCAGGAGGGCGACACCTTCCTGTGCGACATCTACAGCCTCGCCGGCACCCTCTACCATGCGCTGACCGGGCATGTGCCCTTCGAAGCGCCGACCGTCGAGGATGTCGTCGCGGCGCATGTCGCGCTCCCGTTGCGGCCGGCCTGCGAGGTCAACCCTACGATCAGCCGGCCCACCAGCGATGCCCTTTCGAAGGCCATGGCCAAGAACCCCGGTGAGCGATTCGCCAGCTATGACGAGTTCATCATGGCCCTGACGGCGGCCCGCAGCCAACTGCTGGTACGCCAGCTCACCGGGAGGACCGCCGAGGCCGAGGCGACGGCAGCCCCGGGGCCTTCGGCACCGGCTCCCTCCGCGGGCCGGAGTTGGTGGCGGCGCTGATTGCGTCGACGCGGAGTCGGACGGTCCCTACTTCGGGGCCGGACAGATCCTTCGAGAAGACCCACCACTCCGGAGCACTCCGGGCACCTTCAGGCCACCCCCGATTGCAGGGCATGCAGGCGGGCGTAGAGCCCGCCCCGCGCCAGCAGTTCGACATGGGTTCCCTGCTCGACGATGCGACCGGCCTCCATGGCCACGATGACATCGGCCCGCTGGATCGTGGACAATCGGTGGGCGATGCACAGGGTCGTGCGTCCCGACATCAACGTCTCCAAGGCGGCCTGGACGGCCCGCTCCGACTCGGCATCGAGGGCGCTGGTCGCCTCGTCCAGGACGAGGATCGGCGCGTTGCGCAGGATGGCCCGGGCGATGGCGATGCGCTGGCGCTGGCCGCCCGAGAGCGAGCTGCCGCGTTCCCCGACCGGGGTGTCGTACCCCAGGGGTTTCTCGCGGATGAAGCCCTCGGCGTGGGCCGCCCGGGCCGCGGCCTCGATCTCGACATCGGTCGCCCCGGGACGCCCCATCCGAATGTTGGCGCGGATGGTGTCGTTGAAGAGCATCGTGTCCTGGCCCACCACCGCGATCTGGTCGTGGAGGTCTGAAGTGGACACCTCGCGCAGATCGGTGCCGCCGATCCGGATACGACCCTGCTGCGGGTCGTAGAAGCGCAGCAGCAGGTTGGCCACGGTGGTCTTGCCCGAGCCGCTCTCGCCCACCAGGGCCACCAGCGATCCCGCCGGGATGGACAGCGAGAATCCGTCGAGGGCCGGCCGCTCGCCATACGCGAAACCCACCCCCTCGAAGGCCACCGTCGAACCTTGGGCCCGGACCGCCTTCGGCTGCGCGGGTTCCACCACCGAACTGGACGTCGCCAAGATCGGGAACAGTCGCTCTCCGGCGGCCCGACCCTGCTCGAGCTGTCCCCAGAGCCGGCTGAGGTTCTTGATGGGCTGATAGAGGGTGAAGAGCGAGAGCACGAACGAGGTGAAATCGCCGGCGCTCGGGCGCTGGCCGGCCGGAAGCCTCATGACATAGAAGAGCATCAGGCTCACGCCGACGGCCCCGAACACCTCGATCACCGGGCCGGGCAACTCGCTGCCGCGGACGAACCGCATGAATTGGCCGCCGATCCGCCGCGAGGTCTCCAGGAACCGCCGGGCCATGGATTCCTCCAGATTGAAGGCCTTGACCACGCGGATGCCCGTGAAGGTCTCCTGCATCAGGTCACTGAGTTCGGCCGTATGGATCTGGGTGGCCTTCCAGGACTTCCGCACCTTGCGCCCGTAGACCACCACCGGAACCACCACCACCGGAAAGATCACCAGAGCCACCAGGGTCAACTGAGGCTGCACCGAGATCAGGAACACGAGGATGCCGACAATCGTGGCCGGTTCTCGGGAGATGGTGGAAAACCCCTGGGAAACGCAGCTTTGGATGGCCTGGGTGTCGTTCATCAGTCGAGACTGGAGATCGCCGGTGCGGGCCTCGGAGAAGTAATCGAGCGACAGACTCTCCAGGTGCCGGAACAGGCGCACCCGGAGATCATGGATGGTGGCCACGCTCACCCAGGTCATGCAGTAGAGGCTCAGGTAGGCACCTGCGCCGCGCAGCATCATGGCGAAAGGCACACTGGCGATGAGCCAGGGCAACGCCTTGGAATCGGCCTGCACCCGCATGGAGTCGAGCGCGGAAACCAGGGGATCCCTGAGTAACGCCGGCAACCGCCCGAAGGATCCCATCAGGTCCCGGGCACCGGCGGTCGGGAAGATGGCCTCGAGCACCAGCTTGATCGCCAGCATCAGGAGGCCGCTGCCGATGGCATAGACCAAGCCCGACAGCACGCCGGCCACCAGACGTCCACGATGGGCGGCGACGAACGGCCAGAGTTGGCGAAGAAAATCTCCCATGATCGCAGCCTCAGCCCTTGGGCCGGCACAGCAGGTACAACTGGCTGGGCAACGGCGGCGTCGCCGCGGCCGCGATCATCGACTCCATGTCCGGGAACCGGTGCCCGCGGTCCGGAGCGTAGCGGGTCAGGCTCCGCAGGAAGCCCAAAGAACCGCGGTCGGGGCTGAAATCCCAGGCCTCAAGGTCGTAAATCGGCGAGAGAAACTCGACCACCTGCCGCACGCTGCCGCCGAATTGCGGGAGGAACTGCGGATGGACCTCGATCAACAGGAAAGGTCGGTCACGGAGCAGGATCTGGCGGGCCCCCTGCAGGATCTTCAACTCGTAGCCCTCGCAGTCGATCTTCATCAGGGCGACCGGAGTCCGGGCCAATTCGGTATCGAGGGTGACCACCGGCACCGGGATGATGGGACGCCGCTTGAGGGTGGTATGGGCGGCGGCATCGAGGTCGCCGGCGGCACCCGAGACCCGGCCGGCACCGGCTCCCGCGGCCTCTTCGGCCTGCTTCGCCTCCTCGGCCGACACGATGTTCCCGTTCGGGCCGCTCTGGAAGAGCACCTCGCCGGGAGCGTCACCGCAGGCCAAGCGCCGCAACTCGACATCGCGGAGCCCGCTGTGGGCCACGCTGGTCGAGGCCAGTTCATGCAGGAACGGCTGGGGCTCGAAGCCGAGGATGGGCTGCGGAGTCTCGCGACGGATGAGCAGCGGAAAATAACCGATGTTGGCACCCACATCGACCACGGTACCCGCGCGCAGGGTACGGAGGATCGGGGCGATCAGACCGAACTCCGGCAGCAGGTGTTCTCCGGCGACCAGCAGGGTGGCCACGGCTTTGGTCCACGAGGCGGGATGCGCCAGGCGACCGGCCCCGAACGGCACGGAAACCAGGCCGGAGGTCCCGTTGATCCAGCCGAGCAGGGCATGAAACTTGCGGCCCAGCGGGAGGGATCGGATCAGGCCCGCACCCCGGACCGGCCGGGGCGGAGGGTTGGCGGTGACAGGGGTGGACATCGGAATCGCTGGATGGCGCGCGGCCCAGGCCGCACCGCACGACGCTGCCAATCCGGCGGCCGCCAAGGAAGCGGCTTTTTCCGCGTTCGCGTCGCTCCGGGCGTCGGGCCCAGGGAAACCCCATTTGCCCGGAGGGGGCGGTTCCGGGCAGTCTCCGCCGCAGCATGAGTTGGCTGTATCGAAACCTCGCCCGCCCGTTCCTCTTCGCCCAGGACTCCGAGGCCGTCCACAACCAGACCCTCGGCATGCTGGCCCGGGCCAGTCGTTGCACCGGTGCCCGGAAGCTGGCCCAGGCGCTCTTCGAGACGCCCCCCCTTCCGGTCGAGACCCTCGGCCTTCGCTTCCCCAATCCGGTCGGACTGGCCGCCGGCATGGACAAGCAGGCGGTGGCGGTGCCCCTGTGGGAGGCCCTGGGATTCGGCTTCAGCGAACTCGGGGGCGTCACCGCCCATGCCCAGCCCGGCAATCCCCAGCCCCGGATGTTCCGACACGTGGCGGACGGGGCGTTGGTCAACCGGATGGGATTCAACAACGGCGGCGCGACCGCCTTGGCCGAGCGGTTGACGGCCTGGCGGTCCGAGGGGTTGTGGCCCTCGCACCCGGTGGGCATCAACCTGGGCAAATCGAAGATCACGCCGCTCGATCAGGCACCGGCCGAATACGCGCACTCGTTCCGGACCCTGTGGTCGCTGGCCGATTTCTTCGTGGTGAACGTCAGTTCCCCCAACACGCCCAATCTGCGCCAGCTCCAGGACAAGTCGGCGCTCGACGACATCCTGTCGGCCCTGCAGTCGGTGAACACCGAACTGGCCCGGGGCGGTGCACCCAAGCCGGTGCTGGTCAAGGTGGCCCCGGACCTGTCGAACGACGCGCTCGACGAGATCGTCAGCCTCGTATCCCCGGGACGCATCGCCGGACTGGTGGCCACCAACACCACGATCACCCGGCCGGCCCAACAGGACTACCTGGCCCAGCGGATCTACCGCGAGGCCGGTGGGCTCAGCGGGCGACCCCTGGCTGCCCGCAGCACCGAGGTGGTGCGTCACCTCCATCGGCAGACCCGGGGCTCGGTGCCGATCATCGGGGTGGGCGGCATCTTCACGGCGGCCGACGCCTGGGAAAAAGTCACGGCCGGAGCATCCCTGGTGCAGGTGTATTCCGGATTGGTGTACGAGGGCCCGGGCTTGGTGCGCGAGTTGGTCGAGGGATTGGCGGAGCGCCTGGGCGGCGCCCGCTGGAACGATGCGGTCGGCAGCGCGGCCCGCTGAGGCGTCGCAAGGGTTCCGACCGCTGCAACGACACCACCCCATGATGCCCCCGCTCCGCCTGCCGACCCTCGGAATCCCCTCCCTGCTCGCGCTGCTGAGCTTCGGCATCGTGACCTGGCAGTTCCTGGCGGCCTGGCGCTTCCCCCTGCACCGCCGCCGGCCAGGGACCGACTTCGCCCCGGGCATCTCCCTGCTCAAGCCGCTCAAGGGCCTCGACCCCATCCACTCCGAGACCTGCCTGCGCAGCTGGCTCTCCCAGGATTACGCGGGCCCGATGCAGTTCCTGTTCGTGGTGGCCGACGAGGCCGATCCGGTGGTGCCGTTGGTACGGCGCCTCCTCGCGGAGCATCCGGAGCGCGACGCCCGCCTCCTGGTGTTCCCGGAACGGGTGGGATCCAACGCGAAGGTCTCCAAACTGGCGCAGGCCGAGGCCCTGATCCGCCATGAGCTGGTGCTGGTCAGCGATGCCGACGTACTGGCCCCGGCGGACCTCCTCTCCCAGATGGTGCTGCCTTTGGAAGATCCGGGCGTGGCCCTGGTCCACGGCTTCTACCGGTTGGCCAACCCCACCACCCCCGCGATGGAGTGGGAGGCGACCGCCGTGAACGCCGACTTCTGGAGCCAGGTGCTGCAATCCCGCATGCTGGCCCCGATGGATTTCGCCCTCGGGGCCTCGATGCTCCTGCGCCGATCGGCCCTCCAGGGCATCGGCGGATTCCGGGCCGTGGCCGATCACCTCGCCGACGATTTCCAACTGGGTCATCGCATCTCCGCGGCCGGGGGGCGCATCGAGCTGACACCTGTGGTGGTGGAATGCCTCGACAGTCCCACGGGCTGGCGGGCCATCTGGGCCCATCAGGTGCGCTGGAACCGCACCATCCGGGTCTGCCGGCCGGGGCCCTATGTGGCCAGCATCCTGTCCAACGGCACCCTCTGGCCCGCGCTGGCGGCGATGGTGTTCTGGGTGCATCCGGCCCTGCCGCCCCAGACCCGCGGTCCCTGGCTGGGGCTCTTCTTGGCCATGATCATCGTCCGCTGCCTCTTCGCGCACGGACTGGCATGGAAGCTGTCGGCCCTGCCCGGCCGGACCCGTCGCGGCGATCCGTTCGTCTTCGGCATGGCCATCGCCAAGGACCTGTTGGGAGCGGCCGTCTGGGTCGCCGCCATCTTCGGCAACACCGTGCACTGGCGGGGCATCGACTACCGGGTCGACCGGGAAGGCCGCCTGACCCCGCTGACCCCACCCCGGGAAGGTTGATCCGATCGGGGTGCCGCGGTTGGGCGGAATGATCAGTCGTTCCCGGTCGATGATCCGGTGGGAATCGTCCGCCCGCCGCCATCAGAATCGATCCCTGTCCCCGCAACCAGGGGGTATTTCTCGGGGTGTTCGATGCGGTCCAGATCCAAGTCTACATCGAGTCGAGGCCAATACAGATGGTCCCCATGCAGAAGTTCGACACCGCACAAATCATCGACTGAAGCCCGCCGGAACCACGGGAAACGGTCGAAATCGAGGAAGTGTTCGCGATCGCCCACCATCAACCAGAACCCGTGTCGCGAGATGTTAAGCACCTCCGCTTCCGAAGTGTCGCCGCCAATGTTCTCTGATTTCGTCATGACGCTCCTCGACCACCCGCCGGACTTCGTTCAATTCGACGCCGGACAAACCCTTGTTCAACGCCAACTCGATCTGGGGCTCCAGCCAGAACTTGGCCTCTCCACCGCTTGAAACCACATGGACATGAACCCGAGGTTCCTCGCGCGAGAAGAAGTGGAAACGGAATTCCCGGTGTCTGAAAACCGTCGGACTCACTCGCGAAAGCCTAACAAGGGATTCAGGGGGTCACAATGCCCTGTTTAGGTCTGCCCTATTCAGGACAGTTCGGACCTTTTCAATGAGCGGTGAAAAGCCCAGCCACCAGCCAGGGCCTAAGCCACGGACCCAGGGCCAACACGGCGAAGGCCAGGGCCCAGAGCTTTTCATATCGTCCCCAGCGGAACCAGGCAGCCAGAGCTCCCAGGAGGATGCCCCCGACGAATCCGCCGACATGGGCCAGCACGTCCGAGGCGGGATTGACCCCGAGGCTCAGGAACAGGAAACCGGCGGCTCCCAGGCTGATCCACACCGGCTTCGAGGCGTACCGGCTGAGGCGCCACCAGACCACGGCATGGCCGGCCAGCAGGCCCAGGGAGGCCATCACCACGCCCGAGGCTCCCAGGGCCCGCGAGGAGGGGTCGCGCAGGAGCATGCCCGGCACGTTGGCGGCGGTGCCGGCCAGGAGACTCAGGCAGAGCGCGGTGCCCGGACCCTGCCGCCGCATCGCCAGTCCCAGAGTGAGGGCCCCCGTGCCGACGTTCGACGCCAGATGGGCCACATCGGCATGCAGCCAGGTGGCCGTGAAGAGACGCCACCACTGCCCCCCTTGTCGAACCGCCCCGACATCGACCCAGGCGGCGGACCGGAGGGCCGGAGACAACAGGGCATGCAGCAGGCACAGGACCAGGACCCAGAGCAGCACCGCCGGATCCCAGGACAGGGATCGGTCGCGACCGGCCTCGGCGGCGGCTGCGCGCTGCCATTCAAACCGACGGTTCTCATGCCGGTATTCGCGGATCACCTCCCGGGCCCGTTCCAGGACCACGGGCTCCAC
>CAIOKD010000280.1 GCA_903858835.1 uncultured Verrucomicrobiota bacterium
GAACTCGATGGGATGGCGCCGGAGCTGTTCCTCGCTCAGTTCCAACGTCCGGTCATGACCGACCTGAAGCTCCCGGACCCGGACCGGGTTGATGTCGAAGCCGATCACCCGGAACCGGGTCGCGAAAGCGACCGCCAGGGGCAGGCCGACATATCCGAGACCGACCACGCAGATCGATTCGCTGCGGTCAGCGAAGGCCTCCAACGAAGGAGCGCTGTGGGTGGGCTCGGTCCCGGGATTCATGAGGTGGAAGGTTGAAACAAAGCCACCCGTCGGCAATCCAGAACCTCCGGCCCCGGAATTGGCGCCCCCACCCCGTCGGTCATTGGGCGAGGCTCAGGTCGCCCTCCGGGGTGCGCCCCCCGCGGACGGCGTCGGCGATGTTGGTGGTGGACTCGCCGCCGGGCGTGGTCGCGCCCTCCTCCTTGTTGAAGCGGACGCTCACGATCTTGCTCACGCCCCGCTCCTGCATGGTCACGCCATACAGCACATCGGCCATGGAGATCGTGCGCTTGTTGTGGGTGATGACCACGAACTGGCTGTGATCGAGGAACCGCTTCAGCACCGCCGTGAAACGGTTGATGTTCGACTCGTCGAGCGGCGCGTCCAACTCGTCGAGCACGCAGAAGGGCGACGGCTTGACCTGATAAATCGAGAACAGCAGCGCCACCGCAGTCATCGTCTGTTCACCGCCCGAAAGCAGCGAGATGCTCTGGAGCTGCTTGCCCGGCGGGCGTGCCACGATGTCGATGCCGGCCTCGAGGACGTCCTCGCCCTCGGTGAGCTTCAGGTCGGCGCGACCGCCCCCGAACATCTCGGTGAACATGGCTTGGAAGTTGGCGCGGATCTTCTCGAAGGTCTCGACGAAGAGGGTCTTGGTCTCGGTGTTGATGCGGTTGATCACCTCGACCAGCTCGGTCTTGGCCTTCACCAGGTCGTCGTACTGCGACTGGAGGAAGGTGTGCCGCTGCTCCGACTCCTCGTACTCCTCGATGGCCACCAGGTTCACCGGACCGATGTCGTCCACCTTCTTCTGGAGGGCCTGGATCTGAGCGGCCACCGCATCCCAGTCGGTCGTCCAACCCTGCTGCTCCATGACCTCGACGGGGATCACCTCGACCTTGGCGAGACCTTCCTCCGACGGCTCGATGCGGAGGCCCTCCGGCCGGATGTCCTCGAGGGCGACCTGGTACTTCTCCTGCATGCGTGCGCGCAGGTTTTCGAGGGTCAGGGTCTTCTGGGCCAGTTCGACCTCGAGCTGGCCGCGTTGGTTCTGCAAGCCGGCCACGCGGGTGCGACGCTCCTTGAGCTGCTCCTCGCGACTTTGGATCTCGCCCTCTTGGAAGCGCTTGTCGCCCATCGACTGCTGGATCTGGCCGGCCAGGATCGCCCGCTCGCCGGCCAGTCGCTCGATCTCACGCCGGCATTGCCCGATGCCCGCCTCGAAGTTGGCCCGGCGATCCTCGAACTGGCCCTGCTCGGTCTGCAGCCGCTCGATGGCGGCGCCCAGTTCACGGATGCGGGTCTCGAGGGGGCCCCGTTGCCGCTGATGCGACGCGAGCAACTGATCCTCGGTGGCAAGGGCGATCTTCGCGTCGTTGAAGGTCTGGTTGGCGGCATCTCGGCGGTTGCGGAGGTCCTCGAGACCGCCACCCAGCTCGGCCACCATCGCCGTGGCCTGCAGCTCCCGTTGCTCCCATTCCGCGACCTGGGCCGCGAGGGACTCCCGCTTCTGGAGGTTTCCCGACTCCTGGGTAGCGAGGCTGTCGAGGTCACGATCCACCTGTCCAAGCCGAACCTCCAACGAGCGCTTCGCCGCCTGCAGCGCGTTGAATTCACCCTGCCGGGTGGCCACGGCCACCTCCTGCTGCCGCAACTCGACCCGGACCTGCTCCAGGCTGACCTGCAGGGCCGTCTGCTCGGAGTGCAGGGCCCCCTGCCTCCGACTCGCTTCGGCGATGGCTTCCTGGAGCGCGGCGATCTCGGTCTGGAGCTCGGCGATCTGGTTCTTGCGGCCGAGGATGCTGGCCGGGGCCTTGCCCGAGGCCCCTTGGGCCCCGCCCGTGAACACGCCCAACCGGTTGAGGACCTCGCCGGAGGGCGTGACGAAGTCCCAGCCGGCCCAGGCCCCGGCGGCCATGGACAGCGCGGTGTCGAGGCTGGGCACGATCAGGGTGCGGCCCAGAAGACCGGCGACGAGGGGCCCCACCTGGGGATCGACCTCCACCACCGACAGCGCGGGGACCACCCCTTCGGGAAGCCCCGCGGCCGCGTCGGCCGGGGCCGGGGTTGCCAGCGACAACGCCGCGATGCTCGCCCGTCCCTTCCGGTTCGCGGACAGGTCGGCCAAGATTTCCGACGCGGCCGCGGGCTGTTCGGTCAGGACGATCTGCAGATGACCTCCCAGGGCCGCCTCGACCGCCACGACATGGGCATCGGGCACCTTCAGCCGGTCGGCCAGGGATCCGAGGACATGCTTGCTCTGCTTGAGCGCGGCCAAGGCACCGGCCCCGAAGCCCTCGTGCTGGGTGGCCAACTGCTCGAGCACACCCAGCTTGGAGCGCTTCTCGGCCTGCTGGCGCAGCAATCCATCCCGTTCCTGGGTGGCCTGCACGATTTCGGCCTGGAGCGCCTTGAGGCGCTGCTGGCTCTCCTCGAGCGTCATGCGCGAGGTCTGCACCTGGACCCGCTCGGCCTCGACCTGCTGGGTGAACTCGACCCCCTGCATCTCGAGGCGGACGCGCTCCTCCTCGAATTGGATCTTCTCGGAATTGAGCTTCTCCAACCGGACGACGTTGCCCTGGAGCTGGAGGGCCAACTGGTTGATCTCGTTGCGGATGCGCCCGAGGCCCTGCGAGGCCGAGAAGGCCTCGGCCTGCGCGCGACGCAGGTCCTCCTGCCGGACCGAAAGCTCGCGTTCCACCGCGGAGAGCGCCTCGCGGCGCAGGTCCTGCTCGGTGCGAAGCCGTGCGACGGCGGCCTGAGAGGCGGCCGATCGCTCCGCCAGGGATTCGAGCTCGGCCTCGGCGATGGAGCGCCGCTCGCTGTATTGGACCACGTCGCCGGCGGCCCGGGCGTTCTGGTCGGCCAATTCTGCCAATCGCTGCTGGTTGAAGCCGATGACGCTCTCCTGGCGCTCGGTCTCGGCCTTCAGCTCCAGCCCGCGCTGCTGCTGCTGGGAGATCTCGTGATCCATCTCGGAGAGACGGGCCCGCAACTGGAGGATCTCCTCCTCGAGGCGGATGACCGTCTCCTGGCCGACTTCGATCTCCAGCTGCGAGTGCTCGACGATCTGGCGGCGCTGCTGGATCTCGCCCGTCAGCACATCGAACTGACGTCGCGCCCATTGGGTGTCCAGGTTCTGGAGCTCGGCCTGGAAGGCCTTGAACCGACGCGCCTTGCCCGCCTGCCGTTGCAGCGAGCCGATCTGGCGCTTCACCTCGCGGATGAGGTCCTCGACGCGCAACAGGTTCTGCTCGGTGCCCTCCAGCTTGCGCAGGGCCTCGCGCTTCTGCTGCTTGAAGCGGGTGATCCCGGCCGCCTCCTCGAAGACCATCCGCCGGTCGTCCGGCTTGCTCGACAGGATCTGGGTGATGTTGCCCTGGGCCATGATCGAGTAGCTCGTCTTGCCCATGCCCGTGCCCGCGAAAAGCTGCTGGATGTCACGCAGACGGCAGGAGGTCTTGTTGAGAAAATACTCGCTGCCCCCGTCGCGGTAGACACGCCGGGTGAGGGTCACCTCGTTGAATTCGACCGGAATCCCGGCCGCGCGCAAGGGCTCGGCGTCCACACCGCCCAGCGTCAGAGACACCTCGGCCAACCCGAGCGGCTTCCGCGAATCGGTGCCGTTGAAGATCACGTCGGCCATCTCCCCGCCGCGCAGGGCCTTGGCCGATTGTTCGCCCAGCACCCAGCGGATCGCGTCCGACACGTTGGACTTGCCGCAACCGTTGGGGCCGACGATCGCCGTGACTCCCGGTTGGAAGTTCAGGCTGGTCTTGTCGGCAAAGCTCTTGAACCCGAGAACGGTCAGGTTTTTGAGATACATGGGGTGGCAGATTGAGAATCCCGGACCGGGGGTGGCAAGCGGGAAACCACAATCCATAGGGTCTATTTGTTCACAACCCCACAAGATGAAGGGGTGTTTGTGAACAACTGCCTTCCAGAACTCCTTGACGAAGGCCCTTGGGAGCTTGGGCATCCCGCCCGCCTCCCTGATCAAGAGCCCCGTCACCCCGACCCTTCCCAAGCCCCGGGACGGAGTCCACTCTTGGGGCATGAAGCTGATTGGTGTCATCCCCGCGCGGTACGCCTCGACCCGGTTCCCGGGCAAACCCCTGCATCCCATCGCCGGGATACCGCTGGTCCAGCGGGTGGTCGAGCGGTGCCGCCTGTCGCCGTCGCTGTCCGAGGTGATCGTCGCCACCGACGACGAGCGGATCGCCCAGGTCGCCCGCGGGTTCTGCCGCGTGGAGATGACGCGGGCCGACCACCCGAGCGGCACCGATCGGATCGCCGAGGTGGCTTCGAGGGTGCCCGCCGACGGGTACATCAACATCCAGGGCGATGAACCCCTCATGGACCCGGCCGTCATCGACGCCGTGGCCGAGGCGCTGCGCGACAGCGACATGAGCACGGCTTCGACCCCGATCCGCGACCTGGCCGAATTCGACAACCCCAACGTGGTCAAGGTGGTCACCACCACCGGCGGTCGCGCCCTCTACTTCTCGCGGCGGACCATCCCCTACCTCCGGGATGCCGCCCAGAGGCCCCTGCCCGAGCAACTCGCGGGCTACCCCTTCCAGAAACACCTGGGCATCTACGGATTCCGGCGCGACACCCTGCTGCGCCTCGTGGGCTTCCCGGTCTCTCCCCTGGAGGCGGCCGAAAAACTCGAACAACTCCGCGCGCTTGAGAACGGCTTCTGCATCGCCGTGGCCCGCGTGAACCATGACAGCGTGGGGGTGGATGTGCCGGCCGACGTGGCGCGGGTCGAGGCGCTCCTTGCGGCCGCGGCGTCGGTGCCTCACCGCGCATGAAGTGGCTGATCCCCACGCTGCGGATCTACCGGCCCGAGGCGCTCCGATGCACCGCCGCGCTGGGCTTGGTCGGGCTGACGACCGCCGCAGCGGTGATCAAGCCGTGGCCATTGGCTTGGATCCTGGATGCCCTGTCGGGCCGCTCCGGCACGACCGAGGCCATCCCGCGTTGGACGCTGGCCCTGCTCGGCGCCCACCTCCTGCATGGAGTCCTGGGGGCCGCCCAGCAGAACCTCGTGATCGGCCTGGGACTCCGAGGACTGCAACGGATCCGACACCAGGTCTTCGAACGACTGGTCCGCCTGTCGCCTCGCGAGGTCCAGGGCACCGCGGCCGGCGACTGGATCTACCGGGCCACCTGGGACACCTACGCCTTCCAGACCCTCTTCACCCACGGAATCTTCACGGCGTTGACCGCCGGGGCCGGAGTCGTCGCCATGACGGTGGTGATGGCGCGGATCCATCTGCCCCTGACCGCCGTGGCGCTAGCCACCGTGCCCCCGCTGATCGGGGTGATGCGGTTCTTCGGTCCGCGCCTGCAGCGCGCCGCCACCGGGGCGCAGTCGACCGACTCGGGGATCGCCGCGGCCGTCCAACAGGCGGTGGCCAACCTACCGCTGATCCAGGCCTTCACGCGCGAATCCACCACCACGAACGCCTTCGACCAACAGGCAGGCGAGGCGTTCCGGACCCGACAGCACCAGCATCGATCCGAGGTGCTGTACCTCGCCGCGGTGGCCGCCATCCTGGCTGCCGGTACCGCCGGGATCGTGGCGCTCGGATCACGGGAGGTCGCCGGCGGACGCCTGACGTTGGGCCAATTGCTGGTCTTCCTGGCCTACCTGGCGCAGCTCTATGAACCCCTGAATCAATTGTCGCACCTCGGTGGCACGGTCGCCACGGCCCAGGCCAGTGCGCAGCGGGTGCTCCAATGGCTCGACACGCCGCTTCCCGACACCGGTGGAACGCTCCCGCCCCGCCCCGACGTCGGCATTGCGTTGGAGTTCTCAGGAGTCGGCTTCGCCTACGAACCCGGCCGGCCGGTGCTGCAGGGGCTCCACCTGCGCATCGAACCGGGCGAGATCGTGGCCCTCGTCGGCCCCAGCGGAGCCGGCAAGACTACCTTGCTGCAGCTCATCCCGCGCTTTCTGGAGCCCGACCACGGGCGGGTCCGGTGGTGTGGTCTCGACCTGAAGACCCTCGATCGGGATGCCCTGCGCCGGCAGGTTTCATGGGTGTTGCAAGAACCCCTGCTCCTGCCCACCACGGTCGCCGAGAACATCGGGTTCGGACGCGAGGGGGCGACCCGGGCGGAGATCGAGGCCGCGGCCAAGGCAGCCCAGGCCCATGGCTTCATCGAGCGCCTGCCGCAGGGCTACGACACCCGCGTGGGCGACGGCGCGGCCCGATTGAGCGTGGGTGAGAAACAGCGCATCCACCTGGCCAGGGCCTTCCTGAAAGACGCCCCGGTGCTGCTGCTCGATGAACCCACCAGCGCCCTGGATGGTGAGAGCGAAGCGGCCGTGTTGGCGGCGGTCCAACGCCTCACCCTGGGCCGGACCACCCTGATGGTGGCGCACCGCCCCGAGACGCTGCACATCGCCCACCGCATCCTGCGCCTCGAAAGCGGGAAGCTGACCGAGGTCTCCGCACGGCCACGCCCTTGAAGCGAGACCGCGGAACCGTGCCCTGGTGGGCCCCTTCCTGCCCCCGATGACTCCCGCTCGGCGACGCATCTCGCTGCCGTCGGCCCGCAGCGATCCACCGCACTCCGAACGCCCTATCGGCTCACCACGAATCCCGCCTCGGCCCAGTCGGCGAAGTCTTCGCGCGATCCATCGCCCGCATCCATGGCCACCAGGCTGATGCGCCGCGCGCCCTCGGGGATGGGCACGTCGAAATGCCAGGCGGCCGACTTCACCCGCATCACCGGGCTCGCGGCGGCTTCGCGGCCGTCGATCAGCACCTTGAACACCACGCTCGGGAATCGACCGAGATTGGACCCGTTGCTGATCTCCAGCAGGTTCTCGTCGGCTCCGGCCAGGGCCACGAAGCGTCGGAACTCGGGCCGCACCTCGTAGACCACCTCGCACGGAGCATGGACGCCAAGGCCGCGGGCAAAGGTGGTGCGATCGATCCGCAGCGGACCGCCCAGGTTGGCGCGGTCGGTCTGGGGAGGCCGGGTGTTCCCCGAATAACGGACCGATCCGCCGTAGGTATGGCCGAAACCCACACTGCGGATCGGCTTCAACTCCGACAACGGCACGTCCGGCCGCGGCGGCGTCGGATCGTTCCGAGCGAACACGCCTTCGGATTCGAGACATACCGCGCGTCCCTTCTGGAAGGCGATCGCCCGCACCCGCGTGGACTCCCTGACTGGGAACGGTCGGGTGTATTTCGCGGACTTGGCCGTGGGCGCAGAACCATCCAGCGTGTAGCGGATCTCGGCCCCAGGCTGCAGCGGCACCGAGAGAGTCACGGTGACGGGACGCTCGAAGACATGCGGCCGCATCCGGGTTCCCCAGGGCGTGATGCGCACCGGATCCACCACCCAGTCCTTCTTCCATCGGCCCAGTCGCGCCAGCTCCTCCTGGAAGTGGATCGTCGGTGCCAGGTGCTTCTCGAAATGGGCCACCACCTGCTCGGTATTGAGGTCGGGCGTGAACTCGCGGGCCGGATCGTAGCCCGGATGCGCGTCGGTCATGTCGCGGGCGAGCATGCACTTCAGCCCGGCGGCCTTCATCGCGCGCAGGCCCATCGGCTTGCCCAGAAGACAAACCTGAGTGTGGAAGCCGACGTAGATCAGGTGGGTGAGCCCGTATTTCTGGCACAGGGCATACACCTCGGCCTGCGTGTCGGGCATCCAGTCGTTCGGGCCGATCACCAAGTCCGGATGCATGCCGTCCCAGCCGTAATGGACGCCGCACCGTTCGGCACCGCAGGCGCACCCCCCGGCGTCGGGCACCGGCGGGCAGTCTACCGCCACCACCGAGGGCACGGGCACCTTCGGCAACTGGAACACCGCCTCCCGCTGCGGATGGCCGACGTAGTTGTCCACCACATCGCTCGGACAGAGGAAGACCGGCATGCCCAGATCGCGAGCCGCCGCGAGAGCCTTGTTGATCCGCGGGACGAAGGCATCGACCCGCATCGTGGCGGTCTTGCACCAGTGGAAGTTCCAGATGTCCACGGCCACGACCCCGATGCGGGACGAATCGACGACCTCATGGGTCACTCGTATCTCGCCCGACTTCGGGTCGCGGGTCTGCAGACTCCAGCGGATGGGGACGGCCGAGGCCCGCGAGCCCAGGCACAGCCACAGAAATAGGGTGAGGACGGCACGGGAGGGGTTCGGCATGGGATCGGGGGATGTCTGATCCCGATAAAACCCACAAACCGTCGGCGCCGCAAGCGAAGGTAAGAACATCGGTCAGACCGTTCTCAGCCGCTCATCGGCCCGGTGGACCGCCGATGATCGGAGGCCGTGCCTCGCGGGTCGCCCGCAGGATCCGCCAGCAGGTGACGCCCGACCAGAGCCAGGCTCCGAAGAACAACACCCCGCCCAGGAACCCCGCGGCCAGTGGCGGCACCGCGAGCGGCACATCGCGCTGGAGGCTTTCGAGGGCCGACCGCAGGAGGTCCCTGAACCATCGCATGAGGAGCACGAATCCCCCCAGCGCCAGCGCCATCTGGAAAAGTCCCTGGACCCAGCGCCCCACCAACATCGATCCGAGCCCGGGCATGCCTCCGAGATTGACCCCCAGGGCCGTCCAGGCGAGGGACCGGTGGTGGCTTCGAACTCCCATGCCCAGAGATTCCCACAGCCTTGCCACCCTGCCAATCGTGGTGGTGCCGCCGCGCGCCTAGGGGGCCGCGCCCGGGGGATGCGGGTGAAGATGCGCCTCGGCGGGCCCCTGGGCGAAACGGAATCGCTGGAGGCCGATGGGCTGGACCTCGGCCTCGCCCTCGCGGATCCGGTAGGCGGCGTCGATCCGGGGGATGCGGACGGTCTGGCGGGTACGGCTCCCGGGCCATTGGATCTCGATCGCCGTCACGGCCTCGGCCTTGCCGAGGCCGATCTCGAGTCGCAGGGGATTGCCCCCGAAGCTGCCGCCGGTGTTGCAGGTGCGATGGAGGACCCGCTCGCCGCCGGGCGTGGCGCAGACGATCCGGAGGCGTGCCCCGATCCCGGACCGATTGGCCAGACGGCCCTCGAGCTTGAGCTTGATCCAATGGTTGCCATGGCCCGGATTCTCGAGCAGCGCGTTCGGGTACCTGTCACCCTGGTAGGCGCCGCCGAGGTCCTCGTACACGTCCTGATCGCCGTCCTGGTCGAGGTCGGCGAACGCCACCGCATGGCCCTTCTGCAGGGTGCCGAACCCGCCGCTGGTGGTGACATCCTGGAAGCGACGCCCCTCGTCGTTGCGGAACATCCGGTTCGGGATGAGCGTGGCCATGCCGGGATCACCCGTGCCCAGGCGAAAATCCAGCCATCCGTCATTGTCGAGGTCGCCGAAATTGGAACCCATGGCATGGAGCACCCGGTCGAGCCCCACGGCCTTCGACACATCCTCGAAGGTACCGTCACCGCGGTTGCGGTAGAGTTTGGATCGTTCCCCGGGCCCTCCCATCCCCAGCATGTCCGCCACCACGTCGCCGACGCTCTGGATCTTGTACCCCGCCACGAAGAGATCCTCGAACCCGTCGTTGTCGTAGTCGAACGACCAGCACGGGAAGGTGAAGCGCTGCAGGGCGACCCCCGCCTGCTCGGCCACCTCGGTGAATCCCCACCGGGCCTTCTCGGTCCCCTCGGCCGCCTTCGGACCGTCGTTGCGGAAGAGCAGGCTCTGCCCGCCCTGGACCGACAGGAACAGGTCGGGGCGGCCGTCGTTGTTGTAATCGATGACGGTGCACCCCTTCACGAAGGCCACCACATCGAGACGGTTGACCCGGGAGACATCGGTGAAAGTGCCGTTGCGGTTGTTGCGGTACAGCTCGCAGGGATGCGGAGGCCCGCCGGGCGAGGACTCGTTGCCGATGAACAGGTCGAGCCAACCGTCCCCGTTGTAGTCGAACCACACGGCCGTCTGGGTGGGGTGGAAGGACAGCAGTTTTGCCTGCCGGGTCACGTCCTCGAAGCGTCCGCCATCGTTCCGGAGCAATGAATTCGGGAAGCGCCCGCCTTCGGCCATCCAGCCTCCGCGCAGCACCAGGAGGTCGGGGTCTCCGTCGTTGTCGAAGTCGGCGTGGACCATGTTGAGCCCGCCGGTGAGACCGATCAGCCCCGCCTCGCGGGTGCGGTCTTCGAAGCGCCCGTCGCCCCGGTTGTGGAAGAAGCGCATCTGGTCCCTCACGCCGATCGAGGAAGTGATGACGTCGAGGAATCCGTCGCCATCGAAGTCATCCACCAGCGCTCCGCCCGACAACTCGGTGAGGTCCAATCCCACGGCCGGGGCGACATCGAGGAAGCGTCCCACGTCATGGTCGGATTGGAAGACCCGAGGGGGAACGAGCCACTCCGGAGGCACCCGGTCCGGGTATCCGCCCATGGTCATGTGGGCCACGTTGAGCAGCCAGCGTGCGGACAGGTTGTCGGGATGCCGCGACAGGAGGTCCCCGAGCACGGCCGTCGCCCTGAGGGAGTCGTCCTGCGAACGGTAGATGCCCCCGCCCCGGAGCGGCAGGAGGCAGGAGTCGGCATTGTGGTTGCTGATGCAATGGGCGAGTTCGCCCCGGCGCATGTGGCAGAGGGCCTCCCTGAGGTAGAGTTGGATGTCATTGGCCTCGAGGAGCTTCAGTTCCACCGCCCGTGCGGTGGCGCGGACCCGCTGGATCTCGGCCAACGATTCGTCGAGCCGGTTGACCTGCAGCAGCTCGGTCGCCAGCTGGAACCTCAACTCCAACTCCCGCTCGGGCATGGGATTCTGCTTCAACGCCCCCTGGTAGAAATCGATGCGTTTCTGGTTGAGGAACCGATTCTGCATCGGGTCGCCCTGATCGACCATGGACTCGAGGAGACGTGCCATCTCGAGGGTACCCGGACCGCGCGGATCCCGGGCTGGTTCAGCGGCGAAGGCACTCCCGATCGGGCCCAGGAGGCTCCAGGCCCAGAACACCGATAAGGCCAACTGTCGGAGGATCGCCAGGCGCCCCACGGGCCCGCGCCCTCCTTGACGATCCTCCGGAGCCTCCACCGGGGAATGCCCCGGGAGAACGCGGGGGAGACCCAGGATGGCGACCCTTTTGTTGACACTTGTCATCGATTTATCTCAAACCTCGCCACTGGAACCTACCGCGGTCAAGGCTTTCGGGGCCGACGCAATTGCAACCGGGTCTTCCAAGATGCGGACGATCCAGATCCGATGCCTGGGACAACAGGCTTGTCAGCCATCCAAACCATCCAAGGGTTGCACCACCAAACCGCGGTGGGCGCCTGTCGGAGATCCCGGTGTTGCAGTCGCAGACATTTGGCACCATGAAGTGGGCATGCCGTTGCGCGCCATGGCCCTGGGTTCCACCGCCCTCGCCGCCACCCTGACCCTCATGAGTGATCCCCTGAGATACCCCGCCACCTCGAAGACCCAAGTCGTGGATACCTACCATGGGGTCCGGGTCGAGGATCCCTACCGCTGGCTCGAAGACGACAACGCCCAGACCACCCAGGACTGGGTGAAGCGGCAGAACGAGGTCACCTTCGGATACCTGAATCAGATCCCGCAGCGGGAAGGCATCCGCAAACGGATGGCCCAGCTCTTCAACTTCGAGCGCTTCGGGGTGCCCACCAAACAGG
Organism: uncultured Verrucomicrobiota bacterium; assembly: GCA_903858835.1. Classification (GTDB taxonomy): domain Bacteria; phylum Verrucomicrobiota; class Verrucomicrobiia; order Limisphaerales; family UBA9464; genus SXXZ01. The sequence continues at coordinate 11,830 of CAIOKD010000280.1, forward strand.
GCAACCGGTATTTCTTCAGCCGCAACGACGGGCTGCAGAACCAGAGCGTCTGGTACACCGCCACCCGACTCGACGCCGAGCCGACTCTCCTGCTCGACCCCAACAAACTCAGCGCCGACGGCACCATCGCCGTGGGTCGTTTGGAGCCTTCGGAAGACGGCAGCAAGGTCGCCTATCAGTTCTCGAAGAGCGGCAGCGACTGGCAGGAGATCCGCATCCGCGATGTCGCCACAGGCAAGGAACTGGACGACCGCATCGAATGGGTGAAGTTCTCCGGCATCTCGTGGGCCAAAGACGGCTCGGGCTTTTATTATTCCCGCTACGACGCCCCGAAGCCTGGGGCCGCGCTGACAGCGGTGAACGAGTTCCAGAAGGTCTACTTCCACACCGTGGGCACGGCGCAATCGGCCGACCGGCTGGTGTACGAGCGCAAGGACC
>CAIOKD010000281.1 GCA_903858835.1 uncultured Verrucomicrobiota bacterium
CCCTCCTGGGCTCCAGGCGCACCTTCCGCCAATACGGCCAATCCGGGGCCACCGTCAGCGACCTGCTGCCGCACACCGCCGGCATCGTCGACGACATCGCGCTGGTCAAGACCTGCGCCACCAACCTTTTCAACCACGCACCGGCCAAGCTCTTCATGAACACCGGCAGCGGCCAGTTCGGCCGGCCGAGCCTGGGCTCGTGGGTCACCTACGGCATCGGCAGCGAGTCGCGCGACCTGCCCGGATTCGTCGTGCTCCAGAGCGGGCCCCGCGGGCCGCTCTGGAGCACCACGAATCCCGGGAGATCCCGCGACTGGCTGCCGATCCCGTAGGTGACCCAGGATCCCATGCTCGGCCGGCCGAACTGGCCGCTGCCGGTGTTCATGAAGAGCTTGGCCGGGGCGTGATTGAACAGGTTGGTCGCACAGGTCTTCACCAGGGCGATGTCGTCGACGATGCCCGCTGTGTGCGGCAGCAGGTCGCTCACCGTGGCTCCGGATTGGCCGTACTGCCGGAAGGTGCGCTTGGATCCCAGCAGGGTGGACTTGTTCTTGAACGACGAGTCCATGAAGGCGAAGCGCTTGCCCTCGAGGAACGAGTCGGGGATGGGCTGGCCGCTCAGTTGGTTGAGCCGAGGCTTGGCGTCGAAGAGTTCGAGTTGGCTCGGGCCGCCGGCCATGAACAAGTAGATGATGCTCTTGGCTCGGGCCGGATGATGGCCGCTCCGGGGCTTCAGCGGTTCATCCGCGGTCGGCACGGCGGTCGGGGAGGCCTGTCCCTCGGTCAGCATCGAGGCCAAGGCGAGGTTGCCCAGGCCCAGGGCGCATCTGCCGAAGAAGTGCCGGCGGGTCACTTCGGGGAGCGAGGGGAGTTGCGGATCGGGGTCCATGCGTCGTGTCGGGGTGAGGTCACTCCCGGGTGAGAGTCTCGTCGAGGTTCAGGAGCACCCGGGCTACGGCGATCCAACCAGTATCGGGCGGGGCGGCGGCTCCCGCGGTCTCTCGTTCATCGCGGAGCAGGCGCCATAGCCGCTCGGATTCTTCGGGCGCCGGGCGCCGGGTCGTGCAGCGGAAGAAGGCCTCGGAGATCCTATCGCGCTCCTGACCCTGCCCCGTGGCCATGCGACGGGCCATCTGGAGGGCCAATTCGTGGAACTGGGTGTCGTTGAGCAGCGTCAACGCCTGCAGGGGCGTGTTGCTGCGCAATCGGCGGGTGCAGGTGGTGAAGCTGTCCGGGGCATCGAAGACCGCCAGGGCCGGGTGCAGCGTGGACCGTTGGATGCGGGTGTACAGGCCCCGGCGGAAGCGTTGGGCTCCGGTGCTGGGCACCCAGTCGCGGCTGTTCTGGGTGAACGCCCCGAGCCCGGCCGGCTGCGGGGGTTGCACGGGGGGGCCGCCCAGCGTGGGGTCGAGTTGTCCGGAGGCGGCCAGGGCGACATCGCGAAGAATCTCCGCATCGAGGCGCAGGCGGTTCTGCCGGGCCAGCCATCGGTTGAGCGGGTCGGTCTCCTTCAGGTCGGCGCGTGCGACCGAGGCCTGACCGTAGGTTTCCGACAGGACGATGAGCCGGTGCAGGTGCTTGAGGCTCCAACCGGATTCCTGGAGTTCGACGGCCAGCCAATCGAGCAGTTCCGGATGGGTCGGTGGCGTCCCCTGCGTGCCGAAGTCGTTCTCCGTCTCCACGAGGCCGCGCCCGAAATATTGCTGCCACACGCGGTTGACCAGCACCCGGGCCGTCAACGGATGACCGGGGGCGACCAGCCAACGAGCGAAGTCGAGGCGATGATGGCGGCCCTGCTTGGGTGGGAGAGGCGGCAGGATCTTCGGGGTCGTGGGAGTGACTGTCTCTGCGGGACGGGTGAAATCCCCCTGGATGAACCGCCGTGTGTCTCGGGGTTGGCTGCGTTCGCTCAAGACCAGGGTGGTGGCCCAGCCGCCGGGCTTTCCCTTCGGTTCGCTGGGTCCGGGCCGGAGGCCCGCCACCTCGAGGGTTGGCTCGTCCTGGTCGTTGAAAAAGGCGAACAGGCCGTAGTATTCACGATGGGTGATGGGGTCGAACTTGTGGTCGTGGCA
>CAIOKD010000282.1 GCA_903858835.1 uncultured Verrucomicrobiota bacterium
GACATCAAGCTGGAGCTGGATGTCCGCTGTCAGACGCTGATCACCCGGGTCCTGGCCCGCGCCTTCCCCAAGATCCCGGTCCTGGGCGAAGAAGGCATCGATGTCGCCAGCGAGCAGGCCTCGGCCCGCTGGGTGGTCGATCCCATCGACGGCACGGTGAACTTCGCCTACGGCATCCCCCATGCCGCGGTGAGCATCGCTCTGCAGGTGCGCACACCCGAGGGCTTCCGCAGCGAGGTCGGCGTGGTGTACGACCCTTTCTTGGACGACCTGTGGACGGCCATCCGCGGCAGGCCCGCGCGGCTCAACGGCCGGATCGCCCGCGTCAGCACCCGGGCCCGCCTCGACGAGTCGATCGTCTCCCTGGGCTTCGCCAAGAGCCAGGACAGCCTGAAGGCCGCACAGTCCGACTTCCTCGAACTCACCCACCGGGTACGCAAGATCCGCATCATGGGTTCCGCGGCGCTGGCCCTGACCTATGTCGCCTGCGGCCGCTTCGACGCCTATGTCGAGGCCGGGGTCCGGCTCTGGGACATCGCGGCCGGAGGGTTGATCGTCGAGTGCGCCGGGGGATCCTTCGTCACCCGGGCCCTGCCTGGGGAACACCGCTACGGATTGATCGCCAGCAACGGTCTCATCCACGACCAGATCCCGCATGCCCGCACCGCGGCGGCGAAGGGCCGAACCCGTTCCCGTTCCAAATCCTGATCCTTATCCCGCTCCCGCTCCCGCTCTTGATCGGATTCTCCCGGATCAAGCCCAGTCGTAATTGAAGCTGATGCTGATACGCTCGGCCTTGAGGGGATTGGCGGGAACCTCATGGCGCAGCCAGCTCTCGAAGAGGGTCACGTTGCCCGCGGTGGCCGGATAGGTGACATGACGCCGGGACGGGCGCCCCCCCTCGGCCGACACCGGCGGCGTCGCCATGAACCTGCTCATCCGCGGATCCTCGAACTTGAGGCCGGCGCAACCACGCGGCGTGGCCACATAGTAGGTGCCACTCACCACCGAATTGGGGTGCAGGTGCAGGCTGTGGGTCACGCCCTGCGGCATGATGTTGATCCAGCAATCGGACATCTTGAGTCCACCGCCACCGAGATCCCACTCCAGGGACTTGGCGTAGGCGCGCACATGGCGATCGATCAGACGCTCCAGCTCGGTGAAGGTCGACGAGATGGTGTGCAGCCGGTCGATCGATCCGTAGGAGGTGTACCCGCCGGGGTAGTTCTTCTTGGACCACTTGCGCCCCGCATCGTCGAACTCGCGGAATTGATGGCATTCCCGCAGCAGTTCGCGGTTGAACGCCGCCCCGTTGGGACGCAGCCGCGCCGTGTAGATGAGGGTGGGAAACCAGGACTCGATCCGTTTCACGCCGCCAGCCTGCCCGAGGGAACCCGACCGACGAAACCTTTTCAGGCGGTCGTGCGTCGATCAGGATGGTCAAGCAATCGTCCGGACATGCTCCGTCGCCCTTCCCAGTTCCTGCTGCTGTCACTCCTGCTCTGCGGGATCACCGGAGGGGCCTCAGAGCCCTCCGCGGTCGATGTCCACTGGGCCTTCGCCCCGGTCTCCAACGCCCGACCTCCGCAGGTTCGGGATACCTCCTGGCCCCTCCGCTCCATCGATGCGTTCATCCTGGCCCGGCTGGAGGCAGCCGGACTGCGGCCCGTGGGCGACACTTCGCCGCTGGAGTGGCTGCGACGGGCGAGCTTCGACCTTACCGGGCTCCCCCCCAACCCGGAGCAGGTCGCCCGTTTCCAACCCGGCGACGGGGGCCGCGTGCCCGAGTCCCTCTACGAGCAGCAGGTGGACGAATGGCTTTCGAGCCCCGCCTTCGGCCAACGCTGGGCCCGCCACTGGCTCGACGTCGCCCGGTTCGCCGAGAGCGCCGGCAAGGAGCGCAATCATCTCTTTCCGGAAGCCTGGCGTTATCGCGACTGGGTGATCGACGCCTTCAACCAGGACAAGCCGTACTCCGAGTTCATCCGGGAGCAGGTCGCCGGCGATCTGCTGGCAGCCTCGGCCCCGTCGGACCGCCGGGATGGCCTCGTCATCGCCACCGGCTTTCTGGCGATCGGCGCCAAGGGGCTGAATGAAGGACGGCGTGACCAATTCCTGGCGGACCTGGTGGACGAACAAATCGACACCACCACCCGGGCCATCCTCGGGATCACCGTGGCCTGCGCGCGCTGCCACGACCACAAGTCCGACCCCGTCTCGCAGCGCGACTACTACGCCCTGGCCGGCGTCTTCCGCAGCACCGAGACCTGCTATGGCACCACCGGCGACAAGGCCCGGAACCGCCAGCCCTCCACGCTGATCCCGCTGGAACGATCTCCCCGGGCCGAACTGGCCCTGGAGCCGATGCCGGGCGCCCCGCTGCGGAAACGCCCGGGCGGGCGGGGCGCGCCGGCACCCGAGATCCCCGACCGGCGTGCCGAACAGGCTCAGGCGATGGGGGTCCGCGAGGGCAAGCCGGAGGACACCTTCTTCCTGGTCCGGGGCGAGGTGACCCAGCGCGGAGCCAAAGTCCCCCGCGCCCTGCCCGGCCGCATCGGCCCGAGGCCCGACGCACCGATGCCCCGCACGGAGAGCGGACGACGCGAACTGGCCGAGTGGTTGACCCGCCCCGACCATCCGCTGACCTCCCGGGTCGCGGTGAATCGGATCTGGCAGCACCTCTTCGGCCGCGGCCTCGTGGCCACCCCGGACGATTTCGGCAGGACCGGCCAGCGACCCAGCCACCCGGAGTTGCTGGATCATCTGGCGCGACGATTCCAGGCGGGCGGAGGATCCACCAAGGCCCTCGTCCGCGAACTGGTCCTCAGCCGCACCTACCGTCTCTCATCCGGGGCCGATCCACGGGGCCTGGAAATCGACCCGGACGACGAACTGCTCTGGCGCGCCCAGCCCCGGCGTCTGGACGCCGAATCCATCCGGGATGCCATGCTCGCGGCCGCGGGGACCCTCGAGCCGGAGCCGCTCCGCGGTTCGCTGGTGGCGCAACTGGGGGATGCCCCGTTCGCCGCCCGGTTCATCGGCATGAGGGCGGCCGACCGCATGACCCGGCGGAGCCTGTACCTGCCGGTGATCCGCGACGCCACGCCCGATGCCTTGGAGGTGTTCGACGGGGCCGAGTCCAGCCTGGTGGTCGCCCAACGCGACGAGACGCTGGTGCCGACCCAGTCGCTGTTCCTGCTGAACAGCCCCTTCGCGCAGATCCAATCCCAGGCCTTCGCCCAACGCCTGCTGCGGCGGACCACCGATGACCCGGGGCGCATCGACCTCGCCTACCGATGGGCCCTGTCGCGCGACCCGCGACCGGCCGAGCGGACCCGGGCCCTCGACTTCATCCGGCGCGAGACCCTCGCGCGGGATACCCGCACTGGGAAGCCCGCCGGCCGCGAAGCGGCCTGGGCCCTGTTCTCCCAGGCCCTCTTCGCCTGCGCCGAGTTCCGCTACCTGCCCTGACCCATGACTCCATCGTCCCCGGCCACACCCCCCGGAACCACTCCGTGGACCCGCAGACAACTGCTCCAGTCCGCGGCGGCGGGCTTCGGCTGGATGGCCTTCCAGGGGCTCGCCGCGGCCTCCCCGGAACCCCCGGCGAAGAGCGAGGCTTCCGGTCCGAACCGGCCCGTCCGCCACCACCGGGCCCGGGCGCAGCGGGTGATCTTCCTGTGCATGCAGGGCGGCCCCTCCCATCAGGACACCTTCGACCACAAACCGCGGCTGCGGATCGACCACGGGAAACCCGGGCCGGGCCGCGGCAAGGGCACCCAGATCATCGGCTCGCCCTTCGAGTTCCGGCGTCATGGCCAGTCGGGCCTGTGGATGAGCGAGCTGTTCCCCCACCTTTCCGGACAGGCCGACCGTCTCTGCATGATCCACTCCATGCGGACCGACATCCCCAACCATCCGCAGGCCTTCACGCAGTTGCATACCGGCAGCGCGCGCTTCGTCCGTCCGTCGATGGGTTCCTGGGTGCTCTACGGCCTGGGCAAGGCCAACGAGAACCTGCCCGGGTTCATCAGCATCAGCCCACCCGCGCAATTCGGCGCGGCCAATTACGGCAGCGCCTTCCTGCCGGCGGTCTACCAGGGCACCCGGATCGGGTCGGGCCGGGAGGGCTCGGCCGATACCGGGATGAGCCATGTCACCCACCCCCGGCTCACCGGGAGCCAGCAACGACGCCAACTGGACCTGATCCAGGCCATGAACCACGAGCGGCTGGCGGCGCTGCCCCCGGAACCCGACTCCGCAATCGAGGCCGCCATCGAGGCCGGCGAATTGGCTTTTCGGATGCAGGCCGAGGTCCCCGATCTGCTCGACCTTTCCCGGGAAAGCGCGGCCACCCGGGCGTTGTACGGCGTCGGCGAGGCGGGGATCGACGGATTCGCCCGCCAATGCCTGCTGGCCCGTCGCTTCGCCGAGGCGGGCGCGCGGTTCATCGAGGTCCACCTCGGCGGCTGGGACCAGCACCGGAATCTGGAGGCCTCGCTCCGCAAGAACGCCCGGGCCCTCGATCGGCCGGCCGCGGCCCTGCTGCAGGACCTCGCCGCCCGGGGACTCCTCGACGACACCCTCGTCCTTTGGGGAGGCGAATTCGGGCGCACCGCCGACAGCCGGCAAACGGACGGGCGGGACCACAATCACCAGGGCTTCACGGTCTGGATGGCCGGTGGAGGGATCCGCGGCGGCCTGGCCTACGGGGCCACCGACGACCACGGCGCCAAGGCCATCGAGAACCCCGTCCACATCCATGACCTCCACGCCACCCTGCTCCATGGCTTGGGCCTCGACCATGAACGGCTCACCTACCGTTACGGCGGCCGGGACCACCGGCTGACCGATGTCCATGGATCGGTGGTCCACCCGATCCTCGGTTGAAGCCGGTCGAGCGCCGCCCTCCCGGTCCCGGGGTCCCCGGGCGGCGGATCCAGACTCCACCAGAAACGACCACGGGCCTAGGCCTTCGCCCCCACTGGAAGGCCCGAAAACCAATCAAAAAACCTGTTGCTGGAGATTCCCCAACCGGTAGGCTGACCCTTCCTGTCGGTGGGTTTCCACCGGCGGGCCACGGCCTTAAATCGGCCCGGCGCATGTGCGGCGGGTGGCCACAATCGTACCCAACTGAATAATCCGGCCCTTCCGCCGGATGGGAGCCTCTGCCGCAGTCATCGATCGATGAATGCGAGCGTCGCGGCCCAGAACCAGGAAGCAGTGTCAGTCGCATGAGCACCATCGGAATCAAAGAACTCCTCGAGGCAGGCGTCCACTTCGGCCACCAGACCCGTCGCTGGAACCCCAAGATGAAGCGCTTCATCTTCGAGGCCCGCAACGGCATCCACGTCATCGACCTATCCAAGACAGTCGTGCAGCTTGAGGAGGCCTGCAAGTTCCTGTCGGCCACTGCGGCCAAGGGCGGCAACATCCTGTTCGTCGGCACCAAGAAGCAGGCCCAGGAGGC
>CAIOKD010000283.1 GCA_903858835.1 uncultured Verrucomicrobiota bacterium
AACGTCGTCGCCGGCAGCGGGCTTTCGTTCACCCACCATTCCGGGGCCTCCGGGCGATTTTGGCTGCCGGAGATGGAGAGCGGAGGCGTCGGGTTGCTGGACTATGACGGCGACGGATTGCTGGATGTCTTCTGCGTCGACGGCGGATCCCTCGACCCGGAGCGCCCGTCCGCGCCCGCCCACCGGCTCTACCGCAACCGGGGGCATTGGCGCTTCGAGGATGTCACGACGGCCGCCGGGCTGGCCTGCCCGTCCGGGTACGGCCTGGGTTGCACCGTCGGCGATTACGACGGCGACGGCCGCGACGACCTGTACGTCACTCAGGTCGGCTCCAACCGCCTCTATCGGAACCGTGGCGACGGCACCTTCGAGGATGCCACCGCGCGGGCCGGGGTCGCGGTCAACCTGTTCAGCACCAGCGCCGCGTTCGTGGACCTCGATCAGGACGGCGACCTCGACCTCTTGGTAGTCAACTACGTGCGCTGGTCGCCCAGTGCCGAGATGGAATGCTTCTCGGACGGTGGGCGACGCGATTACTGCTCGCCGCGGAACTACAATGCGCCCGCACCCACCGTGCTCTTCCGGAACCGGGGCGACGGGACCTTCGAGGATGTCACGAAGGCCGCGGGTCTCGATCGGGCCTACGGCAACGGGCTGGGGGTCGCCTCGGGCGACTTCGATCGCGACGGAAAGATCGACCTCTTCGTGGCCAACGACGCCACACCCAATCAACTGTGGCTGAACCGCGGCGGCTGGCGTTTCGACGACGACGCCCCCCTGCGCGGCTGCGCGCTGAACTCGATGGGAATCCCGAGGGCGGGCATGGGGGTCGTCGCCGTGGATCTCGAGCAACGCGGCTGGCTGGACCTCTTCGTCACGCATCTCGTCGGAGAAGGCAACGGATGGTTCCGAAACCAGGGCGGCCTGTTCACCGATGCGGTCCTTCGCGACGGTCCGACCAGCGGGAGCCTGCCTCACACGGGCTTCGGCGTGACCGCCACCGATTTCGACAACGACGGAAACCTGGACCTGTACATCGCCAACGGCCGCGTCCGTCTGGGGACCGGACCGTCCAATGGCGCCCCCGACCCGTACGCCGAGACCGACTCCCTGAGCCGTGGACTGGGCGGCGGTCGCTTCGCCGCGGTCCTGCCGGAGGGAGGCACTCTTCCAAGGCTGGAGGCCACCGGCCGCGGTCTGGCCGCGGGCGACCTCGACAACGACGGCGCGCAGGATCTTGTGGTCGTCAACCGGGACGGTCCGGCGCACCTGCTGCGGAACGTCATCGCGGGCGACCGCACCTGGATCCGGCTCGAACTGGTCGGGCGCCGGGGCCTGAACCCGCGCAACGCGAGCCTGCGGCTCGACTCGGGCAAGGGCATCCAGTGGCGGCACCACCAACCCAACCAGGGCTATTGCTCCAGCGGCGATCCCAGGATCCATTTCGGCCTGGGATCGGCCGCCGGGGGGCGATTGATGGTCCGATGGGCCGACGGCATCACCGAGGACTTCGGTGTCCTCGAGGCCGGGCGCGCTCACAGGATCGAGGCGGGCCGAGGCACACCGGCCCCGGGCACGTTCGGTTGGTGAACCCACCAAGGCGCGATTGACCCACTGGCCCCGGCCGATACAGTCGCCGACATGACTCCCCGGATGATCCGCCCCATCGCCTTGGCCTGCACCCTCTGCCTCTTGTGGACGGCCGGCTGCAGCAAGTCCGAGGACGGCCCGAAGGCGGTGGACGTGGCCGCCCAGGTGGCCCAACTCAAGGGCAACACCGACGCCCAAGCCACGGCCCTGAGCGAACTCGCCGCCGGCGGACCCAACTCGGCTCCGGCGGTCAACGACATCCTCCCGTTGCTCAAGTCTGAAGACACGGTGATCCGGCGCCTCGCCGCCTACGCGCTGTGCCAGATCGGCCCCGCCGCCAAGGCCGCGGTCCCGGAACTCAAGAACCTGATGAACGACGCCGACCCGAGCACGGCCACCACCGCGATCAACGCCCTGAAC
>CAIOKD010000284.1 GCA_903858835.1 uncultured Verrucomicrobiota bacterium
GCGGGTGACGACCCGGTCCCGCTTGGGGTGGCGTGGGTGGGGGCGCGGGACCGGGTCCTCTCCCGCAATGCTCGTGCGTCACTTCAGGACCTGCACGGTCACGGACGAAGGGGCTTTCGGGGTGCGGTGGATCTGGTGGAGGGCTTTGCGGAAGTCGGAGGCCTGGGCCCGGGCGATGTTGGGGACGAAGGTCTGGGGGTTGCGGTCCACCAGCGGGAACCAACTGCTCTGGACCTGGATCTGGACGCGGTGGCCGCGACGGAAGGTGTGCAACACGTCGGGCAGGGTGAACGCCACCTCGGTCACCTGGCCGGGCTTCAGGGGCTCGGGATGCTCGAAACTCTTCCGGAAACGGCTGCGCATCACGTCGCCGCGGATGAGTTGCTGGTAACCGCCCATCCGCAAGTGGGCCGGGTTTGGCTGCGGATCGGGGAAGTCCGGCGGATAGACGTCCACGACCTTGACCACCCAGTCGGCATCCGTGCCCGTGGTGGCCACGTGCAGGGTGGCTTGGATGGGGCCGGCGAGGGTCAGATCCTCTTCGAGCGGTTCGGTTTCATAGACCAGCACGTCGGGCCGAGCGGCGGCGAACCGCTGATCGTGGGTCGGGTAGCCGCGTGGGTAGTCGGTGGTGACCTCCTGGGAAAAGGGGACGGGTTTGGCGGGGTCGCTGGGGAATTCATCGTGACCGACGTCCGTCGCCGAGGGCGGGGTGCCGGCGACCAGGCGGCCTCCGGGGTGGAAATACAGGGTCTGCGCCGTCGTCTGGGCCGGGGGCCAGGTATCGAAACGCCGCCACCGGTGGGTGCCCGTCTCGAACATCTGGGCCTCGGGCTGGACTCGATTCGTGTCGCCCTTGAGGAACTGCCGGAAGAAGGGTAGTTCGATCTTCTCGCGGTAATGGTCCCCGGTCTTGACGTGGAAATCGATGTCGCCCACCCGATCGCCCGTGCCGCGGCTCCATTGACCGTGGGTCCAGGGGCCCATGACCAGCAGGTTGGTGATCCCCGGGTTCAGCTTCTCGGTCCAACGATAGGTTTCCAGAGCTCCGAAGAGGTCCTCGCCGTCGAACCAACCACCCACGGTTAGCACGGCGCAGCGGACGTTCCTGAGGTGAGGCCGGATGTTGCGGGCCTGCCAATAGGTGTCGTAGTTGGGATGATCCAGGAATTCCGTCCAGATCGGGACGCGCTGCTTGAAGTGCAGGGATTCGGAGTTCGCCAGCGATCCCATCCGCAGGAAGAAGTCGTAGCCGTCGGCATTGTTGAAGACGAACTTCCGGCCGGAGTCCCGCAGGGGATCGTCGCTCGGTACCTCGAACCACCAGAAGAAGCCGAAATTCTGGGATAGGAAGAAGGCGCCGTTGTGGTGGATGTCGTCGCCGATGAACCAGTCGGTGATCGGTGCCTGCGGGCTGGCGGCCTTGAGGGCGGGATGCGAATCGATCATGCCCATCGAGGTGTAGAAGCCCGGGTAGGAGATGCCGAACATGCCCACCTTTCCGTTGTTGTTGGGCGTGTTCTTGACCAACCAGTCGATGGTGTCCCAGGCGTCGGTGCTCTCGTCGGTGTCCTTGGGCCCCTTGTTCGGGTTGAAGGGGCGCATGTGGACGAACTTTCCTTCCGATCCAAAGCGGCCACGCACATCCTGCGAAACCATGATGAACTTGTCCTTGGCGAGGGCGGCGAAGGTGCCGTCGGGGTCGTTGTAGTTGTCTACCCCATACGGTTTCACCGTGTAGGGCGTTCGTGTCAGGAGGATCGGATGAATCTCGGAGTCGTCCTTGGGCACGTACACGCGGGTGAAGAGCCGCACTCCGTCCCGCATGGGGATGCGGTGTTCGTACTTGGTGTAGTGCTCGGCCAACCAGGCGGCGTTGGGATCGGCGGGAGCGTCCCCCAGGGCCGCGACCGTGCCGAGGCAGAGGCCGGCGGAGAGGAGGGTGGTCCACAGGCGTTGCATGAACTCCATGGGCGAGCGTTGGGCCGCGGGATCGGGGGCGGCAAGTGGGAACGATCTCTGAGGCCCTCCTCCGACGCTATCTCGGGGCCGGGTCGGGGCATCGTGGATCCGGAGGAAACTCCGGTGAGACACAACCCGGCAGGGCGCTGGACGGCGGTCTGGATTTCGATCCATCCTGTGTGCATGTCCGACCCCGTCATTCCCTCCGGGGATGTCCATTCCGAGGCCTTTCTGCACCGATTGATGCGGCGGCAGTGGGTGCTGTCCGTCCTCTGCGCCAGCGCCTTCGTGGCGGCTCTGGTGGGATTGCCCCTCCTCAATTATTGGGCCCCGGAGCTGATGGCTCGTCGGGTCGGTGGTTTCACCCTGTCGTGGCTGGTGCTCGGGGTGCTCTTCTTTCCGTTCGTCTGGGCCATCGCCTGGGTGTTCATCCGGCGCTCGATCCGCTTGGAGAATCAGGAGGTCGAGGAGGTGCGGGGAGCCGGAAGTTCCACCGCTGCGCGTTGAGGCAATCGGCACGACTCCAAGAGACCTTTCCCGGCAATGGACCTCATCAAGGCCTTCCTCGACGTGGTGCTGCACTTGCAGGACCACCTCTATCGACTCACCAGCGATCATGGCGCCTGGGTCTACGGCATCCTCTTCCTGATCATCTTCGCCGAGACCGGACTGGTGCTCACCCCGGTGCTACCGGGCGATTCGCTGCTCTTCGCTGTGGGAGCGGTGGCGGCCAATCCGGCCTCGGGCCTCAACGTCTGGGTGGCCGGGGCCCTGATGATCGTCGCCGCCGTGATCGGGGATGCGGTGAATTATTCGGTGGGCAAGTTGGCGGGCGACTATCTGACCCGGAGATTCCCCAAGATCATCCGGCCCGAGTACCTGCAGAAGACCCACCACTTCTTCAAGGTGTACGGGGGCAAGACCGTCATCCTCGCCCGGTTCGTCCCGATCGTGCGCACCTTCGCCCCGTTCGTGGCCGGCATGGGGGCGATGGACCGGTCGCGCTTCATGTTCTTCAATGCCGTGGGGGCCGTGGCCTGGGTGGGACTGATCCTTCCGGCGGGTTGGTTCCTGGGCCAGCTCGAGTTCGTGAAGAAGCGCTTCGAGGTGATCGTTCTGGGCATCATCTTCGTGTCGGTGCTGCCCATGGTCTGGGAGGCCCGGAAGGCCCGGAACTCCAACTCCCACCGGGCCTGAACCATGGCGTGCTCCCCCGAAATCATCGCTGAACTGGTCGGCCTTCTCGGGGCCGGGTCGGTGCTCACGTCCGCCGAAGACCTGACCGTCTATGCCTTCGATGGCACGGCCGCCCTGACCCAGCAGCCGGGTTGCGTGGTGTTCGCCCGCACCACTGCCGACGTGCAGGCCGTCCTGCGCCTGGCCCAGCGCACGGGCACCCCCGTGGTCACCCGAGGCTCCGGCACCGGTTTGAGCGGGGGCTCGCTGCCGGTGCCCGGCTGCATCGTCCTCTGCACGGTGCACATGAACCGCATCCTGGAAGTGGACCGTGCCAACCTCACCCTCTTGGCCGAGCCCGGGGCCACCACGCTGCAGATCGCCGAAGCCGCGGCGGCCGCCGGTCTCTTCTATCCGCCCGATCCGGGCTCGATGAAGATCAGCACCATCGGTGGGAACGTCGCCGAAAACTCTGGGGGCCTTCGCGGGCTCAAGTACGGCATCACCCGCAATTATGTCATGGGCCTGGAGGTGGTGCTGCCCGACGGCGAGGTGCTCTTCACGGGCAACAAGTGCGTGAAGGACGTCGCCGGATATTCCCTCAAGGACCTGTTCATCGGCAGCGAGGGAACCCTGGGCGTGATCACCCGGGTGTTGTTGCGACTCATCCCGCAACCGGCGGCCAAGCAGACCTTGATGGCCACCTTCGATGCGATGGATGCCGCCGCCCAGGCGGTCTCCGACATCATCGCCGCCAAGATCATCCCGTGCACCCTCGAGTTCCTCGACCGGACGACGCTCCGCTGCGTCGAGGACTACGCCAAGATCGGTCTCCCCGACTGCGAGGCGCTCCTGCTGATGGAGACCGACGGTCATCCGGCCCAGGTCGCCGAGGAGGCGGCCCGGATGGAGGAGATCGCCCGAGCCAACGGGGCCCGCGAGGTCCGACGGGCGGCCACCGAGGCCGAGGCCAACGCCTTGGCCGGGGCCCGTCGGTCGGCTTTCAGCGCCTTGGCCCGCGTCTCGCCGACGACCATCCTCGAAGACGCCACCGTGCCACGCAGCGAATTGGCCCGCATGATCCGCTTCGTGGATCAGGTGGCCAAGAAGCACCGGCTCCGCATCGGCACCTTCGGCCACATGGGCGATGGCAACCTGCATCCCACGTTCTTGACCGATGAGCGCAACACCGAGGAGATGCACCGGGTCCACGAGGCCTTCCGCGAGATCTTCGATGAGGCGATCCGCCTCGGGGGCACCATCACGGGCGAGCATGGCATTGGCGTGGCCAAGAAGGAGTTCCTGCCGAAGTTCCTCGGCGACGCCTCCATGCGGGTGATGCGCGGGCTGCGCCGGGAACTCGATCCGAAGGGCATCCTGAACCCTGGCAAGATGTTCGATGCCGCATGAGTCTTCGGCCGTCCATCACCGGGGAATCCGTCCCGTCCGCCGCGCGGCAGCAGGCGCTGTTGACGCTGCTGGCCGACGAGGATCCCGGGGTGGTCGGTGCGATCCGTGAGCAACTGGCCCCGAAGGGACGCCCTCTTCCCTGGCTCAAGGCCCACCGCCTCCACGACGATCCGTTGATCCGCGCCCGGGTGCGGGAATTGCTGGAGGCTCAGGCCCGCCTTGAGGCCGACCGGGAGTTTCTCGAATTCTGCGCAGGTCACGGCGAGCACTTCGATCTGGAGGAAGCCGTCTGGAGGCTGGCCCAGACCCGCAATCCGGAGGCTCCGATCGCGGACTACCAGGCGCAGTTGGACTGGTGGGCCCAGGCGGCCGCGCCCGCGGTGGAAGCCGCCTCCGACGGGAGAGCCGTGGTCGCCGCGCTCAATGCGGTGCTCTTCGGGGAACAGGGCTTCTGCGGCAATTCCGAGCACTACTTCGATCCCGACAACAGCTACATGGATCGGGTGATTGACCGGCGTCGGGGCATTCCGATCACGCTCTGCTGTCTCTACCAGTTCGTGGCCCGGCGGTTGGGATTGCCGGTGGTGGGCATCGGCATGCCTGGGCATTTCCTCTGCCGCTATCAGGATGTCCAGGGCGAGTGGCTCATCGACGCCTTCCACGAAGGCCGCCTGGTCACCCGCTCCGAGGCCCGCCAGCGGTTGGCCCATTTCTCGTTGTCCGATTCCGACGGAGCGATCCTGCTGCAACCGATCACGCCCCGTCGCTGCCTCCAGCGGATGATCGCCAACCTCCATGTGATCCACCAGGAGCGGCGCGATGCCTCGGAGTCGCGGCGGCTCCAGCAATACCTGGTGCTGCTCTCCCGCTGACGGCGGGCTGGGCGAGCCGTTCAGTCGAGGCCGACGATCGCGGGGTTTCCGTACAGCGTGAAGCTGCCGACGCGTTCGATCCGCAGGTCGAGGACCTGCCCGAGATGCCGGGGAGATCCCTCGAAGACGGCGATCTTGTTGGTGCGGGTGCGGCCCTCGTAGCGGGCGGGATTGCGGTGGCTGGGGCCCTCGACCAGCACCTCGACCAGTCCGCCGATGTGGGCCTCGAACTTGGCCATGGCCATGCGATTGATCTCGGCCAACAGGCGTTGGTGCCGTTCCTCGATGACCTCCTCGGGCAACTGGTCGGCCATGGCGGCCGCGGGGGTATCGCGCCTGCGGCTGTACTTGAAGAGGAAGGCCTGGTCGAACTGCACCTCCTGGCAGAGCGACATCGTCTCCAGAAAGTCCTCCTCGGTCTCACCGGGGAAGCCGACGATGATGTCGGTGCTCAGGCCGATATCGGGGCGCACGGCGCGCAGCTTGGCGATGATCTCCAGGAAACGCTCGCGGGTGTATCCGCGGTGCATGAGTTTGAGCAGGCGGTTCGAGCCGCTCTGCACCGGCAGGTGTGCGCTTTCGACGAGCTTGGGAAGCCGTCCGTAGGCCTCGACCAGGTCGTCGCCATAGCCCTTGGGATGGGGAGAAGTGAAGCGGATCCGGTCGATGCCCTCGATGGCATGCACCGCTTCGATCAGTTGGACGAAAGCGCTGCGGCCGTCCTGCACCGGGTACATCCGGCGCCCGTAGCTGGTGACGATCTGCCCCAGCAGGGTGATCTCGCGGACGCCACGGGCGGCCAGTTCGCGGCATTCGGCCACGATGTCGTCCATCGGCCGACTGCGCTCCTCGCCGCGGGTGGAGGGGACGATGCAGAAGGTGCAGTGCTGGTTGCAGCCCTGCATGATGCTGACGAAGGCCGTGACGGGTCGGGAATCGTTGCCGATGCCATGACCGAGATGCTCGCGGATCGCCGACTCGCTTCC
>CAIOKD010000285.1 GCA_903858835.1 uncultured Verrucomicrobiota bacterium
CAGAACCCCGGGCCCGAGGTGCCGCCCGCATTGCCCGCCCACCTGACTCCCGGGCGCAGCACCCAAACGCCGGATCGGCTGGAGCTGGCCCAGTGGCTGGTCTCACCCACCAATCCCCTGCCCGCCCGCGTCACGGTCAACCGCCTCTGGCAGCAGTTCTTCGGTGTGGGGTTGGTGAAGACCTCCGAGGATTTCGGCCTGCAGGGAGAACGCCCGTCGCATCCGGAACTGCTCGATTGGCTCGCCGTGGAATTCATGGCCTCGGGCTGGGATGTGAAGGGGCTGATCCGGACCCTGGTTTCAAGCGCCAGCTACCGCCAGTCGTCGCAGGTCTCGCCCGAGGTTCGGGAAAAGGATCCGGAGAACCGGAGGCTCGCCCGGGGCCCGCGGTTCCGAATGCCTTCACCGATGATCCGGGACATGACCCTCGCCGCCGCGGGCCTGCTCACTGAGCGGCAGGGCGGAGCTTCGGTGAACCCCTACCAACCCCCGGGCGTCTGGGAAGAAGCCACCTTCGGCAACAAGCGCTACCCGCAGGACCACGGCGAGGCGCTGTACCGCCGAAGCCTGTATGTGTTCTGGAGGCGCATCATCGGCCCCACCCTGTTCTTCGACGTGGCCAACCGCCAGACCTGCACGGTCAAGACGCCCCGGACCAACGTGCCGCTGCATGCCCTGCTCACCCTGAACGACACCGGGTACGTCGAGGCCGCGCGCGTGATGGCCCAGAGGGCGCTCGCCTCCGAGTCCGGTGACGCCGAGCGGCTGGCATACCTCTGCCGGCGGGTGCTGGGCCGACGCCCCGCTGACGCGGAGCGACGCATCCTGCTCGACGGACTCCAGCGCCACCGCGCCACCTACGCCCGGCAACCCGAACTGGCGGCTCAATGGATTCGCAATGGCGAATCCGCGGCGCCCACGGACCTCGACCCCGCGGAACTGGCGGCCTGGACCCTGACCGCCAGCACCGTCCTGAACCTCGACGAAGCCTTGACCAAGGAATGAGCCCCTTGAGCCCCAACCACGAACTCCTTGTCCGCGAAACGCGTCGGCAATTCCTCGGCCGGACCGGCACCGGTCTCGGCTTGGCGGCCCTGGGTCATCTGCTGGGATCCCCTCCGGTCTCCGCCGCAGCCACCGGGACCATCGCTTCCGCGGGTGCTCCGCGCCCCCATCATCCGGCCCGCGCCAAGCACGCGATCTACCTCTTCCAGAACGGGGCCCCGACCCATGTCGACCTGTTCGACTACAAGCCCGAGTTGCGCAGACGGCATGGCAAGCCCCTGCCCGATGCCTACGTCGCGGGCAAACGCTTCAGCACCATGACCGGCAAGGCCGACGGCAAGCTCATGCTCGCGCCCGTCGAGCCCTTCCGGCAGCACGGTCAGAGTGGTGCCTGGGTGAGCGATTTCCTGCCACACACCGGTCGGATCGCCGATGAACTGTGCTTCATCAAGGGCATGCACACCGACGCGGTGAACCATGCGCCCGCCATTTCCCTGATGCTCAGCGGTGCCCAGATTCCCGGGCGGCCCACCCTGGGTGCCTGGCTGACCTACGGTTTGGGCAGCGAATCCGAGAACCTCCCGGCCTTCGCGGTGATGACCTCGGTGAGCAAGGGCACCACCTGTGGGCAGATCTTCTACGACTTCTACTGGGGCTCTGGATTCCTGCCGTCCCGATACCAGGGGGTGAAGTTCCGCGGGGGCACCGAGCCGGTGCTGTACCTCGGCAACCCGGCCGGCCTGCCCGAGTCGGCCCGACGGGCCATGCTCGACGACCTGGGCGCCTTGAACCGAATCAAGCTCGAGGCCCATGGCGATCCGGAGATCGCCACCCGCATCGCCCAGTACGAGATGGCCTTCCGCATGCAGACGAGCGTGCCGGAACTGGCCGACCTTTCGAAGGAACCGGAGTCGGTTCTGGCGCTCTACGGCCCGAGTGTCCGTGAGCCCGGGACCTTCGCCTACAACTGCCTGATGGCCCGCCGGCTCATCGAACGCGGCGTCCGCTGCGTCCAGGTCATGCACGCCGGTTGGGACCAGCACCGGAGTCTCACCACCGAACTCTACACCCAATGCCGGGACACCGACCAACCCTCGGCCGGCCTCGTCGTCGACCTGAAGCAACGGGGCCTGCTCGACGACACCCTCGTGATCTGGGGCGGTGAGTTCGGGCGCACCCCGTTCATCCAGGGCAGCCTCGACGACCGGGAACACTGGGGGCGCGACCACCATCCGTACGCCTTCACCACCTGGATCGCCGGCGGCGGAGTGACGCCGGGGATTTCGTATGGCGAGACCGACGACCTCGGCATGAACGTGGTGCAGAACCCGGTTCACGTGCACGACTTCCAGGCCACCCTGCTCCATCAGCTGGGGATCCATCACGAGCGATTGACCTACCGGTTCCAGGGGAGGGATTTCCGCCTCACCGACATCCACGGCAAGGTCGTGCGCGACATCCTCAGGGATGCTTGAGGCGCCCTCGGGGATCCGGGTCGATCC
>CAIOKD010000286.1 GCA_903858835.1 uncultured Verrucomicrobiota bacterium
AATCCCTGGGCCAGGTTGATGGCGCCATGGCGGGTGGCCAGGCGGCTCATTCCCCGGATCACGGATTCGGTGAACACCTGGAGTCGGGAGGCGGTGGCGGGCATGCGATGCAGCAAAGGATGTCCAGAGAGCCCCGGCGGTCGCGAGGGGATTCCACCCGGCCTGGCGTGTTCCAGGGCATTCCTCGACGCCTCGGTTGCCGCCGAAGCCATCGCCCTAGGCCACCGGTCCGACCGTCGATCCCAATCGCCCCTCCTGGCGGGCCTTGCGCCCATACACCCATTCGAACACCGGGGAGGTCATGAGGGTGGTCACGATCGCCATGAGCACCATGATCGAGAAGAGCCCCGACTCGATGAATCCATTCTGGAGGCCGATGTTGAGGATGATCAATTCCATCAGGCCGCGGGAGTTCATCAGGGTGCCCACCGCGAGCGCCGTGGGTGGGTCCTCCCCGTTGATCCGCGCCGCCGCCCAACAGGCCACTCCCTTGCCGAGGATCGAGGCCGCCAAAACCACCAATGCCACCCCGAGCATCTCCCAGGAGTTGACCGTATCGAGGCGGGTGCGGAGTCCGGAAAAGGTGAAGAACATGGGCAACAGGAAGATCACCGCGAAGGGTTCGACCTGGCGCTGCAACTCGCGGGTGAGCAGGCCCCGTGGCAGGGCGGCGCCAAGGAGAAATCCGCCAAACACCGCATGGATGCCGATGGCGTCCATGGCCCAGGCCGCCAGGGCGAAAAGCATCAATAGGATCGCCAGGTGGGTCGGGGTCAGTGCGCCCGCCTTCTCCACGGATCGGCCGAGCGGCACCAGCAGGCGACGGCCGAGGAACAGCATGAAGACCGCATAACCGACGCCGCCCCCGATCGCCCAGTAGGCCAGGCTGGCGCCCTTGCCGAAGCTGGCGAGCACGACCGCTAGAACGCACCATGCCGCCGCATCGTCGATGGCCCCGGCCGCCAGAGCCAGCGTGCCCAGTGGGGTTCCACTCAATCCCCGTTCGTAGATGATCCGAGCCAGCATGGGAAAGGCGGTGATGGCGATGGCCGCCCCCAGGAAGAGGGTCGCCTCCCACTGCGTCGCCGTGGGAGAAAACAACCCGGGAATCTTCATCAACCATGGGGTCAGCAGGGCTCCGAGAAGGAAGGGCACCGCCATGCCGGCGATGGAGACCGAGGCCGCACTGCGCAGGCGTCCTTGGAACAGGTCCACCCGGAACTCCGCACCCACGAGGAACATGTAGAGCCCCACCCCCAGTTGGGCTCCCACATAGAGCACCCGCAGGGATTCGGGCGGGAAGAGTTGGGCCTGCACTCCAGGGGCCAGCCACCCCAGCAACGAGGGACCCAGGAAAACCCCGGCCACCATCTCGCAGACGACCTGGGGTTGGCCGAGCCTTCGGCCCACCCATCCGGCCAGTCGGCAGACCAGAAGGATGATCGCCATCTGGAGGAAGAACGCGGCGGCCAGTTTCTCGAGGGGCATATTGTACGCATGCGTACTACTTCTAAAGGTCGCTAAAGTCAAACGATCCTCTGCTCAAGGATTGGCGAACGCCGCACGAATCAGCACTCTACCGAGGTTTTCCGAGTCCAACGATGTCCTCCCCCGTTGCATCCCATCCCCCGTCTTGGCGCCGACTCCTGCAGACGGCAGGACCGCTGCTCGGCCTGGTGTTCGTCCTCGGACTCCTCGCCTTGAGCGAAGAGGCACGCCCCACCCTTTTCACTGGACGCAATGCGGCGATCGTCCTGACCCAGACCGTCATCGTCGCCCTCGGGGCGATCGGGATGACCATGATCATCGTCAGCGGCGGCATCGACCTGAGCGTCGGGGCCGCCGTCGCCTTCAGTTCGGTCGTCGGCGCCAAGCTCCTCACCGCCGGCAACAACTCCTGGGTAGCGGCCGCGGCGGTGGTGGCCACCGGGGCGTTGATCGGCCTGGCCAACGGGGGGCTGATCGCGGGGCTGCGCCTTTCGCCTTTCATCATCACCTTGGGAATGATGGGCGTGGTGCGGGGTGGAGCCAAATGGATCAGCGGCAAGCAGGCCGTGTACAACCCCGAGGGCACCGGACTCAATGCCCTGATGGAGCGAACCAATCCGCAAGGATTCCTGCCGCTACCACCCGGAGTCTGGATCACCCTCGCACTGGCGGTGGTCGCGAGCTTCATCATGCGACGCAGCGTTTTCGGTCGCCATGTCTACGCCATCGGATCCAGTGAACCGGCCGCCCGTCTCTGCGGTGTGCGCGTGCAGCGGGTGAAGCTCTGGTTGTACACCCTGGCGGGCGGATTCTTCGGCCTGGCCGGTCTCATGCAACAGTCCCGGCTCGCCCAGGGCGATCCGACCGTGGCCGTGGGCCTGGAATTGGACATCATCGCCGCGGTCGTGATCGGAGGGGCCAGCCTCAACGGCGGCATCGGCGGCATCGGGGGATCGCTCATGGGCGCACTCCTGATGGCCGTGCTGCGCAATGGAACCAACCAACTCGGTTGGGATTCCTACATCCAGGAAATCATCATCGGAGCGGTGATCGTCATGGCCGTGGGCCTCGACAAGTGGCGCCAGGGCAGGGCCGGTTGACCTCAGGATCCTGACATCCCCGGGGCCACACTCGCCACGGTCCCGAGCCGTGCCAGTAAAACCTTCGATTCCGGACCGTTCTGGGCTTGAATAGCCCGGACATGGACAAGCGGTTCTACATCACCACGGCGATCGACTACGTGAACGGGGCACCCCATCTGGGGCACGCTTACGAGAAGGTGGTGGCCGATGTCCTCGCCCGGGCCCGCCGAAGCCTGGGCCAACCCGTGTTCTTCCTCACCGGCCTCGACGAGCACGGACAGAAGGTCCAGCAGGCGGCGCAGGAACTCGGTCAATCTCCCCAGACCTATTGCGACGGACTGGCCGTGCAGTGGGGTGAGTTCGTCCGCACCCTCGGACTGAGCCACGACGACTTCGTGCGGACCACAGACGAGCGCCACAGGAAGATCGTGGCGACACTGCTCGACCGCCTGCACGCCACCGGACACTTCTACAAATCGGCCTACCGGGGTTTCTACTCGGTGAAGGAGGAGACCTTTCTGACCGAGAAGGACCGCAATCCGGACGGGACTTGGGACCCGCAGTGGGGCGTGGTGCAGGAACTCGTCGAGGAGAACTGGTACTTCAGGCTGGGCGAGCATCAGGCCTGGCTGATCGACCACATCGAGAAGCACCCCGAGTTCGTCCAACCCGCCCACCGGCGCAACGAGGTCCTGGGTTTTCTGCGCTCCCAGAAGCTCGAGGACCTGTGCATCTCCCGGCCCGCCTCGCGCCTGTCGTGGGGCATCCCCCTGCCCTTCGATCCCGGCTACGTCACCTATGTCTGGTTCGATGCACTGGTGAATTATTTCTCGATCCCAGCGGCCCTCGGAGACCCGACGGCGGTGGCCGCCTTGGGAGGCACTGCACCGGCCGGTTCACGATTGTCGGCCTGGCCCGCCGATATCCACCTCATCGGCAAGGACATCCTCAAGTTCCACGCCGTGTACTGGCCGATCATGCTCCACGCCCTGGGAGCCCCGCTGCCCAAGACCATCCTGGTCCACGGGTGGTGGCAGAAGGACGGCGCCAAGCTCAGCAAGAGCACCGGCAACGTGGTGGATCCCCTGGCGATCATCGGGGAATGGGGCCTCGACGCCTTCCGGTATTACGTGGTCCGCGAATTGGGCATCGGGCCCGATGGCAACTGGACCGACGAGGGCTTTCGGGTCCGCTACAACTCCGAGTTGGCCAATGGCCTGGGCAACCTGCTCAACCGCGCGGTCAACATGCTCAACAAGTATCGGGCCGGCGTGGTTCCCGCCGCCGACGGTACTCTTGCGGTCGAGGCCAACGCCGCGACCGAGAAGACCCAGTCATGCTATCTGGCCAATGATCCCCAAGGCGCCCTGATCGCGGCCTGGGAACTGGTCAACCGGGCCAATCTCTTCGTCGAGGAAACCAAGCCCTTCCACCTGGCCAAGGATCCCAATCAGTCGGCGCGACTGGATTCGGTGCTCTACAATCTGGTGGAATGCTGCCGGATCCTGGCGGTACTGGTGCAACCCGTGATGCCGGCGACCGCCGACAAGATCTTCGCCCAGCTCAAGGTCTGCGGTGAGCCTTCCGACTGGCGGCAATCGATCTGGGGAGGCTTGGCGCCAGGGCATCAGGTGGGTGCCCCGATCCCGCTATTCCCCCGCAAGGACTTGGTCCCCAAGTGACGGAGCCGCGCGCCTCCGGGGCGGTAATCGCTTGGGATGACCCGCGGTTCAAAACCGTGGGCTCGGTCCGGGTCGTTCCGGCTCAGGGAACCTTCACCTTGGAGAGCAGTGTGCCGACGATGCTCTCCGTGGTGATCTCCTCGGCTTCAGCCTCGTAGGTCAGGAGGATGCGGTGCCGCAGCACATCGGGCGCGATGCGCTTCACGTCGTCGGGCGTCGCATGATTGCGCCCTTCGATGAGTGCACAGGCACGAGCCGCCAAGGTGAGGTTGATCGTGGCGCGCGGGCTGGCTCCGATGCGGACCAGGCGCTTGAGCTCCGGGGCCACACCGGTTCCCGCGGCGGCCTCGCGGGTCGCCACCACCAACCGGACGATGTAGTCGCGCACGAGCGGATCCACATGCACGGTGTTGACCAGGGCCTGGTAGGCGGAGATCTCGTCGGGCTTGACCACCGAGTCTAGAGTGAACTGGGGGCGGGTGCTGGCCATGCGGTCGAGGATGACCAACTCCTCTTCCGCCGACGGGTAGCCGACCACGACCTTCAGCATGAAGCGATCCATCTGAGCTTCGGGCAGCGGATAGGTACCTTCTTGCTCGATGGGATTCTGGGTGGCAAGGACCAGGAACGGCTCGGGCAAGGGCCAGGTCTTGTCGCCGATGGTCACCTGCCGCTCCTGCATCGCCTCCAGCAGCGCCGACTGCACCTTGCTCGGAGCGCGGTTGATTTCATCGGCCAGCACCAGGTTCGCGAAGATCGGGCCTTGCCGGGTGGAATAGGTGCCCTGCACGGGATCGTAGATCAGCGTGCCGGTGATGTCGCCCGGGAGAAGATCCGGCGTGAACTGGATTCGGGAGAATCGGCAGTCGGTGGCCCGTGCGAGTGCGCTCACGCTGGCCGTCTTGGCCAGACCCGGCAATCCCTCCAACAGGATGTGTCCCCGGGCGACGAGCGCCACCAGCAACCGGTGGACGAGCTCCTGCTGGCCCACGATCACCCGGGCCATCTCGGACCGGACCCGGCACAGGTGCTCGCTGGCGGCGCGATAGGGCGCAAGGGAAGAAGAATCGGTGGGGACACTCATGGCTTGGACAACGGGCCTTCAGACAATCCAGGAACCGGGCCCGAAGTCCAGCCTTGCACCGAGTTTTCCATCCGAAATCCAGGGACTGGGATTCGAGGCCCGCGCTCCCCGATCCGCGCGGTGGTCGCATCCAGCCCAGAATGCTCTGGCCCTCGGCGCCGCGTCCGGTTCCTATCTGGCTCGAGCATGCACCTCGCCCGCTGGTTGTTGTCTTGGACCCTGGCCGCCACGGTCGCCATCGCCGCCGATGCACCGACCGTGGAGGGGGCCCTGGAGCGGATGCGGAAGGGGGACACGACCAATGCCCTCGCGACCCTCGGTGCCCTGCTGAAGGACAAGCCCGATGATGTGCGGGCTTGGCACCTCCGGGCCCAGATGCGGGCATTCACCGGCGATGCCGAGGGGGCAATCGCCGACATGGGGGAGGCCATCCAGCGGAACCCGAAATCCCCGTACCTGGTGGAGGAGCGCGGCATGCTTCACTTCCGCCGCAACGACATCGAGAAGGCGCTCGTCGATTTCGATCGGGCCAATGAACTGGATCCCCGGATGGCGCCCCAGAATTGGCAACGCGGGATCGCCCTCTACTATGCGGGTCGGTTCGCCGACGGACGGCGTCAGTTCGAACTGCACCAGACGGTCAACACCGACGATGTCGAGAACGCCGTTTGGCATTTCCTGTGCGTCGCCCGGGAAAAGGATCCGGAGACGGCCCGCGCACGCCTGATCCCGATCGAGGGCGACGCTCGGATTCCCATGAAGGAGGTGCATCGCCTTTTCGCGGGCAAGGCCACGCCCGCCGACGTGATCAAGGCCGCGGATGATGCCCCAGCCGACCCGAAGGCGAAGCAGAAACACCTCTTCTACGCCCGGCTCTACCTGGGACTGTATTTCGAGGCGACGGGTGACAAGACCCGCGCCGCAGAGCACATCCGCGCGGCCGCCGCCTCCGCCCCTCGCGACGACTACATGGGTGATGTCGCCCGGGTGCACGCCCGCCGTCTCAAAGAATGAACCCTCCCCCCTCCGACTCCGCTGGTCCGGGTCCCCGCTCCCGCGGCCGCAACTTCTTCCGCCCGCGACGTCCATTCCGCCCTCGGCAGGATCGCCCCCCTCAAGCCCCACGAGCCGCGGGCCGGCCCGTGGACTCAGGATCCTCCCAGCATCCCGGATCCCAGGAAATGAACGAGGAACCGGGAGGCATTCCGCCTTCCCAGATGAGTCCGCTGCAATTGGCGGCCCGGATCGTGGGGCGATCCTCGGTGGAAAACCCGGCCGACATGGTCCTGCGTCAGACTTTGTTCCGACGCCGCGGGCTGTCGCCGTCCGACGCCGCCTGGGTGAGTCGGGCCGTCTTCAGTTTTTTCCGCTGGGAGCGTTGGCTGGGCACCGACCGTCCTCTGGAGGCACGCATCGAGGATGGAATGCGCTTCGCGGCCCGTTTCGCCGCCGAGCCCCGGGCGTTCTCGGATGAGGAACTGGTGCGCAATGCACTGCCCGACTGGGCCGCCGAACACCTCGCCATCACGCCGGACCTGGCCCGGGCGTTCCAGAAGGAGCCGAATCTCTGGCTGCGCAGCCGACCGGAATTCACCGAGGAGTTGACCCACCGCCTTCGCGACCTCCAGCCGGGCCCGTTCCCCGACTCGCACCAATACCTCGGGCGTGAAGACCTCTTCCTCGATCGCGGCTTCCAGTCGGGGCAATTCGAGATCCAGGACATCGCCTCGCAGGCGGTGGGTCGGATCTGCGCCCCACGGCCCGGAGAGGTCTGGTGGGATGCCTGCGCTGGCGAGGGCGGCAAGACCCTGCACCTGTCCGCGCTGATGGGCGGCAAGAGCCTGATCTGGGCCAGCGATCGCGCGGGATGGCGGCTGGATCGGCTCCGCCAGCGGGCCGGCCGGGCCAAGTGCTTCAATTACCGTGCCGTCCACTGGGACGGGTCGGAACACCCGCCCACCAAAACGCGCTTTGATGGCATCCTTCTCGACGCCCCCTGCTCCGGCTTGGGCACCTGGGGACGCAATCCCCATTCCCGGTGGACCACCTCCGCCCAAGACGTCCAGGAACTGGCCGAGATCCAGCGTGGTCTGCTGCAGAACGTGGCCAACTCGCTGAAGCCCGGCGGACGCCTGATCTACGCAGTGTGTACCCTCAGCCACGCCGAGACGACCGGGGTGGCCGACGGGTTCACCGAGGAGCGCAGCGACTTCGACACCCTGGCGGTGGTCAATCCCTTCCAGCCCGACGAACCTCCGGTCACCCAACTGCACCTCTGGCCCCAGGATACGGCCGGGAATGGCATGTTCGTGGCAGCCTGGAGGAAGCTCTGATCCCTGGAGGCCAGTTGGCCGCGGATCCCGGGCGGGACGGGCGGTTCGACTTCGGTCCGAACCCCCGTCGGGAATTCAACCCTTGGCCCCGAGGCCCAGGGTCTCGCGGCAATAGGCGACGCTCTTCTCGAGTTCCTCCCGTTGGCGCTGCTTGTTGCCGCCATCATACTGGTCCATCGCCTGACCTCGACGGGCCACGGCCAGGAACCGAGCGAACTCGTGCGCCGATTTCTTCGGGAAGGCCTCCCAGAAGCTGTCCTCGTAATACGGGAACTCCACGGCGAACCCACCGATGGTCTCGATGTTCACGGCCACCCCGGGGCACAACTGGGAATAGCGTTTGAAATACCGTTCCAGGTCCACGCAACCGCCGTCGCCCATGGCCGTCCACTGCACCTTGCAACCCTTGTCGGTCTGCCAGATGCGGGAATCGCGGAGACTGGTGGTGATCGTGTAGGGACCAAGCTTCTCCAGGCTCTCCATCGGATCCTCGAGGGTCCAGGCCGCGTTGCCCGAATCCATGTTGGCGCCCACGAACTCGCGGCCGGCCGACTCGATCAGGGTGATCAATTCATCGGCGGTCATGTCGCCGGCATGGTTCTCGACCGAGACCTTCACTCCCAGATCCAACGCCTGGTTGCGACAGGCCTTGAGCACCTTGACCGTGTCGGCGATGCGCGCCTCGATGCCGCCCGGGGTCTTCCGATCATCGCGGGACCCCAACACCACGCGGAAGGCCGATGATCCGACCGCCTTCGAGAGTCGCAGCCCCAGGGAGAGGTGTTCCTCGGCGGTGCCCCAATCCTTTTTGAACGACTTGGAGGTCGGACAGATGCTCCAAGAGCCGAGAAGTATCTCCACTCCCTTGTCGGCGGCGTACTTGCGCAGGTCGGCAGCGGCCGAGGTTTCCAGGCTCCCCAGGGCCGGCAGGTCGGTGATGAACAGCGTGTCGAGCTTCAACCCGGCGGCATAATCCACCAATTCACGCCCCTTCCAGCCCCAGGCCCGCACGGCGAAATTGTCGATGCCCAATTTGATGCGGTTGCCCGAGGCGTCGCGCCGGGCCGCGACGGCGGCCGAAGCGACGGAAGGCACAAGGGCGGAGGCGCCGGCCACAGTGGCGGCGGTCAGGAAGGTGCGGCGGTTCATGGCGTGGGCAGAGCTTTTGCTGGGATGCAGCCCTTTGGCCAGAGCGGAAACAAGGGACCGCCGTCCGCGAAGTCACTCCCGATTCAGGCGTCCCCGGACATCACCGGCGGAACCGCTGGATGACCCAGGCCATAGGCCTGGGCCAGACGGCGGGCCATGCGGGCCTCGGCGCCAGATTTTCCGAACCACCAATGCAGGTACCCCGCGTTAGAACCGCACCACCCCAACCAGATCAAAGCCCACAGGAACCAGGCACCGGCGGCCAACTGGTCCCACAACTGGACAGCGCACCAGAACACCAGGGCGGCCCATACCCCGCAGAAATGCAGCGTGTACGCCGAGAAGAACGATCCCGGACGTTCCAGGCTGAAACCGCTGAGTTTCGGGGAGGCATGGGGATAGAAGTAGTCGGCCTCCAATTCCGAGGCGATGAGCACCGGTCGCCCGAGGATCGCATTGATCCGCGATTCAATGGCACGGGCGTGGACCCGGGCGAAATCGCAGAAGTGCAGGAAGAACGATGCGGTGACCCCGGTGGTCACCAACCCGAAGCAAACCACGAGCTGGCCCACCCAGCGTCCCCAGAGGATCAACCCGAGACCGACCAATGAGGAAACGAGCAGGAGCGCAAAGAACTTCCGATTGTAGGCGTACTGCATCGCCCGCATCCGTTCCAGTTGGCGGGTCAGCGCGTCGTATTCGAGGCGGATCCGGTCGGCGGGACCGAGCCCGTCGCCGACGGCCGAGGGAGATGTTTCCGGGTTCATTCAGGATTCGGAGATGGCAGGGTCACCCTCAGGGGGAAGACCCCTGGGATTCATTCGTTGGCCGATGAGGGAGTGGACTTGGATTCCGCAGACGCTCCCTTCACCGCCTTGAACATCTCGAGGCAAAGGCCCCGCTGCACGTCGTGCTGGACGATCGGCGACGGATAGCGGGAGCGAGCCAGGAGCAGGGGCCGAGTCCAGGGCTCGTGAATGCAGTCCGCCGGAGCGTCCTTCAGTTCCGGGACCCAGCGCCGGACAAAATCGCCGTCGGGGTCGCACTTCTGCCCCTGCGTCACCGGGTTGAAGATCCGGAAGTAAGGGGCGGCGTCGGTGCCGCATCCGGCGCTCCACTGCCATCCCCCGTTATTGGCCGCCAGGTCGCCGTCGGCCAGGGCCTTCATGAAGTGCCGCTCGCCCCTTTGCCAGGAAACCATCAGGTCCTTGGTCAGGAACATGGCCACGATCATGCGGAGTCGGTTGTGCATCCAACCGGTCGCATTCAGGCACCGCATGGCCGCGTCGACGATCGGATATCCGGTCTGACCAGCGCACCACGCCTCGAACTGGGCGTCGGTGCCCCGCCATTGGATCTGGTCGTACTCGGGGCGGAACGATCCGGAGGCGACCCTCGGATGGTTGGCCAGGATCTGGATGTAGAACTCCCTCCAGATCAGTTCACTGAGCCAGGTATCACAGGATTTCTGCCCTACCGTGGTCGTGGTCCGCGTTCGGGCGGACTGGAGACGCTCGAGGACGGTCCGGATCCCCACCGTACCAAACCGCAGGTGCGGGGACAGGAGGGAGGTGCCGTTGGGTTCCGACAGGAGATTGCGCCCGTGATCATAGTCGAACACCCGGGCCTCGAGGAATTGGTCGAGCAATTCCAATCCCGCCCGTTCACCCGCCGCACACGGGCTCTGGCCGGCCGGATGCCCCAGGGCCGCGGCGCTCTCGGGCAATGGCAACGAGCCCAGGCTCGGCGCCGGAGCCTTCGGACCACCGATGCGCGGGGCAGGCCACGACAAGGGCTTTGCCTTCCAGGCCTTGGAATAGGGAGTGAAGACGCTGAAGACCGTTCCCGTTCGGGTGAGGACCTCGCGTCCCTCATGGATGACCCGGTCCTTGTGGGACCGGAGCTGGATCCCGTGTTCGGTCAGCACGGCCTCGACGCGGGCATCTCGGGCCACCGAGTAAGGCTCGTAGTCGCGATTGACGAAGACCGCGGAGGCCCCCGCCTCGCGGGCCAGGGTCGGGAGCACCTCTTCCGGGGGGCCATGCCGGATGACCAACCGGTGCCCGAGGCTGTCCAGATTTCGGGAGAGGGAGTGCAGCGATCGGAGGAGAAAATCAACCCGCGCCGCTCCGACGTCGGGGGATCGCAGGATGGCGTCATCCCAGCAGAAGACAGGCACCAGGCGCTCCGATTCGCTGTAGGCTTGGAACAGCGCGGTGTTGTCGGTGACCCGGAGGTCTCGCCGAAACCAATGCAGGACCGTCTTCAAGAGCACAGACTTAACACGGGTGTTCGATTGTTCAACTCCCGGTCGACGGCGTACCCCGTCTCCACCGATGATCGCAGGGAAGGTTCGGTCGCCCCGCCGAAAAAAGAGAAATGCCAGGGTACCCACGGCAGACGCGGGACAAGCACCGTTGCTGCCTTCCGGCCCTGGCGGGGTTCACAAGCCCGCGTTCCATGGGCCCTGGCGCGATCAAGCTAGGTCGAGGCATCCCCGTCGAACAAGGCGGAATTCCCACAATCGATATGCGCCATGCGTGCGATGCTCCGCCCCGATCATCGCACGCCCCGATCCTCAGCGCCCGCCCGTTGTTCCTGGATTCAACACGTCGAGAAGCCCGCCGAGGGTCTCCATGAACGCATCGGTCAGGATCGGTCCGTAGAAGCACATCGTGCGTGATTCATAACTGTCGAGCGATTGGTACCGAGTGGGCAGCACATACCCGAGGTAGTCGCCATTGAAGCTCGTGACCGCGCACCGCATCCCGGCCGCCCTGGCCTTGGCCTTCAGTTCCACGGCCAACTCACCGGAGAAATCGCAAGGGGTGGACAGCCAGGTCCAGGGACCGATGCGCACCCCCTGAAGGGTGGTCCGCCCGGAGACCGGGAGCACCCGTTCGGCAGCCCAGGGACGGAGTTGCCATCGATCTCCCAACCGCACGCGCAGTGGCGGCAGATCGAGGGATACCGCCGCGGAGCCCAGCTCCACCTCCGACTGCATCGGGCAGTTCAACCTACGGTCGAGAACCTTGCGGGCCAGCGATCGCCCCAGTCCGCGCGCCCCGTCCCATCCAGGACCGGGTGCCCGTGGGCCCTGGCTCCCCACCGCCGCGGCGGCGAACAGTGCCAGTCCGCCGGTCTCCGATTCCATGGATTCCTGCCAGGCTCCCGGATAGTCGCCATGGAAGCGCATCTCCCCCGCACCCACCACGGTCGCGTGCGCGCCGTACGATCCCCAGAGGGCCTCCTGGCCGTCCTCGCGGCGGACCCTCAGGAATGCGAATTCGGGATCCACAGCCCCCGCATCTCCGACCAACCGATTGCGAATGCCTTCCGGCGCATCGAACGTATCGAAACCGATCGAGGCCGGGGCCATCGACGCCAGTGCCCGCCGGGCCACCTCGGTCAGGCGCGACGCCATCCAGGTTCGGACCTCCGGCTTGAAGGGGCCTCCGAATTGCTCGGCCACCCAGCCCTCCCCCCATCCTCCGAGGCTTCCGTGGGTGTGGGTCGCGGTGAAATAGACCTGGTCGCGCCGGAGCCCGGGACTGGATCCAAGCTCGCCAATCACTGCCTCGGCGACCTCGCGGGGCACGATCAACAGATCGGAGGCGATCAAGACCACCCGCTGCTCACCAACCTGCAGAGCAAGGGCCTTGGTCCAGAGATCTTGAAGTGTTCCGGTCGCGGGTTTGCCGCGACGCGCCCCGAACCCGGCCAGCGGCAGGGTCCGGAACCAATCGGGATGCTCGTGTGCAGAATTCCCCGAGGCCGGGATCAGCCGTTCGCGGGCCCAACCGGCCTTCAGCGGCCCCTTGGCGATCCGAGAGACATGTCGCTGGATCTCGAGCGCCTCCTGAACTTGGGCTCTGCCTGGTTGGGTCGCCCAGGGGACCGGAGCCTCGATGGGCTCCAAGACCGACACGAGGCCCACCAAGCAGCACCCCAGGGTTCCAACCATACCCCGCAGCACCGTTGGCCATCGTCCGGACATGGGGCAACTTTGGGGGAGAAGTCGGCCCAAATCCAGCGTCGCCATCCATGGGAACGGGGTTCCAGGCGTCGCCCCCATCGGGGACACCCTGGGAAACGACGGTACCGGACGTTTTTGCCGCCAACCCCCGCGAACCCACGGTCAAGCCGGCCGTTTTGGACCTAACCAAGGCAAAAACAGCGTTTACTCGAGCATTTTGACATCTGGCACGGCCAGTGCTTGAAGGTCCTCGACATGAGTAGCGTCGCCGAAATCGACATCGCCAAGAACGTTCAGGTGCAATTGCCCCTGGGGCTTCTGGGATTTGAGCGGATAAAGACCTACTCGCTCATCGCCAAGCCCGATCAAGAGCCCTTTCTGTGGCTGTCGGTACCCGAGGGTGAGGACCTCGCATTCCTGGTGGTACCTCCTGCCGTTGTCATGCCCGACTATGCTCCGAACTTGAGCGATGACGACGTCGATTTCTTGGAGATCCGCAACCCCAACGACGCCCTGGTCCTGAACATCGTGACCCTCCGGTCCGGCGGGGCTGCCACGGTCAACCTCAAGGGGCCGATCGTGATCAACCGGCATACCATGATCGGCAAGCAGGTCGTGCTGAGCAACTCGGACTACGCGATCCAGCACCCGATACCCTCGGCCTGAGACTCGATAAGCCAAGGAGGGGCCATGCTGATACTTTCAAGGAAAACCGGAGAGAGCGTCGTCATCGACGGCCGGGTGATCGTCAAGATCATCCGAACCGACGGTGACACCGTGAAGGTGGGTATCGAGGCCCCCTCCAACATCCCCGTTCACCGACAGGAGGTCTACGAGGAGATCCAGCGCGCCAACCGCGAGGCCGCCACGCGCGCCCCGCTCGGCCAGGTGCCTTCCTTGGCGAACACCAGGGGCAAACAACCCTCGGCCCATACCCCTTTCAGTCCTGCCACCAACCAAAACCATAGCAAAACAGTATGATCATCAGTTCAAACTTGGCGGCGCAATCGGCCGCCAACGACCTCACCAAGACGTCGGCCGCGCTGACGAAGTCCCTGGCCAAGCTGAGCTCGGGTTCACGCATCGTGAACGCCTACGATGATGCCGCAGGCGTGGCCATCAGCCTCCGCTTCGACGCCAAGATCGAGCGGGCGAACGCCGCGAGGGACAACGTGGCCAACGCCATGTCGTTCACCAACACCCAAGACGGCTACCTCAAGCGGATCTCCAAGACCCTGAACCGCATGAGCGAGCTGGCGATGCTCTCGCTGGACGGCACCAAGAGCGATGCCGATCGAGCGCTCTACGAGAACGAATACACCCAGCTGAGCAGCTACATCACCAATGTGGCCGGCAAGGAGTTCAACGGGGTGAACCTGTTCTCCAACGCCACCGTTTCGTCGGTGATCGATTCCGAGGGAACCACCTTCGATATGAACGGTGTCAATCTCGGCTCCTCGACCTACACCGCCGTCACCGGAAGCTCGATCGCCTCCACCAGCGCCGCCACGACCGCGCTGAGCGGCATCCGCACCGCGATCACGCAACTCGCTGCCGACCGGGCCACCGTCGGCGCCTTCCAATCCCGCCTCAACATGGCCAATGACGGGCTGGCGGCCACCATCGAGAACTTCACTGCCGCAAGCTCGGTCATCAAAGACGTCGATGTCGCCCGCGAAAGCACGGAGTTCTCCAGGCAGAACATCCTCAACCAGTCCACCACGGCGATGCTGGCACAAGCCAATCAGTTGCCCCAGTCGGTCCTGCGGCTCCTGCCTCAGTGATTCCATCCCCGACCGTTCCCCCGAAGATTAGAACCAACCCAAACCGCAGAAGCCCATGATCATCGGATCCAACCTGGCCGCCCAGTCGTCGGCCAACGACCTCACCCGGACTTCGGCCGCGCTATCGAAGTCCCTGGCCAAGTTGAGCTCGGGTTCACGCATCGTGAACGCCTACGACGACGCTGCGGGCGTGGCCATCAGCATGCGGTTCGACTCCAAGCTCGAGCGCGCCAACGCCGCCAAGGACAACGTCTCGAACGCTCAGTCGTTCTCCAACACCCAGGACGGCTACCTCAAACGGGTGGCCAAGACCCTGAACCGGATGAGCGAACTGGCGATGCTTTCGCTGGACGGCACCAAGAGCGATGCCGACCGCGCCCTCTACAACAACGAGTTCACCCAACTGAAGGGTTACATCACCGACATCGCCGGCAAGGAATTCAACGGGGTCTCGCTCTTCTCGTCGTCCAACATCGAATCGGTCATCGATTCCGAGGGTACGACCTTCGTGATGAATGGGATCGAATTGGGAGCCACCTCGACCACCTACAACAACGTCACCCAGTCGGTCACCAGCATCGCGACCACCTCAGCAGCCACGACCGCCCTCGGCCACATCCGGAACGCGGTCACCGAATTGGCCTCCGACCGGGCCAAGATCGGCGCCAACCAGTCGCGGCTGAACATGGCCGCGGACTACCTCGCAGCCACGATCGAAAGCTTCACCGCGGCGAGTTCGGCCATCAAGGACGTGAACGTCGCCACCGAGAGCACGGAATTCTCGAAACAGAACATCCTCAACCAATCCACCACGGCAATGCTGGCCCAGGCCAATCAATTGCCACAGTCGGTCCTTCGCCTCCTACCCAACTGACGGTTCAGAGCCCGCACGCCTCGACCCTGCGGGGCCCGACCGTCCTCCAGCGCCTCTGGCTCCACGGTTTTCCAGTGGCCGTCGGCAGGGGAAGTCGGCTACTGTTCCCGGGTCCCGGATCGGTTCCCGCATCGAAGCCCGACGGTTTGCGCGCGGGGACGATCGTCCGGGAAACACGACTCCCCGCTACGATCCCGATGAACACCGTCACGCAACTGAAGACCGTCCGGAAGAACACGAAGTCCAAGGTCGAGGCCGAACTGTCCCGCACGGGCGGCTTGCTTCGCCTGGCCCCCGCCTGGGTTCCCCGCTCCTTCCTGCAACCGGGCCTGCGCCTCAAGCTCCACCCGGACGACACCTACGCCTACGGTGCCAATCGCGGCGGCATCGACGAACGTTGGTTCGCCTCGACGACCGAGGCCGCCAATGAAGGTCGCGTCCCCGACGAAGGATTGAGCTACGTGGTGGTGGGCAAGGAACGCTTCACGCTCCGCCAGGCGGTCGAAGACACCGGCGCCACCCTGGTGGGCAAATCGATCTGGAAGAAGTACGGC
>CAIOKD010000287.1 GCA_903858835.1 uncultured Verrucomicrobiota bacterium
CCAGAATCATCCGAACCTGCCCCTGACCTCGCTGGCCCCGCCACGTCGTCACGACCGCTGAGGATCCCGCCGCAGCCATCGCCCCTCCTTCGCCCCAATTCCTTCCCGACCGACTCGCCCAACCATGACCACCTCCACCGACTTCGCCTCACCGGCCATGCCCGACACGACCGGCCATTTCGGGCCGTTCGGGGGCCGCTATGTGCCCGAGACCCTCGTCCACCCGCTCCAGCAGCTCGAGGACGAGTACTGGCGCGCCCAGCAGGACCCGGCCTTCCAGAAGGAGCTCGACTACTACCTTCGGGAATTCGTGGGGCGACCGACACCGCTTTACTTCGCCGAGCGCCTCACCCAATCGCTCGGCGGCGCGAAGATCTACCTCAAGCGGGAAGACCTGCTGCACACCGGAGCCCACAAGATCAACAACGCCATGGGCCAAGTGCTCCTGGCCAAGAGGATGGGCAAGACCAGGATCATCGCCGAGACCGGAGCCGGCCAGCACGGCGTGGCCACCGCCACCGTGTCGGCCATGTTCGGCATGAAATGCGTCATCTACATGGGCGCGGTCGACTGCAAGCGGCAGGAGTTGAACGTGTACCGCATGAAGATGCTCGGGGCCGAGGTGGTGCCCGTGAAGGCCGGGCAACAGACGCTGAAAGAGGCGGTGAACGAGGCGATGCGCGACTGGGTCACCCACGTACGTTCAACCCATTACATCCTCGGTACGGCCTACGGGGCGCACCCCTACCCCGTCATGGTCCGCAATTTCCACAGGGTCATCGGCGACGAAGCCCGGGCACAGATCCTGGAACGGGAGGGGCGGCTGCCCGACCTGCTGATCGCCTGCGTCGGGGGCGGTTCCAACGCCATCGGCCTCTTCTACCCCTTCCTCAACGATGCGTCGGTGAAGATGCTGGGCGTCGAGGCCGGCGGCGAGGGAATCGAGCCCGAAAAGCACGCCGCACGGTTCCAGGGAGGGTCCCTCGGGGTTCTCCAGGGCACGCGCAGCTACATCCTGCAGGACGAGTACGGTCAGATCCAACTCACCCACAGCGTGAGCGCCGGTCTGGACTACGCCGCCGTCGGGCCGGAGCACGCCTGGTTGAAGGACCAGAACCGCGTGGAGTACGGCTATGCCACCGACACCCAGGCCCTGGACGCCTTCCAACGGTTGGCAAAATTGGAAGGCATCATCCCGGCGCTGGAGAGCTCCCATGCGGTCGCGGGAGCCATCCAAAGGGCCCCTGGCATGCCCAAAGAATCGGTGATCGTGGTGAACCTGTCCGGGCGCGGCGACAAGGATGTGATGCAGGCCGCCCAGAAGCTGGGCATCCAGATGCCCGAGTGACGAACCCCTGATCGCCCACCGATTCCGGCCATCGCCCCAGGGGTCCCGGGACGACAGGGACTTCAGGCCCCGCGGATCAGGCGCGGCGGTGCCCCCCCCAGTCGTCGGGGTGAGCGTCCGACGCCCTTACTCGGGGGACCCGCTTTCCCGGCGGCCCAACAGGGCCTGGGGATTGGGCTTGGGGATGAGAGCCGTGCGCTCGCGCAGCATCTGGGCCCGGAAGAGATCGCGCTCGTCGGAACCCAGCTTGTCCCGCAATGGATGGGCCAACTGCAGGTGGGCCGGCTGGCTTCGGAGGAACAGTTCGTCGGCCAGCGATTTGGGCGTTTCGCCGAAGATGCCCAGATCGACCCCGAGCCGCAGGAAGCTGATGAGGTTCATCGCCTCCTTGGATGAGATGCTCCAGCTGTTGCCGAGTACGCCGTAGGCACGGCCGATGTGGTTGAGGAGCACCGCCGGTTTCTTCTCCGTCTGCGAGAGACGGGCGTTCTCCTCGTGCTCGATGATCTGGAGGAGCACCTTGTTGATGCGCTCGACGATATCGCTCTCGGGCTCGCCGAGGGTCATCTGATTGGAGACCTGGAAGACGTTGCCCAGGGCCTCGGTGCCCTCGCCATAGAGGCCACGGACCGCCAGACCCAGCTTGTTGACCGCCTGGATGATCTGGTTGATCTGCTCGGCCAGCACCAGTCCGGGCAGGTGCAACATCGCGCTGACGCGGATCCCCGTGCCGAGGTTGGTGGGGCAGGCCGTCAGGAAGCCGTAGCGCTCGGTGAAGGCGAACTCCACCTTTTCCTGAAGGGCTGAATCGATGGCGTCGATGGCGGTCCAGGCCTGTCGGAGTTGGAGCCCGGGGCGCAGCGCCTGCATCCTCAGGTGGTCCTCCTCGTTGACCATCACGCAGAGGTTTTCCTCGCGGTTCAACACGATGCCGCTGCCGGCGTTCTTGGCGGCGTGTTCGCGGCTGATGAGGTGGCGCTCCACCAGCAGCTGCTTGTCGAGCGCCGGCAACCGGTCCATCGATTCGGCGAAGGTATCGGTGCCCAACTGGGCAAGGGACTTCACAGCCGGCATCAAGGTCTCGTAGGCCTTGATGCGGTCGGCCTTCTTGGAGTGGCTGGGAAACGGCACCGTCGTGAGGTTCCGGGCCAGGCGCACCCGGCTCGAAAGCACGATCTTGTCGTGGGGACCGCTTCGGAGGCAGGCCCCCGAGGCCGGGATCAGGAACTCGAGGATGCTCATGGGGGTGCGGGTCTAGCCGACGGCCGTGAAAGCCTTGATCTCGTCACGCAGCCGGGCAGCCGTCTCGAAATCCTCACGCGCGATGGCCTTCTGGAGGTCCTTGTTGAGCCGCTGGAGCCGTTGGGCGCCCTCGGCGGCCTTCTGGGCGGCCGCAGGCACCTTGCCGCGGTGCCGGATGTCCTTGTGCATCGTCTTCAGCACGGAATCGAGGCCGTCGGAAAAGATCTCATAGCAGCGGGCGCAACCCAGGCGCCCGCTCTTCTTGAAGTCGGCCTGGGTGTAGCCGCACTGGTCGCAGGACAGCACTCCCACCGCCTCGGAGGCCTCCTCCATCTTCTGAGAAGCGCCCAGACCGAGGAGATGGTCGGCGATGGCGAAGGCCGCAGGGTCGTTGTAGTTCTTCTCCTTCGCGCAGGCGGCGCAGGCGTCGACCTTCTTGACCTTGTTGTCGGCGATCTCGGTCACATGAACCGTAGCCTCCTTCAGCTTGCAGAACTGGCACACCATAGATTGCGGGGCAGATATCGATGCAGGACGGCCGGGAGTCAAGGTGACGCCTCAAAGACACACCCGGCACACAGTTTCAGAAGCCCATGGTCCGACGGCGGAACCTGGGACTTGATACTCGGGACTCCGTGCTCGCTCAACCGCGGGAAAAGAACCACCGGCCCACGAAAGCCGGCACCAAGGGTGGGGCAAGGCGACCAGGACAGGTGGACGGGAATCGAAGCACCACCCCACGGGCTCACGCCGGCGACGCCGATGCGGCATTGCGACGGGGACGCAGGAGGATGACCTTCTTCTCGCTGCCATCGACCTCCACGCTGTGGGTCTCGATGTCGGGGTCCGACTTGAGGGCTTGGTGAACGATGCGCCGGTCGTAGGCGTTCATCGGTTCCATCTCCATGATGTCGCCATAACGGCGCACCTTGTCGGCCAGCTCGATCGCCCGCTTGGCCAACTGCTCCCGGGCCTCGCGCCGATAACCGCCGACATCCAGCATGACCCGGGGCGCCGAGTCGTCCCCCTTGTGGAGGATGCGGTTGAGCAGGTATTGGATCTCTCCCAGCGTCTGGCCCTGCCGGCCGATCAGCCGGTTGGGTTCATCGGTCTGGATGTCCAGCAGGAGCATGTCCTCGTAGTCCTGCTCGGTGACCGTGGCCTCGAAGCCGAGGGTCTTGAGCATCTGGAGGAGGGTGTCTTTGGCACTCATGGAGAATCAGGCGGATCCCTTTCGACGTCCGGGCTGGACGGGCGACACGACCACGGCGCCGCCGCCGGTTCCGGTCCCCTCGTTCGATTTGGTGATCTTGGTCTGCAGGATGGTCATCAAATTCTGGGTCGTCCAGTACAGCGTCAGGCCGGCCGAGTAGTTGTAGAAGAGCACCCCGAAGAAGACCGGCATGTACTTGAGCATCTTCTGCTGGGCCGGATCCATCTGCGGGGACACCGGCGTCAGGGTCGACTGCCACCAGGCCGTGGCCAGGTATAGCAGCGGCATGATGTTCAGCGGCAGACCGATGCCGGAGATGCCCAGGAGCGGGATGAACCCCAGACCGGGCACCACGTAGACGCTGTCGGGCCGGGATAGGTCGCAGCACCAAAGGAAGCTCTCGCCCCGCAATTCGATCGCCGTCCGTAGCATGAAGAAGAAGCCGATGAACACCGGGAAGGTCAGCAGCAACGGAAGGCAGCCGGCCATGGGGTTGATCCGGTGCTCCTTCATGAACTCCATGGTCTTCTGGTTCATCTTGGCCGGGTCGTTCTTGTACTTCTCCCGGATGGCGTTCATCTGCGGCTGGAGCGTCGACATCCGCTTCATCGAGCGCGTGCTGGCATTGGTCAGCGGCCAGAAGGCCAACTTGATGAGGATGGTCAGCACGACGATGGACGCCCCGTAGGAGGGGATCAGCGAGTGGACCGCGTTGAGGAGCAACAGCAACGCCTTCGCGCAGAACCCGGTGATGCCGGTGAAGTCCATCACCAGGTCGAGCTGCTTCTCGCTGGTCTTGAGCTGCCGGTATTCCTTGGGCCCGGCGTAGATCGTGTGGCGACGGACCAATTTCTCGCCGGGCTTCAGGGTCTCGGCCGCATAGGTGAAGCTGGTGTGGTAGGCATGCGGATCGGCGTTGAGGCGGCCGTCGGCGCTCCTCTCCGCAGGGGAAGGCTTGGGCAGCGGCAGGTCCAGCACCCGGACCCCGGCGGGCGATCGTTCGGGCTGCGCGATGAGTGCGAAGAACTGGTTGTGCACCGCCGCCCAGACGACATTGCTGTTGCCGCCGGAGAACTCGGTCCGGGGGGTGCTGATCGTCGAGCAACCCATCGTGGCGTTGGCGAACCAGGCCTTGTGGATCTGTTCGGCCTTCTCACCGTTGAACCAGTAGGCCCCCTGCACCTCGGCCGGGTCGTGGCGATCCATCGGGGTTGCGGCCCCGATCACATATTCATGCGGAGGGACCGAGACGGGCGACGCGCCCCGGTTTTCCAGGGTGACGACGGTCTCGAAGAAGTAGCCATTGGAAAGACTCCATTCCTGGGAAACCCCGAGGCCGTTGGTGAGGACCTTCTCGGCGCGCACCGTCGGGCCCGACTTGCGCAGGCTGAAGATGCCGTCGCCAGTCAGGGGCCCCGCGCCGAGGGTTAGCGCAGGCAGCGGAGCGAACCGGTTCAGGGCAGAGGGGATGCCCTTGGCGGCGGCATCGCTGCAATCGACCGATGCCGGGTATTTCTTGAGCTCGATCAGGCGGGCGCCGCCCCCGTGCGAGGTGAAGGTGATGCGGAGCAGATCATTCTCCAGGACGACCGACTCCTCGGCCGCACCGAGGGAGGGCGGCACCACTGGGCCGCCGGCCAGAGCCGGGGCGGCATGGGTGGTGGCGGCCGGGGGAGCGTTGACCCTTGTCGAGGGCGCGTTGCTGACCGCGGCCGCAGGTGGCAGGGAACGGGCACCCTTGGGGGTGGGCCAAAGGAGGTCGGCCACGTACTTGAGGCCCAGCATCCCGGCGAGGCAGA
Source organism: uncultured Verrucomicrobiota bacterium (assembly GCA_903858835.1). Lineage (GTDB taxonomy): Bacteria > Verrucomicrobiota > Verrucomicrobiia > Limisphaerales > UBA9464 > SXXZ01. Next base: position 5,603 of record CAIOKD010000287.1, read on the forward strand.
CGGCGATCAGCGCGATACCTTTGCGGTCCATGGTCTGGTTGGAAATGGGAGCGATTTACGGGACGAATCAGGGGGCGAATGCGGAAGGAATGCCACGGACGGGCACCTTCCGGGGCGCGACCGGCACCGGGTCGTGGCCGCAGGAACCCCAAGGGTGGCATCGGCACAACCGGCCGAGGGAAAGGCAGGTCCCCCGCCCCGCCCCGTGACGGGCGATGGCTTCGAGGGCGTAGGCCGAGCAGGTCGGCACGAAACGGCAACCGGATCCGGGCCCGAGCAGGAACCGCTTCATGGGCGAGCCCACGATCCGGTAACACCGGACCACCGCCAGAAGCAGGTGTTGCAAGGGGTTCATGGAGCGACGGGCGGCGAAACGACAGGGACGGGAGTGGGCGACGGCGCGGAGGGCGAACCCTTGATCAACCGCGCTCGAGACAAGGCCCGAAGGTAGTCGCGGCGGACGGTCTCAAGGTGCGAATCCGCGATGGAACGCCGGGCGACCAGAACCATCGAGACCGGCTCGGCGACCTGATGCTGGTGTTGTCGGAAAACCTCGCGTAGGAGCCGCCGGGCACGGGAACGGATCGTCGCAGGCCCCACCTTCCGGCTGGTCACGATCCCCAACCGCAATTGCGGCGAGGGGAGCCAGTTCAGGATGAGGGTGCCGCAGACTTCGCGGCGGCCCTCCTCCTTCAGCCGGTTGAAATCGGAGGAGCGAGAGAGGCGCCTTCGACGGGGAAACCCGAGCCGCTGCGGCGG
>CAIOKD010000288.1 GCA_903858835.1 uncultured Verrucomicrobiota bacterium
CTTGGAATGGCAACGGACCCAGCCGATCCCGATGGCGAGCCAGTGGAGGATCAAACTGGGCGTGACCACGGGATTGGCCCTGACCCTGGGCTTGGTCTTGCCGGCCGCCTTGGTCTGGCTGGGCTTCGACGCCAAGGCCCTCAGCGCCACCTTCGGCACGCCGGATTGGCAACCGATCGCTGTCTACGCAATGGGCTTGGGCATTCTCTTCACGGTGAGCCTCTATGCCTCCTCCGTCAGCCAAAGCAGCATGAAGGCCGTGGCCCTGGCGCCCCTGCTGTTGGCGAGCCTGTGCGCGGCCGGTGCGCTGACGGTCTGGGGGGTTGTCACGGTGCTCGACCAGCACTGGGGCAATTTGTGGCTCTGGCCGGTTCTCGATGGATTGAGTGATCCGGCCCTTCTGAATCAGATGCCACCCGCGTGGCTACCGACGGGGCCGACCCTCCGATGGATCACCCAATTCGGGGCGATCCTCATCGGTGGGATCTGGGTGTGTTTCCTTGTCCGAAACGCGCGCCTCAACGCCCAACGCCTTCGGAGCACGGGATCCGCGGTGTGGCGCCAGTGGGGTCAATTGAGTGGAGCCTTGTTGCTGACGCTGCTGCTGGGAGGCCTGCTGATCATCGGCCTGAGCCGGGAACGGGGCTATTACGATCAGCTTTCGTCTTTCAAATTCCGTCGCGAAGCGTTCATCCAAGTCGCCAGAAAAGCCGAGCAAGAGGGCAAGTTCATGCCGGAGTATCTCAGCCCTCTAGAGATCACGAACCGACTGGCCCCCGAGGCGTTGGTGGATGCACTCATTAGACAGCAGGGATTCCGATGGTTGTCGCAGGGTTTTGTGAGGCATTTCGAGAGAAAACCGGTGGTCGGGAGCCATCCGCACTTCCTGATGGACCCGGGGCTCGCCCGCCGCTACGGGCTTCAAACCCATCGGACGTCGCCGACCAACGCGACCTCATTGAGCACGCCGCCACCGACGCCACCGAAGGCTGCCACCAACCCTCCGACCAACCCCGCACCGGGCCAGTGACCCGGGCGGATCAGCGGGTCGACTCGTTGAAGTACACCTTCAGGTTGTGGGTGGACCGGCCCGACGCGACGATGTCCAACCGGCCATCGCCATCGAGATCGGCCAGGGTCAGGTCTTCGCAGGCCATGCCGTCGTCATCGACCCACACCTTCATCCAGCGGCCACCCACCGGCACGTAGAGGGCCACGCCCACCTTGACCGAACGCGGCCGTCCCATCGCCCGCCAACCGGCCACGATCTGCGGCTGGCCGATGCCCAGCAGGTCGCCGCAGGCCAAGGCATGGCCGTCAATCAACCCGTCATCGATGACCTCGCGGCGGCCCAGGCCGGTGGCCCCGGGAACTGGCGGATGGAACACCACCAATTGATTCCCGTGCATCGGGGAGATGCCGACCACCGAACCCGCCGCATCACCCAGCGAGCGGATCTCGCCCACGCCGCCATTGTCCGGCCCGCCGACCTGCGTCCACGACACCGGTCCCTGGGCCTCCCCCGCCCCCGCCAGCACACCGCGGAACGCCCCCTCGGCCGACCCCACCAGCACCTCCGTCACGGCAGATGCACCGGCTCGGATCACCGGATCGAAATTGTGGGTCTTGTGCCACTGGTCGGCCACGGCCTCGACCGCCCAGGGCTGACGACGATCGGTGGCCGGTCGGAGGCGTTGGATGCGTACCCCGGCCCCCTGGGCGTCCTTGTTGCCGCGCCCGTGGAGCGGCACCGACCAGAGCGCCCAGCCCTGCGAGTCCTTCACCCAACGGATGCGGTGCATCGTGGGTTCATGGGGCAGGCGGATCGGCGTCCAGCGCGCGGTACGATCGGCGGGCGGTTCCAGGTAGAAGAGCGCGCCGCTATTCACCGTGTCGCCCGGGTTCCATCCGGCCCCTACCGCGATCTCGGCCTTGCCATCGCCATCGATGTCGGCGGCCGCGACGCACACGTGATCCTGCGGTGTCAGGTTCTCGGCGATGACGTGCTTCTCCCAGTTCGGGTGGCGGTACCAGGCGATCTGCTTGGCATCGCACAGAACCAGGTCGCGTCCGCCGTCGCCATCCACGTCGGCGACCGTCACCCCGTAACCGATCGCCACGTTGGTGTCCACGGTCACCGCCCGGAACCGGGGCACCAGCGGCTCGGCCCACAGGGTCATGGCGAATAGGGCGGGCATCCATCGCATCCAGCGGCACATGGTGTTCAGGGGGGACATGGCCGTCATTCTCCGCGCGTTCCGTGGGCTTTTTCAGCAACAAACTCGCAGAGGATCGGGCGATCAATGGAAACCGGGAAGCGCGTGCAATCGAACGCTCAGTCGAGGACACCCCGCCACGAGAACGCCTCCCGCCGACACGGCGACGGGGCGGATGCTTCAGGCGACCGACAGTCCGGCCAAGCGACGGATACGGCGAAAGATCGTTCCTCCTCGTTTCGGGATCACCGACTGTTCTCCCGGCGCAACGACCCCCGCCGCGATGAGGTAGGGGTCTCTCGCAAACTCATCCCACTCATCGAGGATCACCCGGATCTGCCCGCCGATGCGGCTGGTGCGGACAACCCCATCGGCCGCGCGGACGGTGCTCCCCAAGGGTATCAGATGACGGCCGGTGGTCGCATAGTGGATCGCGCAGGCTGCGACCAGATCCTCGATCGAAGGGAGACGCACCCGGCGATGCGCGAGGAACCGATCCATCGCCACCTTATCCAACCCCGCCGTGCCGGGCACCAGACCACAGACACGGATGTCGGTGACGGAGAGAACGGGATCCCGGAATCGCTTGTCCTCCATCAATCGGCAGAGCGTTTCCTGGCTCAGGGGTGGCATCAGACCGCGATTGGCGCGCACCTGATTGCACTCGATCAGCAGATCTCCGCGGCTGTGGCGTTCCGGCAACGTCAGCAAGGCCACATGTTCCCTGCGGACGTCGATGAACAGGTACTTGTTGCGCAGTTCGTCCGGGGTGGTCGCCTCCGACCGGGACTCTTCGACAGGGGTGCTCGAATTGGTGGCAGTGACGCGCCCGGATGCGGAGACACCCACCCACTCGGGCTGGCCATTGAAGACGAGCAGGCCCCCGTCATAGACCGGACCCTTGGGATCCGGATCCAGCGGGGTCGCGACTCGGAGGAGTTGGTATGCCACCGTCAGAATGCCAGCAGGTTTCTGCATCAATGTGCGTCTTAAGCTGTTTTTATGACACTAAAATAATCATTTTTTAAAAACTTTTTATTTATTTTAGAACATTTGATTAGGGCTTGTAACACCATTTTGATCAGTGATCAGGGACAGGCTCCGATCACTGCCATTTTGATCAGTGATCAGGGACAGGCTCCGATCACTTGGGACCAACCCCAAAGGGCAGACTGCGGTCTTTGGGGACAGGCTCTGAATGGGTCTTTGGGGACAGGCTCTGAAGGTTGAAAGAAATCGAACTCCGGGATCGAACTATGGAGGGGAAAACCCCAGCATGAGGCGAGATGCTCAACGGAATCTGGCTCGGTCTGCTGACGGTTGCGGCCCTGATGGCCGGGGCGACCGGTCGCTTGGCCGGGATGACCGATGGCGCCATCCAAGGAGCCAACACGGCCGTGACGGTGTCGCTCGGCTTGATCGGGGTGATGGCGCTCTGGCTGGGCATCCTGAGGCTGGCCGAGCAGGCAGGCCTCGTAACCTCCCTGGCCCGACTGCTCCAACCCGCATTGCGCCGCCTATTTCCCGAAATCCCCTCGGGTCATCCGGCCCTCGGTTCCATGGTGCTAAACATCGCGGCCAATGCCCTCGGCCTGACCAACGCGGCCACCCCGATGGGGCTGCGCGCCATGCGGGATCTCCAGCGACTGAACCCTCGACCAGACACGGCAACCGACGCCATGTGCACCTTTCTGGCCATCAACACGGGTTCGGTGCAACTCATCCCGGTGACGGCCATCGCGGTGTTGGCCGCCCACGGTTCCAGGAATCCGACCTGGATCGTGGGTGCCACGCTGGTGGCCACGGCATGCTCGTCGTTGACGGGCCTGCTGGTGGTGAAGGTCGCCGGAAAGCTGCCCTGGTTCCGGACCGCAGCACCCACCACCGAACCCCAGGCCGCCCAGCCCGCGGATGCACCGTCGGCGCTCGAGCCTCAGGAACTTACGACACCTCCCCGCGCATTGGGCTGGTTGGGCCGTTGCGGGTTGGCAGTCCTGGTCTTGTGCTTCGCGGGATTCGCACTGCAAGCAACCCTTCACCCTCCGACCGGAACCGAGGCGGGACTGGCATCGGCACCCGTCGCCCTGCGGGCCCTGAACGCCCTGTCGCTGGTGGCCCTTCCCTTCCTGCTGGTGATGATTCCGGTCCACGCCGCATTCCGGGGTGTGTCCGTCCATGAACACTTCGTGGCGGGCGCCAAGGAAGGCTTCGACACCGCCGTCCGGATCATCCCCTATCTGGTGGCCATGCTGGTCGCGATCGGCTGCCTGCGCGGAGCCGGCGGCATCGAAGGCCTGACCCGCTGGCTTGAGCCCGCACTGAATGCGGTGGGTTATCCGGCCGAGCTGGTCCCCATGACGCTCCTCCGTCCATTGACGGGCAGCGGCACCCTCGCCGCCTTCACCGACCTGGTGAAGACCCACGGTGCGGACAGCCTGTTGGCCCGGATGGGAGGCACCTTGTTCGGAAGCACCGAGACCACCTTCTACGTCATCGCCGTGTACTTCGGATCCATCGGGATCCGTCGGACTCGCCACGCGGTGCTGGCCGGCTTGGCCGCCGACGCGGCGGGCGCCATCACCGCCGTGGCCGTCTGCCGAGCCCTGGCCTGACCGTCCTACACCCCCGACCGACTCCGTCCATATTCGCCGAGCCCCTCGTTTTCGACATATTTCGCTCGATGTGAGCCGCCACGGAGCCTGTCCCTCAAACACTGCACGTTTCCCCGCCCCCCACGCACTCAACGCTCGGAGCCTGTCCCCGGTCACCGCGGTCACTGGCCCTGGTCCCGCATAAGAGCCTGTCCCCGGGATTCAGTTGGAGCCTGTCCCTCCGACCTTGTTTCCAGGACCCGGGTGGGCTGATGCTCCGGACGGCATGACCCGATTCCTGCGGAGCGTCTCCCTTACCCATTGGATCTTCATCGCCATGCTCGGCGGTCTGTTGCTGGGGTGGGCCCTGCCCGCCGAATCCCAGCATCTCAAAGTCGTCTCCAACATGTTCCTGAAGATGATCAAGTGCATCCTGGTGCCACTGGTCTTCGGGACGCTGGTGGTGGGCATCGCCGGGCACAGCGAGGACCTGAAGTCGGTCGGCCGCCTGGCCTGGAAATCGATCCTCTACTTCGAGGTGGTGACCACCCTGGCCCTCGCCATCGGCCTCGTGGCGGTCAACGTCTTCGAACCGGGCGTGGGGGTCGCGCTGCCGCCGGCCAATGCCGGAAACAACGGGGTCACCGCCACCAAGGTCACCTTCGGAGGCATCCTGGAACACATCGTGCCGAAGAGTTTCTTCGAAGCGGCCGCCGCCAACGATGTCCTCCAGGTGGTCTTCTTCGCCGTCTTCTTCGGCATCGCCCTGGCCCAGACCCCGGAGGCGCAGCGCACACCGATGCTCCGCTTCTGCGAGTCGCTCACCGAGGTGATGTTCAAGTTCACGGGGGTGGTGATGCGGTTCGCGCCCGTGGGCATCGGCGCGGCGATGGCCTACACGGTCGGCCACAGCGGTCTCGGGGTGCTGGCCAATCTGGCCAAGCTCATCGGAACCCTCTACCTGGCCCTGGCGGTCTTCGCGGTCACCGTGCTGCTGCCGATGGCCCTCTGGGCCCGGGTCCCCGTGCGACGATTCCTCGCAGAACTGCGCGAACCCATCCTGCTGGCCTTCACCACAACCTCGTCCGACGCGGCCATGCCCGATGCGATGAAACGCCTCACCGCCCTGGGCGTTCCCAAGCGCATCGTGAGCTTCGTCATGCCGCTGGGGTATTCCTTCAACCTCGACGGATCCACGCTCTACCTCGCGGTGGCGTCGGTGTTCGTGGCCCAGGCCGCGGGCATCCAGCTCACGATCTCCCAACAGTTGGTCATCATGCTCACCCTGATGCTGACGAGCAAAGGGATGGCGGGAATCCCCCGTGCCTCCCAGGTTATCCTCGCGGGAACCCTGGTGAGCTTCGACCTGCCGCTCGAGGGTGTCCTGCTCATCATCGGCGTCGATGAACTCATGGACATGGCCCGGACCACGGTGAACCTCATCGGCAATTGCTTGGCCACCGCGGTGGTTGCGCGCTGGGAAGGTCTGTTCCCACCGGACTCGCAGGGAAACCCGTCCAACACCCGCTGATCGATCGGGGGCGCAAAAGCGATCCGGGGCGAACCTCAGGGTGCCCCGGCCTGGATCCACCGGAACACGGCCAAGATTTCCGCATCATCGAGCCATTCCCTGCCCGCAGAGGTCGGCACGACCTTGTCACGCGAGGTGCGCCGCAGGTTTCCGGCTTCCCAAAGAATCCGCCCCAACAGATTCCCCACCACTGGCCATCGGGGTCACCCCTGCACCGCATCCAAGACCGCCGATTTCAGCACCCCATGGACCTCGGTGGATCGGAGGATCGCCGCAGGCAGCGGTTGCTCGGAGAGGATGAGCGGCCAGTCCAGCATCGAAGCCGGGCGCGCTCCGTGGGAGCCCTTCACCAAGGTGGCATCCAGCGGGATCACATCCATGAGCATCCGGAATCCGAGCCGCTTCTGGAGCAGGCGCCACAGGATCTTCAGCTTCACCGCCGGGATCGCCGGATCCAGGAACAGCTCCACCGGGTCGTAGCCGGGCTTGCGGTGGATATCCACGCAGCGGGCGAAATCGGGCGCCTTGGCGTCGTCGAGCCAGTGGTAATAGGTGAACCAGGCGTCCTCCTCGGACACGGCGATCAGGTCGCCGGACCGCTCGTGATCCAATCCCAGGGCCCGTTTCTCCTCGGCGCCATGCACCGCGGCGACCCCCGGCGTCGCCTGCAGCACCCTGCGGACCTCGTCCTGCATCGACGGATCCCGGACCACGATGTGGGCCACCTGATGATCGGCCACGGCGAAGGCCTTCGATTGGCCGATGTCGGGCAATTCCAGGCCCAACTCCTCTTTGATGGTGATCCAACCGCGACCACGGAAGATCCGATTGAGGTGGATCGGCCGCGAGACCGGCGTGATGCCGTATTCGCTCAAAAGGATGGATCGGACGCCGCGCCCGGCGAAGAAGTCCACCAGATCGCCCACGATGGCATCGATGCGGCGCAGGTCGTCGACCACCGCAGGATGCTGTGGCCCCAGTCGCTGGAGGTTGTAATCCAGGTGCGGCAGGTATACGAGGTTGAGCGTCGGGGAGTGCTTCCGCTCGATCCATTGCGCCGATGCCGCGATCCAACGGGTGGCCGCATCCGGCGACCCCTGGGGCGATTGGACTCCGGCGGCGGGTCCCCAGAAGGTCGGGAATGGAAACTCTCCGAGTTCCGCCTTAAGGGCGGGCCGCAGGTCGTAGGGCCAACTGTAGACGTCGAAGAACTTGCGGCCATCGGCCGGGTACATGGGCCGCGGCGTGACGGACCAATCCGCGCCCGAATACATGTTGTACCACCAGAACATCTTCGCGCAGGTGAAGCGCGGATCCCGGGCCTTCAGCTCATCCCAGATCTTGGGGCCCTGAACCAAGTGGTTGGACTGCTTCCAGAAATGGACCTCCGACAGCGAACGGTCATACCAACCATTGGCGACGATGCCGTGGTCGGAAGGGCGCTTCCCCGTCAGATAGTCGGACTGGGCGGTGCAGGTCACCGCCGGGAGGGCCGGGTCTATCGACGCGTGGTGCCACCGTTGACGCAACGCCGACAACCGCGGCGTGTGGGGCCCGATGTGACGGTCGCTCAAGCCGACCACGTTGAGGACTGCGATGCGGTTCACGGCGGGAAAAGAGCACGGATAACCGCCTAGACCACCTGCTTTTGGATCCGGGTGACGATGGCCCTGGGGACCTGCGGGTCGGGCCGCGTGTCCACGACGGCCCGGGCCCCGAGTTCCTGGCGGCACGAATGACGGGCCCGGCGGTTCCAGAGGATCATGTCTCCGTCCGATTCATCGAGGTTCCATTGATGCAGCCCGGCGTAGCCCTCCTCCTCGGCCTCGTTGCGGTAATGCCAGAGGAACACCCAACCGCCGGGCCGGGTGACGGCGAACATCTGCCGCACGCATTGCAGCGGGTCTCGGCTGTGATCCAGCGCATTGGAGCAGACGACGATGTCGAAGCCATCGGCGGGAAAGACCGACAACAGGTCTTCGCCAGCCGCCTTGCGGGTGCGGGTGGGCGGGGTCAAATGCAACTCGTCCAGGATGGTGTCGAAGACCTCGGCCAAGGGATCCACCGCGGTCAACTCCACCCGACGCCCCGGCCAGTGGAAGCCCACGGCCGTCAAAGGCCCGGCTCCCACGTCGAGCACCCGGACCGGATCGCGGTCCGCCGCCGGCGATCGTGCCACCAACTCCTGCAGATGGGCCGGGAAGGCGAACTGCGGGTCCATGCGCTGGCGGAACGCCTCGGGACTCCACCGCCTGCCCCCGTCGGCCAGGGCCTGGCGCCAGAACACGGCCTCGTTCTCCAGGCCGGCATCGTAGCTGGTGTCCCCCCCGAACAGGCGGTGGCGCAGGCGCTGAAGGAATCTGGGCAGCATAGGCGACGTGACCCTGAGACTGCGGACTCCCCGGCCCGGCAACAAGTCCGGAAGGTCGGCGGCCATTTCCATGGTTTCATCCCGATGGCCGAACGGGTTCACTCGGCCGCGTGCAACCGCCCCGCCAGTACCGGAACATCGCCCTCGTCGGCTTCATGGGTGTGGGGAAGTCCACCGTCGGGCAGATCCTGGCCGGGATGCTCGACTTCGAATTCATCGACACCGACCGGGTGATCGAGACCCGGGAGGGACGGCGCATCTCGGACATCTTCGCCAAGGAGGGGGAGGGCCATTTCCGCGATCTGGAGACGACCCTCATCCGGGATTACGAAAACCGCCAGGGGCTGGTCCTGTCGACCGGTGGCGGATTGGTGGTCCGGCCCGAGAACTTGGCCTCGCTCCGCAAGCACGCCCTGATCGTATGCCTGTGGGCCTCGCCCGGGGTGATCTATGAGCGGGTACGTCACCAGGGGCACCGTCCGCTCTTGGCGACTCCGGACCCACGCGCCCGAATCACCGAACTGCTCAACGAGCGGAAGCCAGCCTACCAGCAGGCCGATCTCCTCGTGGGGGTCGACTTCCGCAGTCCGCAGGAGACCGCGCTGCACATCAGCGCCAGCTTCCGCCGGGCGAATCAGGGTGTCCCGGTCGGAAAGGAATCAACGCCTTCCGATGCCAGTTCTGGCTTGGTGCCATAGGACGACGATCCCGTTTCACCTCAAGCTCCAGCCCGATCCGCCGATACCTCGGAACGTTCTTTCAAGATCCGTCCGAGTGGGCGGATCGAAGGGGCCGGACGGGCGTATCCCCGCCGGTCCGGCCCCGGATACCCTTCCCAAGTTCCTGGCTTCCCAACCCAGCCCCGTTCCCGGTCACGTCCTCCGTCGC
>CAIOKD010000289.1 GCA_903858835.1 uncultured Verrucomicrobiota bacterium
ACGCCGTCAGCAGCGCCCGTCGATCCCCGAGGCGATCGGCTGTGATGCCGTTGAGCACCATGTCGGCCTTCGCATCCGCGGCGGGACGGAAGGCGTCGTGCGACACCCCGGCGAACCCCGCGTTGGCCGCGTTGTAGGGCCTGTGCTGCATCCGGGGCTCGAGTCCGACGAAGGCCGGAACCCCAGGATCGGACGAACCGAGGATGCGCGAGACGCAGGCCCCCATCGTGGGCCATCCGCCGGGGGGCTGGTTGCCCTTCCGGCGCCCGGTCTGGCACATGAAATCGGAGTGGTCGTCGATCCCGTCGGCCAAGGACCGGACGATCGTGTACTTGTCGGCCAGTCGCGCCAACCGGGGCAGCAGCTCGCAGATCTGGATGCCCGGGACATTGGTCGGGATGGGCTTGAACTCGCCGCGGATCTCCGAGGGGGCGTCGGGCTTCAGGTCGAAGGTGTCCTGGTGCGGCGGCCCACCCGGCAGGTAGATCATGATGACCGACTTCTGCGTCGATGCCCGCCCCCCTGCCGACTCGGCCCGGAGCAGCTGGGGCAGCGCCAATCCCCCCATCCCCAACGAGCCGATCCGCAGGAACTGACGACGCGACACGCCGTCACAGAAGCGTCGTGAGGTGCCGGTCAGGGAGAGCATAAGGGATAATTACTGAAGGCCCGACGCCCGACACAAGGCCTGGCTTCAAATAAAGTTCGATGCGGAGAACACCTTGGTCCCTGCGGCGGGCTCCGCGACGGGGCATCAATCATCACTCCGATCGCATCGCGGGCTTGTTCCGTCCCGATGGACCGGTAGTCTCGAGGGGTTCCCCAAACACATAACGTCATGAGTCCTACCTTCTCAAAGACCTATTCCCGCCGACATTTCCTCGGCGGCGTCACCGCCACCTCCCTCGCCTTCACCTTCCTGCCCGCCAGGGTCTGGGGTGCCAATGACCGCCTGCGGATCGCCGGCGTCGGCGTCGGCGGCAAGGGTTCGAGCGACATCGACCAGGCCGGCAACCTCGGCGACATCGTCGCGCTGTGCGACTGCGACGAGACCATGCTGAAGCCCAAGGTCTCGAAGTGGGGCAACGCCAAGGCCTATTCCGACTTCCGCCGGATGTTCGACGAGATGGCGGGCAAGATCGACGCCGTCACGATCAGCACCCCCGACCACAACCATGCCCTCGCCGCGGCCTTGGCCATCCAGCGCGGCATGCACGTCTATGTGCAGAAGCCGATGACCCACGACGTCTGGGAAGCCCGCTGGCTCCGGGATCTTGCCCGGAAGCACAAGGTCATCACCCAGATGGGCAACCAGGGCACCGCCGAGGACGGGCTCCGGGCCGGTGTCGAGGCCATCCGCGCGGGTGCCATCGGCAATGTCCGCGAGGTGCATGTCTGGACCAACCGTCCGGTCTGGCCCCAGGCCCCGAAGGTGACCAGCCGTCCCAAGGAGACCCCGCCGGTCCCCGGCACCCTCAACTGGGATGCGTTCCTCGGGACCGCCCCTGAACGGCCCTACAACGCGGCCTATCATCCGTTCAACTGGCGCGGATGGTGGGACTACGGCACCGGCGCGCTCGGCGACATGGCCTGCCACACGGCCAACCTGCCGTTCATGGCCCTCGACCTCGACGCCCCGACGCGTGTCGAGGCGGACTGCGAGAAGCCGAACCCCGAGACCTATCCGGGCTGGGCCACCGTCACCTACCGCTTCCCCGCCCGCGGAAACCGCGGTCCGGTGAAGTTCGTCTGGTACGAGGGCCAGCTGCCCGGCGGCATCAAGAACATCCCCGGCCTCCAGTACTTCTACGGCGAGAAGCCGACCGACAGCGGCAGCCTCATGATCGGCGACAAGGGCGTGATGTACTCGCCTTCCGACTACGGCGCCTCGTGGAAGCTCCTGCCCGAGGATCGGTTCAAGGGCTGGGTGGCACCGGCCCCGACGCTTGCCCGCAACGGCAAGGGCGACCAGGGCATGAAGAACGAGTGGGTTGCGGCCATCAAGGGCGGCCCAAAGCCGTTCTCGAACTTCGAGTACGCCGCCCCGCTCACCGAGGCGATGCTGCTCGGCAACGTGGCCATCAAGGCCGGCATCCCGCTCGACTGGGATGGCCCCAACTTCCGACTGCTCGGCCACAGCAAGGAGGCCGAGCACCTGCTCCGCCGCCAGTACCGCAAGGGCTGGAAGGCCTGACCAGGCTTCCCCAAAGCCTCCTCATCACCCCGGTACGCGGCGCAGTCCGCGTGGCCGGGGTTTTTGTTGTGCCCCACAGCAGCCCATCGCGCCGCGTGTCCAATTTTGCACTGGCACAACGGACCTCGCGTTTCCATGGTCAGCGCCTCCTCCCCGAGGTCTCTCCATGAACGCCATTTCCCATCCCCAGAAAGCCGGCAAAAGGTCCACCGGCTTCACGCTCATCGAATTGCTCGTCGTGATCGCCATCATCGCGATCCTCGCCGGCATGCTGCTGCCCGCGCTGGGCAAGGCGAAGCAGAAGGCCCAGGGCATCCAGTGCCTCAGCAACCTCAAGCAGCTGCTGATCGGCTGGTCGATGTACTACAACGACTTCAACGACCGCCTCGCCCTCAACTGGCTGGGTTCCCCCAACGCGTGGATCAACGGAAACGTCGCGGCGCTGCCCGGGGCCACCAACGAGGCCGACATCCGTACCGGCAAGCTCTTCATCTACAACCCCACCGTCTCGATCTACAAGGACCCCTCTGCCATCGAGCTCCCGAAGTCGTTGAAGGCCCAGAAGAACAAGATCCCCAGGGGCCTCGTCCGGACGTTCTCGATGAGCGGCCGCATGGGGGGCAGCGATGGCAAGGATGGCGGGGCGGACACCTCGTGGGTCATGGGACCGAAATACCCGCAGTACAAGAAGTACTCCGACATCATGAAC
>CAIOKD010000290.1 GCA_903858835.1 uncultured Verrucomicrobiota bacterium
CGGTGGTGCCGGGCCGAGGGCATCTACCTGAATGTCCCCGACCATTACTTCATGGCCGGTTCCACCAAGACCGGCATGGGCTACCGCGAGGTGAACTGGTCGCTGCCGCGCGAGCAACAGGTCATCCACACCCGGCAGAACGTCTACGATGGCACCTGGGAGAAGGCTCCGAGCATGGGGTGGATGTTCGTGCCGTTGACCGAGTACCAGGGCGGGGGAGCCGCGGCGACGATCGAGCCCCTGTCCGAACATCTCGACCACTACCGCCGCATGCTGGAGAGCAATCTCGCGCTGGGGGTGCAGGCCTGCTACCGCGGTCCCCGGTTGTTCGACAGCGAGGCTACCCGCACCATGGTCAAAGCCCAGGTGGACTGGTTCAAGGCGCACCGCGACATCCTGGAGAGCGATCTCATCCACGGCCGTCGCGCCGATGCCCGGGACCTCGATTGGATGCTGCACGTGAATCCCGCCCTGGAGGAGAAGGGACTGCTCGTGGTGTTCAACCCCTTGAATGAACCCGTTCGCCGGGTCCTGAAGCCCAACCTTTACTACACGGGGTTGACGCGGACGGCGCGGGTGTCCGAGCGCGGGGGCAAGGCCCGTCGACTGGCGGTCGGTACCGACGGAAGGGTGGAACTGACAGTGAACGTTCCGGCCCAGGGCATGAACTGGTGGGTGATCCAATGAAGCAGGATGATTCGATGGAGCCGGGGTTCTTCCGGTGGTTTCAGGTCTTGGTTCTGTGGGCCTGCATGGCCTGGACGGCCTTGGGTGAGGGGGCCGCAGTCCCGGGCGCGGCGGGGGGCGCCACCGCGTCGCCGGCTTCGGAGGCGAGCCTTTCCCGCGGACGTGATCTGTACCTGAAGAACTGCTTCGCCTGCCACCAGATGCGCGGGCAGGGGATTCCCGGGGTCTTCCCGCCCTTGGCCGGTTCCGATTACCTGATGGCCGACATCGATCGCGCCATCCGTGTCGTTTGCGAGGGGTTGAGCGGAGAGATCACGGTCAACGGACGTCGCTATGCCGGGGTGATGCCTCCGGCGGTCCTCGAGGACGAGGAGGTCGCGGCCGTCCTGAACCATGTCCTCCGCAATTGGGGCAACGCCGGGCCGGAGGTGACGGCCGACCGGGTCAAGAAGGTCCGGGCCACGACCGCCTACCCGACGGTCGAAGCGCTGAGGCAGGCCAACCGGTATCCGCCCCTACCCAAGGCCCCGGAGGCCTTTCGGTTGCGCGAGGTGGCTCGCCTGCCGTTCCGTCCGGTGCGGATCACCAGCGAGGGGCGGGGCAAGTCCTTGTACGTCCTCACCGAGCAGGGGGACGTCTGGTCCCTGGACCCCTCGAATGCGGCCCTGAAGCAGATCCTTCCGGCCGGCCGGTACCTGGAGAAGCGCCCGGACGACATCGGCGGCCCCCTCTTCGTATTGGGGATGACCCTGGATCGCCAGAAGCGGCTGTACATCGCTTCCAATCAGCAGAACAAGGCGACGCGTCCCTACCAGAACATCGTCACCATCTACCGCAGCACCACCGTGTCCGGGGGCCACCCGGCGGATCTCAAGCCCTGGTTCCAGACCAACTATCCGGGGAGCCCCGCCTACATCCATGGCGTGGAGCACATCGCCTTCGGTCCGGATGGCCATCTGTATGTCGGCAATGGGGGGCGTACCGATGGCGGGTTGACCGGGGCCGAGTCGGAGTGGTTCGGGGGTGGAGAGACTCCCATCACCGGTTGCCTCTGGCGCATCAAGACCGATGCCGAACCGCCCCGCCTGGAGGTGTATGCGCGGGGCATGCGCAACGCCTACGGGTTCTGCTGGAACGACGCGGGCGAGATGTTCGCCACCGAGAATGGTCCCGACGCGGACGCGCCCGAGGAACTCAACCACATCGAAGAGGGGCGCCACTACGGGTTCCCGTATCGCTTCGCTGACTGGACGAAGAAGGCCTACCCGACGAGTCCCGAGCCCCCGGCGGGTCTGGCCTTCACCTTGCCGGTCGCCAACCTGGGGCCCGACGGCGGATTCTCCGGGACTCCGATGTTCACCTTCGATCCCCACTCGGGCCCGGGGGGCATCGTGTTCCTGGGCAAGGAGTTTCCGGAAGGATACCGCGGGACATTCCTGCTGACCCGGTTCGGAAACTTCATCCGATCGCCGAAGGAGAACTCCGGTTTCGATGTGCTCCGAGCCACCCTGCGTCGGAATGCCGAAGGGCGTTATGAGGGGCATTTCCACACCGTGCTGTCGGGCCTGGGTCGCCCCATCGACATCCACCAGGGAGCGCCGGGCAAGCTCTACATCGCCGAGTATTCCCGGGCGACCAACAGCAGCGAGTCCTACGGTCCTTCAGGCCGGATCTTGGAGCTGTCGGTCGTGAGCCGTTGATGCCAGCGGCCGGTCCGCGGTTCAGTCGGGCCGGGTGGACTCTGTCTCGATGGCGGGCAGGCGTCGGCGCTGGTACCAGGCCATGCCCACCAGATCGAAGAGGCCGCGGCCCAGGCGGTTCCAGACCCCGTACTTGGAGACCCCGGCCGTGCGCGGGCGGTGCTTCACCGGCACCTCCAGCACCTGGCTGCCGTTGCCGGCCACCAGGATCGGAAGGAACCGGTGCAGCCCGTTGAAGGGAAAGACGCCCGCAAGGCTGCTCCGCTTGAAGGCCCTCAGGGCGCAGCCGGTGTCGGCGAAATCCCAGCCCAGGCTCCATGAGCGGACGCTCCGTGCCACCCGGGAAGACACCTTGCGGACGAACGAATCCTGTCGCGCAACCCGATGACCGCAGACGAAGTCGGCCTGGTCGAGGAGTTGCAGCATCCGGGGCAGCTCGGAGGGGTCGTTCTGGAGGTCGCCGTCCAGCGTGCAAAGGAATGGGGCCGTGGTCTGGGAGATCCCGGTCCAGACGGCCGCGCTTTGGCCCGCGTTCTTCCGGTGGCGGATCCCGAAGACGCGCGGGTCGAGGGCCCGCTGGGCGCAGATGGCTGACCAGGTGCCATCGGTCGATGCATCATCCACCAGCACCAGCTGCCACGGGCGTATCTCTGCGCGGAACACCTGGGCGATCTCGGTCACCAGCGGCACGATGTTGGCCTCCTCGTTGAAGACGGGGACGACGATGGCGATCTGCGGAACCACGGGCGACACCCTAGGGATTCGAAGCCCGCGGAACCAGCCGCGTTTGCAGGGTCCGGATGCGGGCGTGCGGGCTCTCCAGTTGGTTCACCCCGGAGTCCGGGCTAGATTCGTGTCATGCCGGAGTTGCCAGAAGTGGAGGCCTTTGGACGGTGGCTGCTGCCCCGGATCCGCGGCCGGCGGGTCGCGGAGGTCGAGGTGTTGAAACCCCGACTGGTGCGCCCCCTCGAGGCTTCGCAATTCCGGTCGAGGCTCGAGGGGTGTCGTCTTCGGGGGCTCGATCGCCGCGGAAAAAGCCTGGTCTGGGACTGGGTCGACCCGGAAGGGCGTCCGCTGTCGATGGTGAGCCACTTGGGCATGACCGGATCCTGGACGATCCTGTCGGAAGGGGGATCTCTGCCGCGACACGCGGCGGTGGTCTTCCGTTTCGGTGACCAGCGGGTGGTGCTGGACGACCCCCGACAGTTCGGGTCGCTGCGACTGGGTATGGAATCGATGGCGGCGCTGGGGCCGGAGCCGCTGGAACCCGGTTTCACGCCCGAGGCTTTGGGACGGGTGTTGGCCCGGGATCGTCGGCCGATCAAGGTGTGCCTGATGGATCCGGCCCGTGTGGCCGGTGTGGGAAATCTCTACGCCAGCGAAGCCTTGTTCCTTGCGGGGATCGACCCGACCCGAGCGGCCCATTCCTTGACGCCCGATGACCATCACCGCCTGCACGGAGTGCTCGTGCCACTGCTGAAGTCGGCGGTGGAGAGAAACCTGCAGGCGCTCCGAGCCGGTCGTCCCATGCTCTATCAGCAGGATGGCCAGCCGGGTTCGGCGGGAGACGGAGGGCTCTGGGTCTATGACCGGGAGGGCGAACCGTGCCATCGATGCAGAACGCCGATCATCCGCTTCACCCAGTCGGGACGCTCCACCTACCAGTGTCCTCGCTGCCAGCGTTCCTGCGTCTGATGCCGACGGTGCCGCTGGGGAGTTGTCAGGCGGGGCGACACCGGTGCTGAATGAGATCCGTGCAACGCAAACCAAGTCGATGTCGACGGCGTTCGGTTCGGGGCTCGGTCCTGCGATCCACCACGCCCGCCCTCGTCTCCTTCTGAATCGAATGAACCCGCCTTCGGTCATCCTGGCCTCCGCCTCGCCGCGCAGGGTCGAGTTGCTGCGATCCCTGGTGTCGGATTTCCAGGTCATTCCCAGCGATGCCGCCGAGGTTCACGATGCGGCCCTCGGAGTCCGTCCGTTGTGCGAACTCAACGCGCGGATCAAGGCCGAGCCGGTGGCCCTCAGGAACCCCGGTCACCTGGTGCTAGGGGCCGACACCCTCGTGTGGCTTGAAGGAAGGCCGCTCGGCAAACCCGCCGATCCCGCCGAGGCCCGGGCCATGCTGGAAAGCCTTTCGGGCAAGGCCCACGAGGTGGTCACTGGCGTGTGCCTGAAGCACGTCGATTCGGGGCGATGCGAGGTGTTCTCGGACGTGACGCGCGTGGTGTTCCGCGCCCTGGATCCCGGGGTGATCGACCGTTATCTGGCAGCCGTTCCGACGCTCGACAAGGCGGGTGGTTACGCCTTGCAGCAGCACGGCGACTGGTTGGTGGATTCGGTGAGCGGATCCCGCTCGAATGTGATCGGCCTGCCGGTGGAGGCTTTGAGGAATGCCTTGGGAGGATGGGGCGTTCCCCTCACGGGCTCGTCGGACGCCGGCGTCGGGCCCAAGCACTGACAGCCACCGCCCACAGCAGCAGGGCCAGGTTGAAGACCACGAATCGGTGCACCACCCGCTGCAGCGCTTCCGCGGGGGATCCGCGCAACAGCGAGTCTTCGAATCCCCACAGGCTGGCGGCGTAGGCCGCGGCCAGGACCAGTACGCCGGGCACGTACCGGAAATCGCCATGCGCCATCCGGTCGCTGACGAGCACGTTGGCGAGGGTGAAGGCCAGCATGCCCCAGACGAACCAGGGGACCAGCGGGGCGGACAATTCGGTGGGGATCCCCGGGAGGAGGATCTTGACCGGCAGCCAGGGAAGGAAGGTGCAGCCCAGGGCGGCCAGAACGCCCAGGCCGGCCGTCGCCAGCAAGGTCCACCGGAAGGCCTGACGACCGTCGCCTCCGGCCGCGCCCCGTGCGACCTTCGGGAACATGACGAGGGCCAGCGGCACGGTGAATTGGCTGAGCGCGAATCCGATCTGGGCCCCGGGCGAATAGCGGGACCCCACCTCCCGTTGCCAGGCCTCAGGGATGGCCCCCTGCAGGAAGAGATTGTCGAGTTGGGTCAGGGCTTGCAGGGCCGCAGCGCCCAGGAACAGGGGCCAAAACCCGTTGCCCGTGCCGGCGGCGGGTTGAACCGATTCGCCCGAAGGAGGGCTCGGCGCGGCCTCCGGAAGCGTCCCCGGGCGCAGGGCCCGATACCCCGCCGCCATCGCGAACCACGTCCCGGTGAGAGCACCTCCGATCGCGCCCGAGGCGTCGTTGCTGATCCACGTGAGGATCAGCACCACCGAGGCGAACCGCCCGAGGCCGTCGGCGATCGACATCGACCCCAGGCCGGCGAAGTCCTGCCGTCCCTGGAGGATGCCCCGCTGGAGCGCGGCCAGCAGCGAGGCGAGGATGAGGCCCCAGGTGATCCACAGCGGTAGCACCGAGGGGAGTTTCAGGTGCCCGGCGAGCAGGGCACCTCCCGGGACCAGTGCCAGACCGGCCACGCCCATGACGAGCACGACGGTTCCCGCAAGGCGCCGCAGACGGCCTCGGGCTCGGTCCAGGGCCTCGCACGTCAGGGCCGTCGCCGTTTCCCGTGCCGCCAGGGTCCATAGGGCGCCCTGGGCCGCTCCCACCACGTAGAAGATCGCCAGCAGGGACTTGAACTGGAAGTAGACCTGGGCCCCGCCGAGCTTGGACACCGAACCGTGCACCAGCGCCATGCCGAAGCCGCCGCCGAGGGTGGCAGCGATCATCCAGAGGCTCTGCTTGAGGAAGCGCGATCGAGACTCGCTCATGGTCGGCGGCGGGGGTCGGGCGTTCGCGCAGGAGGTAGGATTTCCCGTCCGAGGGCGGACCGAAGGCGGTCGAGGCAGCCCGCCATGTCGGCCGGGATCGGTGCCTCGAAGGCGACCGGCTTGCCCGAGCGGGGATGCACGAAGGCCAGTCGCGCGGCATGGAGCATCTGGCGAGGTGCCTTCCAGCGGTGCTCCTGGAAGAACCGAGTGTTGGCTCGCTCGCCATAAACCGTGTCTCCAAGCAGCGGAAAGCCCAGGTGCGCCAAGTGGACGCGGATCTGGTGCGTCCGACCGGTGTGCAATTGGCACTCCACCCGCGAGACGTTGCCCAGGGTCTCGAGGCACCGGTACTCGGTCCAGGCTTCGCGCCCGGCCCCCGGGGTGGTGACCGCCATCTTCTTCCGTTGGACCGGGTGGCGAGCGAGGGGAGCCCGGATGTCGCCGCTCGCCGGTTGGATCCTGCCGATGGCGAGGGCCAGGTAGGTCTTCTGCACGGTGCGCTCCGCGAATTGGGCCGACAGATGCCCATGGGCCGCATCGGTCTTGGCGACCACCAGGCAACCACTGGTCCCGAGATCCAACCGGTGGACGATGCCCGGGCGTTCGACGCCACCGATGCCGCTCAATCGCCCTCGGCAATGATGGAGCAGGGCATGGACCAAGGTGCCGGAGTCATGGCCCGCGGCCGGGTGCACCACCCGTTCGGCGGGTTTGTCGACCACCAGCAGGTCGTCGTCTTCGTGGAGGATCGTCAGGGGGATGTCCTCGGGCGTCACCTCGCTGGGCACGGCCTCGGGCCAGCGAACCTGGATCCGGTCTCCCGCCCGGGGGTGGTCGGTGGCCTTGGGGACCTTGCCGTTCACCTGCACGGCACCTTCCGAGATCAGTCGCTGGAAACAGCCCCGGGAGGTCTCCGGGAAACGCTCCGCCAGATAGCGGTCCAGGCGCAGGCCCGGGCGGCTCTCCGTGATCTCGATATCGATGGGCTCGGGCATGACTCGGCCTCCGTGTCATCCACGGTGGCGGGAAGGTAGGTGGCGGCGTTCCGGAAGGCGACCGCCAATCAGGGGAATCGGGGGGTGCGCGGTTCGCCGCTTGCCGCGGCCTCCGGCGGGTCCGTAGATTGTCAGGCGTGGCGACCAAGGAGCGGACGACGGAACCATCCAGCAGCGACCGGATCTGGGTCGATAGCCAGGGATTGCTGCTGATCTTGGCGGCGGTGATGCTCGCCGCCGCGCTGATCTCGTACGATCGGCTCGACCTGTCCGTCAACACCACCGAACCCAACGCCACCATCCGCAACTGGATGGGTTGGCTGGGCGCAAGGACAGTCTTCGAGTTGCACCTCATCCTCGGGTTCGGAATCTGGGTCCTTCCGGTGCTCTTCCTGGGTTTCGGGTGCGCGTCTTTCGTGCCTTCTCTGGGGTACCTGCGTCGACGGCGCTCGCTGATCGCCTCGGTGGGCCTGCTCATCGCCTGCGTGGGGGTGCTCGACCTGTGCGAACGGTGGATTCCCGGAGTCCAACTCCGCAAGAACAGCGGGCCCAGCCCCGGGGGGTTGCTGGGGCATCAGATCAACAATGCCTGGGTTGAGTTCTCGGTGGGTCGCATGGGGGCGGTGGTGACCTACGTGATCATCTATCTCGCGAGCCTGCTATTCCTCACTGACCACCAGTTGCTCGTCTGGGTCCGCCGCCTCTGGGAGCGGGTCCCTAGAACGCCGGAGGAGAAATTGGCCGCCGAAGAGGCGGCTCTCGAGAAGAAGTCCCGGTCATTGGAGAAGAAGGCCCGGGACTTGGCCCGGCAGGCGGCCGCCGAGGTCCCTCTGTCCCCTGCGGCGGCGCCTGCGGGCAAGGCCGCTCGGGCCAAGGCGGCCGCGGCCGAGTCCGAAGCGGAACCTCCCGTCCCGGCCAGCGGCCTGGGGGCCGACCTGCGCCCGGTGCCCGAGGTGACGATCCGCGATCTGAGCGTCCCCCAGCCACGACAGACCCAACCCGTGCAGACCGGGGATGTCATCAAGGCCGACGAGATCGCCGCGGTCGTGGCTCCCACCGAGCCCAAATCCGACGCGGCGCAGCCCCCGCGCAAACCCCGGTCGGTGTCTGAGCGGATCCTCGGTCGGCCGCAGGGGGTCGATCTCGACGAGACCGACGGCGCCGGCGAGCCGGCCGGGGCGGACGAGGCCCCTCGATCCCAGGCGAGTGAGCCCGAAGTCGATGACGACGAGGACGCGCCTCCCTGGGATCGCCCGGATGCCGCGTCTCCGGCTCGCAGCGAATCCGCCCTGCCTGTCGAGTCTCCCGCGCCCGCGCCGGTGCCTCGCCCGCGCGCGGTGATGCAGACACGCAAGGCCAAGCCGATCACCGTGGCCATCGCCCCGGTCATCGGAAACTACCGCCTGCCTTCCATCGATCTCTTGAGCCTTCCCGACACCACGGTCAAGCCGACCGAGACGAAGGAGGAGCTCATGGCCAACGCTCGTCTGATGGTCCAGACGCTGGCCCAGTTCGGTATCGAGGCCGCCCCGGGCGACATCACCAAGGGGCCGACCATCACGCGCTACGAATTGCATCCGGCTCCGGGGGTGAAGCTCGAGAAGATCGCCGGCCTGACCAACAACATCGCCGCGGCCCTGAAGGCCGAGCGCCTGAACATCCTCGCGCCGGTCCCTGGCAAGTCGTCGGTGGGCGTCGAGGTGCCCAACGCCGTCAAGACCAAGGTCATCATGCGGGACCTCCTCGAGGCCCCGGAGTGGCAGAACACCAAGGCCCGCATCCCGCTGGCACTGGGCAAGGATGTCTACGGCAATCCGATCATCGCCGATCTGGCTGAAATGCCCCACGTGCTGATCGCGGGCAGCACCGGGTCCGGCAAATCGGTGTGCATCAACACCATCATCGCCTCGTTGGTCTACCGCTTCAGTCCCGACCAACTGCGCTTCGTGATGATCGATCCGAAGGTGGTGGAACTGCAGCAGTACAACGCGTTACCGCACCTGGTGGTGCCCGTGGTGACCGACCCCAAGAAGGTGATCCTCGCCCTGCGCTGGGTGGTCAACGAGATGGAGAAGCGCTATCAGATCTTCGCCCGGGTCGGGGTGCGCAACATCAAGTCGTTCAACGAGCGACCCAAGGAGAAGCCCCTGCCGCCCCAGGAGCCGGAGCTGCCCCTGACCGCCCGCAAGGAGCGTGTCGAGCCCGGGGCCGACGGGTTCGCCGTGGAGATCGACGAGCAGATCGTCGTGCCGCGCGACGAGGACATCGTCATCCCGGAGAAGCTCTCCTACATCGTCGTCATCATCGATGAATTGGCCGACCTGATGCTCGTGGCCCCGGCCGATGTCGAGATGGCCATCGCCCGCATCACCCAGATGGCCCGCGCCGCCGGCATCCACTGCATCGTGGCGACGCAGCGGCCCTCGGTCGACGTGATCACGGGCGTCATCAAGGCCAACATCCCGGCGCGCATCGCTTTCCAGGTGGCGGCCAAGGTCGACTCCCGCACCATCCTGGACCAGATGGGGGCCGACAAACTGTTGGGCAAGGGCGACATGCTCTACCTGCCGCCCGGATCCGGCCGGTTGATCCGAGCGCAGGGGGCGCTGATCACCGACGCCGAGATCGAGGCGGTGATGAATCACATCAGCGTGCAGGGCAAGCCGAGCTACGAGCCCGAGATCCACCAGGCCCTGCAGAAGGCCCAGAGCAGCGTGGGGTCGCTGCCGCTCGATCCCGACGACGAGGGGGGTAGCGAGGACGATGAGATCCTGCAGAAATGCATCGACGTCATCCGTTCCGAGAAAAAGGCCAGCGTCTCGCTGCTGCAGCGCCGACTCAAGCTGGGTTACGGACGGGCGGCGCGGCTCATGGACGAGCTGGAGGACCGCGGCGTGGTCGGACCGAGCAAGGGGGCCGAGCCTCGGGACATCCTCATCGACCTCGATGGCGAGGGCTATGATGGCGGCGGTCAGCGCCTCGTTTGAGGTGCTGTGGGGATCCGTTCCCGAGGCCCCGCAAGTCGGCCCCGACATGGATCCCGGGGTGCATCTCACCTTGAGAAACACTCGGCTTGGGACTAGAAAGACCAAAACTCGGCGCCTCCCCTATGTCCCTTCCAAGACCCTCCTCCTTCAATGGCAGCACCCTCAGCATCATCATGGGGGGAGGTCAGGGCACCCGGTTGTTCCCGCTGACCCGTGATCGCGCCAAGCCGGCCGTGCCGTTGGCGGGCAAGTACCGCCTGGTCGATATTCCCATCTCGAACTGCATCAACAGCGGCCTGCGTCGCATCTACCTCCTGACGCAGTTCAACTCGGCCTCGCTGCACCGGCACGTGTCGCAGAGCTACAAGTTCGACCATTTCAGCGGCGGGTTCGTCGAGTTGCTGGCGGCCGAACAGAGCTTCTCCAGCACCAGTTGGTACCAGGGCACGGCCGACGCGGTTCGCAAAAACCTTCAGCATTTCAAGAACAACGACTTCGAGTACGCGCTGATCCTCTCGGGTGACCAGTTGTACCAGATGGATTTCCAGGCGGTCCTGCAGGCCCACATCGAACACGCGGCCGACCTGACCGTGGCCACCATCCCGGTCGCGGCCCGTGAGGCTTCGGCGCTGGGCATCATGCAGGTCAACGCGGAGAACCGGATCACCCGCTTCGTGGAGAAGCCCAAGGATCCGGCGGTGCTCGAGTCGATGAAGCTCGACCGGGCGACCTATCCCAAGTTCGGCATCCGCCGTGACGAGGATCTCTACCTCGCTTCGATGGGCATCTACGTCTTCAACCGCGACGTGCTCTTCGAACTGCTGAACAACAACCACACCGACTTCGGCAAGCACATCATCCCCGGGGCCATCGAGCAGCGCCGGGTGTATTCGTACATCTTCCAGGGCTATTGGGAGGACATAGGAACGATCCGCAGCTTCTTCGAGGCCAGCCTCGACCAGACCAACGACCGGCCGCAGTTCGACTTTTTCAACCCCACGGTCTTCACCCGGCCCCGCTACCTACCGGCCACGCGCATCGAGAGCGCGGCGATCGATCATGCCGTCATCGCCGACGGGTGCACCATCGACCACGCCCAACTGCGTCACGCGGTGGTGGGCATCCGCTCCATCCTGGACGCGGGGAGTTCCCTCCACCGGGTGGTGATGATGGGGGCCGATCATTACGACACGGTCGAGAAGCGGAACCGGCCCGAGAACCAGGGAATCCCTATCGGGGTGGGGCGGGGCACGCGGATCGACAATGCGATCATCGACAAGAACGCCCGCATCGGCCGCAACTGCATCCTGTCGCCCGAAGGGAAACCGGCCGACGTCGATCATCCGCTCTATTACATCCGGGACGGGGTTCTTGTCATTCCCAAGGGAGCGGTCATCCCGGACAAGACCATCCTCTGAATGGGCGGGCTCAGGCGTTGGGACCCTGGGGTGCGGATGCCTTCCGGGGTGTTTCCGACAATTCTGAAATGATCGCTTGCCTCCGCGAATCATCGGCGGCTAGGGTTCCCTTTCCTTTGAGGTCCTTGGCCCAGGATAACGGGCCGCAGCAACACTCATTTCTATGGTTCGCATTCGTCTGAAGCGCGGCGGCAACAAGAACAACCCGGTCTACCGGATCGTGGTGGCCGATGGACGCAGTCCCCGCGACGGCAAGTTCATCGAGGAAATCGGCACCTACAATCCCAAGGTCAAGGGCAACAACTACACCTTGAACCTCGACCGAGCCCAGTATTGGGTCGGGGTCGGTGCCCAGCCCAGCGAAACGGTGGCCTCCTTCATCAAGAAGTCGGCCAAGCTGGCTGCCGTCGCCGCTTGATCCCGGGCCAATCGCCTGAAAACCCGACGCCGGAATCCCCGTCACCTAAATCCCCGACGCCATGCAGGCCTTCCTTGAGTTTGTGGTGAAGGAATTGGTGGACGACCCCGGGTCCGTCTCCGTGACTCCGATCGAACGTGGGGGGCTCACGGTGTACGAGGTGCGGGTGGCTCGCCCTGACGCCGGAAAGATCATCGGTCGTCGCGGTGGTACCATCCAGGCGATCCGGTCGGTCCTCCAGGTGGGGGCTGCCAAGTCTGGCAAGCGCTGTTCGGTCGATCTCGTCGAGGACGATTAGCGAGGACGATTAGGAAATCCGTAGGTCCCGAGCCTGGGTTTGCATCTGTGGGGGCGTCTCCCCGGTCCGCGTGGACAGTGCCGGAATCCTAGAGGTTGGGTATTCCGCAGAGGCTGGGGTCCTCGAGAGAAGCCGTCGTGTCGGTCCTGTGAAAAGCGGTTCCGACATCCGGTTCCGACTGGAACGATCCGACCTTGATGACCTTCCTTGTTCCGTTCGTCTTTCTGGTTGTTCGAGAAGCGAACCCAGCGGTGGACTCCCAAAGATGCCAGAGATCCACCCCGAGGCCGGATCCGATGCGGAATCGCAGGAAGGGTTGGGTTCCGGTTGGAACAACGAAGGACCCAGTCCGATGAGAGTGGATATTTTGACCCTGTTTCCCGAGATGTTCTCTGGTCCGTTGGACGAGAGCATCGTGGGAAGGGCCCGGAAGGCGGGGATCCTGGATCTGAAGATCCGGTTCCTGCGCGACTGGGCCCACGACAGGCACAAGACGGTCGATGACCGTCCCTTCGGCGGGGGGCCAGGAATGGTTCTGAAGCCGGAGCCGATCTTTGAAGCTGTGGAGTCCCTTCGGGGACCGGAGACGCGGGTGATTCTCACCGCGCCAGGAGGTCGTCCGTTCACCCAGGCGGTGGCGGGCGAGTTGGCCTCGCTGGAGCACGTGATCCTCATCTGCGGGAGTTATGAGGGGTTCGACGAACGAATCCGGGAGCACCTGGCCGACGACGCCTTGAGCATCGGCGACTATGTTCTCACCAACGGAGCACTGCCTGCGATGGTCATCGTGGATGCCGTGACCCGACTGCTCCCGGGGGCTCTGGGCGATGACTTGAGCGCCGCAGAGGAGTCCCATGGGGACGGGTTGCTGGAATACCCTCATTACACACGGCCCGCCGAGTTTCGGGGGTGGCCGGTGCCGGAGGTGCTGATGTCGGGCAACCATGCCGAGATCGCCCGATGGCGTCGCAAGCAATCCTTGAGGCTGACGGCCGAACGTCGTCCGGACCTGTGGGAAAAGTACCGCTGGCGAAATCCCGCCGGATGATGGAAGCTCTCCGGGTCGCAGCCACGGTTGCCGTGATTTTTGCAGGAAACGAGTTTTTGAAACACTGAACAGAAGACAGCCATGAACAAGGCCGCATTGTTTGACAAGATCGAGGGCGAGCAGTTCCGCAAGGAAGCCGCCAAATTCAACGTGGGCGACAGCGTCCGGGTGCACACCAAGGTCGTCGAGGGCGACAAGGAGCGCATCCAGGTCTTCGCGGGCGTCGTGATCGGCATCCGCGGTCGCGGCCTGAACCAGACCTTCACGGTCCGCCGCATCAGTTACGGCGAGGGCGTCGAGCGCATTTTCCCCACCCACTCTCCGCGCGTGGAGAAGATCGAGGTCGAGCGCCAGGGATCCGTCCGCCGCGCGAAGCTGACCTACCTCCGCAACCGCATCGGCAAGGGGGCCATGGCCGTCAAGGAGAAGGACACGCTGGTGGCCGCCTGATCGGTCCAACCAGTTTCAATCCATCCAATCATTTGAGAGGGGTCCGGTGCTTGACGCGCCGGGCCCTTTTTCGCGTCTGGAAACAGCGCCTCCCTAGGGCGCCGCCAGACCCGCTCCGGGATCGACAAAAGGCCCGGAAAATCGGGGTGTTCAGGGTTGACACTCTGGGGTTTTTGCAGTGCTGTGGGGATACATCATCCCCCCGACTACGGTGCTCACAATCCTGGGTCCAAAAAACTCGTCCTGCGGCTTCTGCGACGGCGTCTCGCGGAGGGGATTTCTGCGTGTGGGTGGGCTGGGATTGGGTGCGCTGGGGATGGGTGGGCTGGCGTTGCCGTCACTGCTCCGCGCCGAGCAGTCTTCGGGGCTTCGATCGGCCGGCCGTTCGCACAAGGCGGTGATCCTGATCTTCCTGCCCGGTGGACCCAGCCACCAGGACATGTTCGATCTCAAGGGGAACGCCCCCGCCGAGATCCGGGGCGAGTTCAATC
>CAIOKD010000291.1 GCA_903858835.1 uncultured Verrucomicrobiota bacterium
CGCCTCGCGCAACCAGGCGATGGATCTCTTCGCCGTGCTGGCCTCGGCGAAGGCCAGCGGCGCCACACGGATCGGCCCGGATCTCCTTGGGATCGTGCAGGCGGTGGTGCGCCGCGGCCTCTCGGTGGTGATCTCCGACTTCCTCACGCCCGACGATTCGGGCCTGGAGCTGCTCCGCCAGTTGCACGCGCACCGGCAGGAGACGATCGTCTTCCAGGTCCTCAGCCCTGAGGAACTGGAGCTGCCCGAGACCGGCGAATGGATCCTGGAGGACAGCGAGACCGGCGAGGAGAGGGTCGTCGACCTCGACAAGGCGCGCGCCGGCTATCGGCAGCGGTTCGAGGCCTTCTGCGACCATTGGAAGACCGAGTGCGAGGCCCACGAGTTCGACTACATCCGGCTCTCGACCGGGGAACCCCTCGACCGGGCGCTGATGGCCTACCTCGACCGGAGGGCGTCGCTGTGACCGACCACGCGCAGCCACGGAACCCGCACTGACCCCGGCATGCCCTTCCTATTCACCCATGCCTTCCTGCTGTCGGCCCTCGCGGGCCTGGGGATCCCCGTGCTCCTGCACCTGCTGCTCCGGCAGCGCAACCCGAGGATGCGCGTCAGCACGCTGCGCTTCTTCGAGGTCCAGGACACCCGGAGCTCCTCGCGGCGGAAATTGAGGAACCTGCTGCTGCTGCTGCTCCGCCTGCTGGTCTTCGCGCTGATCGTCCTGGCCTTCGCGCGGCCCTACCTGCCGGAGGGCCTCGGCGGAAACCCCAGGCCGCCGCGGCGGGATGTGGTGCTGGTCGTCGACCGATCCCTGAGCCTTCGTGCGATCGACTCTGGCTCGCCCCGCTGGCCCGGCGTGCTGGCCGAGGCGCGGCGGATCCTGGACGGGCTGGGCGAGGGTGATCGCGCAGCCCTCGTCGGCGTCGGGGAGCGGGCCGAGGTGCTGTCCGGATTCGCACCGACCCCGCTGATCCGCGAACGCCTGGAGCGCCTGGAGCCCATCGCTGCCGGGGGCGACCTTGGTGAGGGTCTGCGCGAGGCCCAGGGCCTGGTGGCCACCCTCGATGCCCCGGGCTCGGCTTCGATCGAGGTCATCGGCGACCTCCAGCGGGCCGGCGCAGAAAGGATCAATGCCGTCGCGCTGCCGCGATGGCTGCCGGTGCGGTTCACGCGGATCGGCTCGACGGTGGCGCCCAATGTGGCCGTGGCCGACCTCAGGGCGTCGGACAAGACCCAGGGCCCGCTGTCCATCACCGTGGTCAACCATGGCGACCGACCGGTCCGGGACCACGTCGTCGAGTGCCTGCTCGACGGCCGACCCGCGACGGAGCAGGTCTTTTCCCGGGAGGCCGGGGCCTCCGGATCGCTGGAGTGGCGGTTGCCGCGGCTCGCCGCCGGATGGCATGAGGCCGAGGTGCGCCTGAGGGCATCCGACGCGCTCACCGACGACAACGTGCGTCGGCTGACGTTCCGGGTGCCGGAACCGATCCGGGTCGTCGCGGTGGAGAACCGATCCGGGGTGCGCTCCTTCGAGGAGCAGACCTTCTTCCTCGCCGCGGCCCTCGATCCGTTCCTCGGCGGCACCAACTCCGGCCAGTCGGGCTTCGTGCTGGAGGTCGTGCGGCCCGAGGCGGTGACGCAGGTCCTGGCCGCCGCTCCCGGAAGGCCGGGGCCGGACGTGGTGCTGCTGCCGGCGATGCGTTCCTTGCCCGCGGGGGTGGTCGCGGCGCTGACCGACTGGGTCGAGCGCGGCGGCGGGTTGTTTCTGTTCACAGGCGATGCGCTCGAACCGTCCCGCTTCAACGCCGAATTCGCAGGCCTGTCGCCGGCACGGGCGGGGGCCGCGGAGTCGTCGGAGGCCGAGGTGCCGTGGCGCATCGGGTCCTTCGACCGATCCCACCCCGTCTTCCGGCCCTTCGCCCCGGCTCGGTCGGGCGGACCGGCGGTGGCCGAATTCACCCGCCGTCACCCCCTCGAAATCGCGCCCGGGACCGCCGTGCTGGCCCGCTTCGACGACGGGCAACCCTTCCTGCTGGCCCGTGCCATCGGCCGGGGCGCGGTCCTGCTGGCCGACACCACCGCCGACACCGCCTGGACCGACTGGCCCAAGCACAAGAGCTTCGTGCCCTGGGTGGTGGCCTCGGTCTCCTGGCTGGCCGATCGTGGCGAGGAGCGCCGGTTGCGGACCCCGGAGCCGCTGATCACAGGCACCGAAGCCCGGATCGCCCTGGATGCCGACCGCACGGGTTCGGCCGCCGGGGCGGGTGCGGCAGGCGCTGCCACGAAACCGACGACGTTCGGCCTGCAGGTGAGACCGGCCCCGAAGGGTCCGGCACCGCGGCTGGAACTGCGGCCCGAGGGCATCGGTTCATTCCCAGTCGAGACCCCCGGCTTCTACTCGGTGACCGACGACGAAGGTCGCGAGCGGTGGCGCCTGGCGGCCAATCCACCGCCCGTGGAATCCGACCTGTCCGCACTGGAGACATCAGAGGCCGAGCGACGGCTGGTGCGGCGCACCGATGCGGAGTCGGACCTGCCGCCCGGATGGTTCGGCAACGAACCCGGCCGCCGCGAATGGTGGCGGCCCCTGCTGACCGCCGCCCTGGCGCTGCTGCTGGTCGAAACCGTCGTCGCCAACCGATCCCAACCATGAACACGCCCCCCGATCCCGCCCGCCACCCCCTGGCCCGGACCGCCGCCCGCAAGCACGCCGCGCGCCTGACCGGGCTGGCTGCGGCCATCGCGGCCGCCGTGGCCGTCGGTGGCCTGGCGGTGATGCTCCTCGACTACGGGCTGCTCCTGCCCGCGGCCGCACGCGCCGCCGCCGGGTGCGCGCTGCTGGTCGGCCTGATCGCGGGAATCCTACGCTGGCGTCGCCGACGCCTGGAGGAGACCCCGCTCAAGGAGGCCGCTCTCGACATCGAATCGACCCGCCCGGACCTGGGTCGCGAGGTGTCCACCGCCGCCGAGTACCTTGCGGGCACCCGGACCCCGTCGGACGCGCTCGAATCCGAACTGGCCTCGGCCCTCGGCCGGCGCGCGGCGGCGGTCGACTCCGGGGACGGGATCCCGTACCTGCGGCAACTCGGGCTGCCCGGCCTGCTCTTCGGCGGGGGCGTGCTGGCAGCGCTGGTCGGTTTTCTGGTCCTGGCTCCCCAGTCGGGCACGGCCCTTCGCCGAACGCTGGCCCCATGGTCGTCGGCCCGGTTCACGGGGCTTTCCGTCGAACCTCCGGGCGGGGAATTCCCGATGGGCCACCGTCTGACGATCACGAACCGTCTCTCGGGCCGGATTCCCCGGACGGTCGAGTTCGAGTGGCGTCCCGAAGGCGAGCCTTCCTGGCAGGCCCTGACGTTGCCGGTGCCTTCCAACGCGGTGGCGTTCCATACCGTCTCCGTGGCCACCTCGGGAGTGTTCCGCGTCCGCGCCGGCGACTCGACGTCCCCCGAGTATGCCCTGGTGGCCTACATCCC
Organism: uncultured Verrucomicrobiota bacterium; assembly: GCA_903858835.1. GTDB lineage: Bacteria > Verrucomicrobiota > Verrucomicrobiia > Limisphaerales > UBA9464 > SXXZ01. The sequence goes on from CAIOKD010000291.1 coordinate 3,474, forward strand.
GCCCGAGGTGACACGGTTGTCCTGGCACCTGATCCCGCCGGCCTATTCCGGCCTGCCCGAGCTGAGACAATCCTCGGCGCCCATCACCGCCCTGCGGGGCACCCGGGCGCGTGTCGAGGTGACCGGAAACGTGCCGCTGGGCCTGGCCGAAGTGCGTCTGACCAACGGCACCACGGTGACCCTGAAGGCCACCGGATCCAACGTCTGGCAGGGCGAGCTGACCGTGTCGGCCGATTCCGAGTATTCGATCGTCATCGCCGACACCCGGGGCCGACCGTCCGCCGCCAACGGGGTTCGGCATCCGATCCGGGCGCTCCCGGACCTGCCGCCCAAGGTGGACATCACCGAGCCCGGGGAGGACATCCGTGCCGATCCCGACGAGATCGTTCCGCTCAAGGTCGCCGCCTCCGACGACTTCGGCATCGACTCCATCACGGTCGTCTACCATGTGCTCGGCGGGCCCGAGCAACGGATGGAAGTGCGCGACCGCCATTCCAAGGACGGCCAGACCCTCGGCGCGGCCGTGCTCAAGCTAGCGGGGCTGGGGCTCAAGCCCTACGACGTGGTCTCCTACTATGCGGAAGCCCGCGACAACAACACCCTCGACGGACCGGGGATCGGTCGCTCGCCGACCTACTTCATCGAGCTGACCGACCGCTCGGGTCCGCCACCCTCCAAGCGCAAGGGCCAGCCGGCCCAACGCCTCAACCTCATCGCCCTCCAGAAGGGGATCCTGGCCGACACCACGGGCACGCAGAGCAACGCCCCGGTCAAGGCCCTCGAAGACCTCGCGCGGCGCCAGCGCGAGGCCCGGGAATTCACCGCACGGTACCAGGAACGGCTCGAATCGATGAACGCGCCGAAGGCCGCCCAGTTCGCCCTCGACGAGGCCCTCGAGGGCATGGATGACGCCGCCCGCTCGCTGGATCGCCGGGAACCTCGCACCGCCCTGCCGCCCGAGGAGAAGGCCCTGGCCGCGCTGTATCGCGCCATCCGGGCGATGCCCCAGCTCAAGAACCTGCCGACCGATCCGGACCTCGCACTGAAGCCCCCGGAGGATGCGCCACCCGAACCCCAAGCGCCCCAGATCGTCCTCGAGGCCATCGAGAAGAAGCCCCAGAAACCGGCCAATGCGGCCGAGCTGGAGGAGGCCCTCGCGGAGGCGCTGGCCCTGGCCAAGGCGCAGTCGGCATTGGCCGACCAGATGGAGGGCGCCGAATCGCCGGACGGCGAGAAGACACCCCCCGGGCAGGATTCCGGAAAGGACGAAAGCCAGAAGGACGGGCAGAAGCCCGGACAAACGCCTGGCGAGAAACCGGGTAAGAAACCCGGTGAGAAGGGCTCCGGCGCTCCGGGTGATGCCCCAGCACCCCCGGGCCCCGACGGCAAGCCGGGCAAGCCCGGGAAACCCGGACCCCCATCGCCGTCCCCGGGACAGGGATCCCAACCCGGCAACGCCCCGGGCCGCCCCGGCGACCGGGCTCTCGCTGATCGCCAGCGCACACTCCAGGAACGCGCCCGCCGGCTGGCCGAGAAGATCGCCCGCATGAAGAGCCCGGAGGCCCGCGAAGCCGAGGCCGCCGGAAAGCGCCTCGAGACCGCAGCCCGGCAGATGTCCCAGGCCGCCGAGGCCCTGGGCGACGGCCGCACCGAGGCCGCGGGCACGAGCGGGAGCCTGGCCGCGGCCGGGACCCAATCGGCGGCCGACCTGCTGGAACGGGCCCTGAAGCCCGGGACAGAACGCACGGACGTCTCGGCCGAGGAAGCCCCGGCACAATTCGAGACACTCATCGGCGAATATTTCCGCCGACTGACGCGAGCCCAATGAGTCCCAAGGCCACCCCATGATGCAGTTCACCCATTCCCTGGAACCGCGAGGGTGGATCCTGGGCGGCCTCGTCGCCGTTGGGTTCCTGGCCCTGAGCTACGGCCTTGCCCGCGGCCGGAGCCGGCCCTGGGTCCGGACCCTGTGCGGCTTCCTCCGGTTCACGGCGATCGCCGGCCTGGTGCTCTGCCTCCTCGAACCCCAGTGGGTCGAGAAGGCGGTGCATCCCCGTCGGGCCCGTCTGGCGGTGCTGGTGGACACCTCTCGCAGCATGGCCACCACCGATGTCCCGGGGAGCCGCCTGGCCGCGGCCCGGGCCTGGATCGACCGGCATGTCTCCGCCGCCAAGCCGGACACGGTCGACCTCCTGCCGCTGCGGTTCAGCGACACGCTGCTCCCGGACACGAACGGAGTGACCGCAGCCGCGGACGGGCCGTCCACGGGCCTCTCCCGCGCGCTCGAATCCCTGCTCGCGCTGCCCCCGGAAGCACCGCTGACCGGGGTGCTGCTGGTCTCAGACGGCATCGAAACCGAGGGCCTGGATCCCGAGGCGGCCGCCCGGCGCCTCCGTCGCCACGGGCTACGCGTCCACACCCTTTTGAGCGGGACCACCAACGAGGTGCGCGATGTCCGGATTACCGGGCTCGAAGTCCGCCGGGCGGTGGCCGAGAAGGCGCCCACCCGGGTTTCGGTCGACCTGCGTTCGCCAGGGTTCGCCGGCAAGACCGTCACGGTGCAAATCCGCAAAGACGGCCAGATCCTCGCGGCCAAACCCCTCGAGCTCACCGGGGACTCGCAGCACCTGGATCTCGAGTTCACACCGCGCCAACGGGGGTTCCAGGTGTATGAGGTCAGCGTCTCGACCAGCCCCGGGGAGTGGCTCTCCTCCAACAACCAGCGCCCCTTCGGCCTCGAGGTGGTCGATCCCACCTTGCGGGTGCTCTACATGGAGGGCACTCCGCAGAACAGCCAGAGCCCGCAACCGGAATGGAAGTACCTGAAGGATGCGTTGCAGAGCGATCCCGGCATCCGGGTCACCACGCTCTATCGGCAGTTCGGGAACAACGGCCAATACCTCAACACGGTCGATGCCGACCCGGAGACCGGTGAACGCATCTACCCGGTCGAGCATCCCACGCACGGGTTCCCCAAGGCCCTGCCCGGCCTGCTCGACTACGACGTGGTGATCCACAGTGACATCCGGCGCGATTCCTTCAGCCCGCTCCAGCTCACCAACATGGCCCGACTGGTCGAGGAGTTCGGCGGCGGGTTCCTGATGATCGGAGGCAACTCGGCCTTCGGACGCGGCGGATACCACCAGACCCTCCTCGACCGCATCATCCCGGTGGCCATGGAGGGTGCCTTCGACTCCTCCAAGGAGGACTTCCAGCCCAAAGTCCCGCGGGCGGCCTGGACGCACCCCATCGTGGCGATCGGGGCGGACGCCGAGGAGACCCGACGGATCTGGACCGAGAAATTCCCCACCCTGCACGGCATCAACCGCATGGAACGGGCCAAGCCGGGCGCCCTGGTGCTGGCCTACGCCGACAACGCGCCGCAGGGCTTCGATGGCGACGTGCTCCTGGCCGTCCAGGAAGTCGGGCGGGGTCGCACCATGGCCTTCACCTCCGACACCACCCGCTCGTGGGGCGCCGACTTCGAGACCCTGTGGGGGGAGGCCCGCAACCCGAAATGGCCGGTCACCGAAGACAACTGCGATTCCCGCTACTACCGCCGCTTCTGGGTCAACGCCATCCGCTGGCTGGCGGCCGGACGCAGCAACCGCACGAATCCGCCGGTGCTCCTCGACCTGTCGGCCTCGTACGTCACGCCGGGGGCTTCGGCGACGGCCTCAGTGCGGGTGCGGGACCGGGAGCAACGCGAAGTCTCCGATGCCGAGGTGACGCTCTTCGCCGGATCGGGCACCTCGAGCAACGCCATCGGCGTGGCCCGGTTCGATCCGGCCCGACGGGCCTATGTGGCCCCCG
>CAIOKD010000292.1 GCA_903858835.1 uncultured Verrucomicrobiota bacterium
GCTCGAGCGCCAGGCGCACGCGCCGTTCGGCGATTCCCGCCCGCAATTCGCGCACCACGGCATCGTCATGGCCCTCGCGATCGTACCGCGTGGCGAGCTGGTGGCGCATTTCGGCCAGCTCGCGCAAGATCGCGCGCGATGCCGCCGCCTTGCTGGATCGCGCGCCGGATCCGGCCTCGGTGGCGGCCCTCATGCGGGGATTCGAGGAGGCCTTCCGCGGGCGTGATGCCTCGGCCCTTCCGGAGGAACTCGTCCGATCCCTGGCGCGCCGCGGACAGGCCTCGCTGGGCCTGCGCCTGCGCCAGCGCGATCCCGCGGCCCTGTCCGAGGCCATCGAGCGATTGAAGAACCCCTCCGTGGCGGCCGCCGAGAAGGTGCAGTGCCTGAAAGTCCTCACCGAGGTCCGCGCCCCGGGCTTCCGGAAGATCCTGCTGGAGGCGCTCGAGGATCCCTCGACCCCGGTCCGTCAGGCGGCCTTGTCGGGCCTGGCTCTGGAAGACGATCCCGCCCTGGCGACGACGGGCCTGCGGTTGTTGCCCGGGGCCTCGGCGGAACTCCGGAATTCGGTGCTGGGTTTCCTGGCCAGTCGGCCCGCTTGGAGCCTGGCCCTCATGGATGCCGTGGATCGCGGAGAGGTGGCGCGCACGTCCATCCCGGCCGAGTGGGTGGAGCGCCTGGGCCGTTCACCGGAGGCCGCCCTGCGGCAACGGGTCTCCGCAGCCTGGCCGTCGCTGGTCGTTTCCCCATCGGGTTCCGGATCGGCTCCGAAGGGTGAGGTCGCCGTTCGCATCCGTCAGTTGGAGGCGATCCTCCGGAAGGCTCCGGGCAATCCCTATTCCGGGGAATCCTTGTTCCAGCAACGGTGTGCCGCGTGTCACCGCCTCTTTTTCAAGGGGGGATCGGTCGGCCCGGACCTGACCTCCTACCAGCGGGATCATCTGGGGACCCTCCTGACGAGCATCCTCGACCCGAGTGCCGAGATCCGCGAGGGCTACGCCGCGGTCGAGGTCGAGACCCGGGACGGCCGCGTCCTTTCGGGATTCCTCACCGACCGGGACGAGCGCACGACCACCTTGCGGGGACTCGACGGGCAGGACCAGGTCCTGCCGGCGGTCGAGGTGTTGGCGGTCCGGCCCACCGGTCGCAGCCTCATGCCGGAGGGCCTGCTGGACGGCCTGACCGACGAACAACTCCGCGACTTCTTCGCCTTCCTGCGCAGTTCCCAGCCCTTCACCCGGTGAGCGGCCCGGGGCGTTCCTGACTGGTGGCGCAACCGTGGACGGCGTCTCGGTGTCGCCGCACGCCACAATCCAGTTGACAGTTTTGTCGCAGCTTCGTCACAACTGTCTGGTTCCCAACGAGTCATAAACCTATCCAGATATGAAACAATCATCAGTTGCCTTTTCGGCGCTGGTCGCGGCGGTCTTCGCCGCAGCCCAGGCCCAGGCCCAGACCAAGTTGGTCGCCTGGTGGGACTTCGAGAAAGTCGAGTCCGACGGCGTGACCATCAAATCGGTGATCGGCGGATACGCCGGCCAGATCAAGGACAGTGCGGTCGTCTCGGCTGCCGGCCAAGGCCGGCCCAGCGGCGGCAAGGGCTTTGTCATGTCCCCGGAGGCCAACAAGGGCCAGTTGCTCATCGAGGGCTCCGGCGACGGCCACCCTCTGAACGTCGCCGCGGTCGATGACAACATCACCATCACCGTCTGGCAGAAGAACAACGCGAACCCGAACTCCAGCACCTTCTGGGCGGTTTCGGACGACTCCAACCGTGCGACACAGGCCCACATGCCCTGGTCCGATGGTACTATCTATTGGGACACCGGTGGTTGCTGCGGCGGTGACACCCGTCTCAATCAGGCCCCTGCCGGCCACGATTTCAACAGCTGGCACCTGTATTCCTACGTGAAGCGGGGCACCACCAAGGAGATCTGGATCGACGGCAACCTGCTCAAGACCCAGGACGGCTACAAGGCGCACAGCGTCCTCAACACCCAGCTCTTCCTGGGTGGCGAGCCGAATGGCAATAACATCCCCGACGCCACCATCGACGACTTCGTCATCTGGAAGGGCGCCCTCAGCCCCGACCAGATCAAGAAGCTGGCCTCCGGTGCCAAGCCCTCCGACCTGGTGATCGACACCGACAAGGACGGGACGCCCGACGACTGGGAAACCCAGTACGGCTTCAACCCGAATGATCCGGCCGACGCCAAGACCGACTTCGACAAGGACGGCTTCGACAACGTGGTCGAGTACAACGCCGGCACCGATCCGAAGGATCTGACGCCGCCGACCTTGGCTGGCGCCTCCGCCACCGCCTCGGGCACGACGCTGACCATCACCTTCAGCGAGAAGGTGGATCCGGTCACCGCCGGCAACGTGGCCAATTACAGCATCACGCCGGCGCTGGCCGTGACCGCCGCGGCGGTCAAGGGCAACACGGTGACCCTGACCACCGCCAAGCAGACCCTCGACGGCACCGAGTACACCGTCTCGGTCAGCAACGTGCAGGACCTCTCCAAGAAGACGATCGCGGCCGCCTCCAAGGTCAGCGCCTATGCGTTCGTCACCCTGAAGAGCGGCATCGCCAAGATCTCGATCTGGACCGGCATCGGCGGCAACGCCGTGCAGGCCCTGCTCGACGACCCGCGCTACCCGGCCACGCCGGACACAACCGCGGCGCTGTTCTCCATGAACAGCCGCGACGCGCTGCCGACCGACGCCTTGGAGCAATACGGCGCCACGATCGACGCCCTCCTGACCCCGGCCGAGTCCGGCAACTACCGCTTCTTCATGTACACCGATGACAGCGCCCAGTTGTTCCTGAGCACCGACGACAAGGAGGCCAACCTGGTCCAGGTCGCCGAAGAGACCGGCTGCTGCAACTTCTTCACCGAGCCCGATAGCCCGCGGACTTCCGAGCCCGTGGCCCTGACCGCCGGCAAGAAGTATTTCATCCGCCTCATCTACAAGGAGGGCGGCGGCGGCGACTACGGCCAGGTGGCCTGGCGTAAGGAAGGCGATGCCACCCCGGCGTCAGCCCTCAAGCCCATCGATGGCAAGTTCCTGAGCGCCGAGGCCGTTGCCTCGCCGGCGGGCTTCATCAAGAGCGTCCTCCCGACGCCCAACTCGGTGCAGGCCGGCAACAACATCGAGATCGTGCACGTCGATGGTCGTACCGTCCAGTCCCCGGCCACCACGACCCTCGAGGTCGATGGCGTGAAGGTGAACGCCGACATCACCAAGTCGGGCATCTTCCTCACGGCGAAATTCACCGCCAGCTTCGCCCCGAACACCAAGCACTCGGCCAAGCTCAGCTACCTCGACATCGCCGGCAAGCCGACCACCTACGAGTGGTCCTTCGCCACCAACCCGTTGAACGATCCGAACGCCCTCTTCATCGAGGCCGAGGACTTCGACTTCGACGGCGGCCAGACCATCACCGACCAGAAGATCGGTATGAACGGCAAGTATCCGGGCGACGCCTTCAACGCCAAGGCGGGCATCCCGGGCGTCGACTTCAACAACCCCGGTGGCAATGCCGGCCAGCCCTACCGACCTGAGACCGGTGTGGCGGCGGGCAAGGGCCCGAACGGCGGCAGCCGCAACCGCGGTCTGTTCGATGTCGACGTGAACTACACCGTCGGCTGGAACGACGCCGGCGACTGGCAGAACTACACCCGCACCTTCCCGACCCCGGCCAAGAAGTACTCGGTGTACGGCTTCGCCTCCTCGGGTGGTTCGCCGATCGAGTTCGTCCTCGACCAGGTGACCGCCGGTGTGGGCACCGAGAACCAGACCCTCAAGCCGCTGGCCCAGTTGCGTCCGGGTCGTGCGACCGCCGGTTGGGACAGCCTCGAGCTCTTCCAGTTCACCGAGCCGACCACCAAGACCCCGGTCGTCCTCGAGCTCGGCGGCAAGGTGACCCTCCGTCTGACGCTGCCTGCGGGCAACGGCGACATGGACTACCTCGCCTTCATCCCGTACACTGCGGTGGAAGAGGCTCCGAAGTTCACCGGCATCACCCGCAACGCCAATGGTTCGCTCACGCTGACCTGGACTGGTGGCGGCAAGCTGCAGGCTTCCTCGAGTCCGAAGGGCCCGTGGACCGATGTGGCCGGTGCGGCCAGCCCGTACACGGTGACGCCGAATGCCGATTCGCAGTTCGCGCGCATCGTCAAGTAACCGCCGGATACGGCAGTTGAATCAGGGGGGATCGAGGTTGTGCCTCGGTCCCCCTTTTTCATTCGATTTCCGGGCCGTCGACAGAGAGTCTTCGAGAACGCAGCCATGAAGGGATCAGCGTCATCGCCAACGCCAGATACTCGCCGCGGGCGGCTCGCGCGATTGGTGGCGGCGGGCGTGGCCATCTCGATGGTCGTCGCTCCGGACCTCGCCGTCGGACAGAAGGCCGCGGAACCGGGTGGACCGACATCACCGCCCGCCCCGTTGGTCGCGCTGACGGTGGATCCTTTGGCCCGTGGCCGCGAACTGGCCCGGGTGCATTGCCAGGGCTGTCATCTGCAGCCCGACCCCGACCAGCTCGACCGGGCCACCTGGTACTCGCAGACACTGCCCCGCATGTCGATCCGGCTGGGTTTCATGCCGCAGTCGATCGAGCGCCATCCCGAGGCCGACCTGCTCAAGGCCTCCGGGCGATTCGCCACCAGCCCGTTCATCCCCCTCGACGACTGGCGCGCCCTCACCAACTACTACGTCTCCAGCGCGCCGGAACAACCGCTGCCCCAGGTCCGCAGCCAGCCCATCCGCGTGGGCCTCAAGTCGTTCCGTGTCGAGCCCGGCGTCGTGGCCCCGGGGGTCACCACGGGTCCGGAGACCACCCTCGTATGCATCGACGCCTCCCAGAGGCGCCTGATGGTCGGTGACGGGGCACGGAAGTCGCTCGAGGTGCGCGGGCCCGATGGGGCGCTGCGCCTGACCCAGGCGATCGGCAATGTGCCCGTGGGTCTCTCCTTCGGTCGTGGCCTCTCGCTGCTCGCCTCCATCGGCAGCTTCATGCCCTCCGACCGGCCGGTGGCCGACCTCCGTCGGTGGGAGGCGGTTCCGACGGGTGGCGGGGCCGCGTCCATCCTCCTCGACCACCTGCCCCGGGTGACCCAGGCGACGGTGGAGGACCTCAATGGCGACGGCCGTGAAGACCTGCTGCTGTGCGCCTTCGGCAACGTCATGGGCCGCTTCGCCTGGCATGAGAATCTCGGGGGCGGGAAGTTCACCGAGCACGTGCTCCTCGAGAAGCCCGGGGCCATCGCCGCACGCGTCCTCGACTTCAACGGAGACGGCCGCCCGGACATCGGCGTGCTGGTGGCCCAGGAGACCGAGTCGTTCCTCGTGTTCGTGAACGAGGGTGGCGGCCGGTTCACCCAGAAGGTCGGTTTCCAGCAGTCCCCGCTCTTCGGGCACACCTCGTTCGACGTGGCCGACTTCGATGGCGACGGCCGGCCCGACCTGGTGGTGACCAATGGCGACAACGGCGAGTACCCGTCGCCCATCAAGCGCTACCACGGCATCCGCATCTACATGGGTCGACCCGACCTGACCTTCCGGGAGGTGTTCTTCTATCCGCTGAACGGGGCATTCAAGGCCCTGGTCCGCGACTTCGACCAGGACGGGCACCCCGAGATCGCCGCCATCTCCTTCTTCCCGGACTATTCCAAGTCCCCGGAGGAGGGGTTCGTGTGCCTGGAGAACCGGGGCCGATTCCGATTCTCGGCGGCCACCTTCCAGGAATGCCTCAAGGGCCGCTGGCTCACCCTGGACGCCGGTGATGTCGACGGCGATGGCGACGAGGACCTGGTCTTGGGATCCCACATCCACGGGCCGAGCCCGGTGCCCGACAAGCTGCAGGCCGACTGGGAGCGTGAGCGCATCCCCTTCGTGATCCTTCGCAACACCACCGTCGATCGAAAGGGTCCATGAGGCGGCGTGTTGCGGGGATGTCCCCGATCGTGTCCCGGATCTTCCCGCGGTTCCTGATTCCGCTGGTGCTCATGGTGTTGAGCGGGACCGCCGCCGAGCCTCCGGCCGGGTCCTCGGGCAGCCCACCGACCGCGGATCCCGGCCAGGCGGGTCCGGGTTTCCGACGGTGGCGGCTGGTCCGACCGGCGACCGGTGGCGCCGGCTTCCGCCCGGTGGCCCCGGAGCGGACCGGCATCCGGTTCACCCACCGTCTTCCGGAGATGTCGGCCGCGCGCAACCGCATCCTGGAAAACGGTTCCGGCGTGGCCCTGGGCGATGTCGACGGCGACGGTCGGCCCGACATCTATCTCTGCAGCCTCGAGGGGACCAACGCGCTCTACCTCAACCGGGGTGCCTGGCGCTTCGAGGAGGCCGCGCGGGTCGCCGGGGTCGAGTGTGCGGGCCAGGCCTCCACCGGTTGCCTCCTGCTCGACGTGGATGGTGACCGCGACCTGGACCTGCTGGTCAACGCCCTCGGGGGCGGCACCCGCCTCTTCCTCAACGACGCGCGCGGCCGCTTCACCGAGTCCACCAACAGCGGGTTCGCCCGGCGCCTGGGTGCCACCTCGCTGGCCGCTGCCGACCTCACCGGCGACGGGTTGCCCGAGGTCTATGTGGCCAACTATCGGACCACCACCTACCGCGACGGGTTCGACGGCGCCCGACCTTCGGTGAGGATGGTGGACGGCCGGCCGGTGGCGGTGCCCTCGTCGCGCTTCGGGGCCAACCGGGTGCGCGGCGGCGGCGTCATGGTCAACGAGCGGGGCGAGGTCGACATCCTCTACCGCAACAAGGGCGGCGGAACCTTCGGGCCCGTCTCGTGGACCTCGGGCGCCTTCCTCGACGCCCAAGGACGCCCGCTGGCCGAGGCCCCGCACGATTGGGCCCTCAGCGCCGCCTTCCGCGACCTCGACGGGGACCTGCAGCCCGAACTCTACGTCTGCAACGACTTCGTGCTGTCGAAGGACGGCTTCTGGCGCAACACCGGGGGCCGGGGGTTGCAGGAATTCCCGGCGGAGGCGATCCGGCAGATCCCGATGTCGTCGATGGGGGTGGATTTCGCCGACATCAACCGCGATGGGATCGACGACTTCATCGTGGTGGACATGCTCGCGCGTGATCCGGCCGCCCGTCAGCGCCAGCGTGCCAACCACCTCACCGCCTTCGACTGGCCGCTGCACGACCCGTCGTTCCGGCCCGAGGTGTCGCGCAACATGCTGTTCCTGGGCCGTGGCGACGGCACCTACGCCGAGATCGCGCAGATGGCGGGCGTCGCGGCCACCGACTGGTCGTGGTGCCCGATCTTCCTCGACGTGGACCTCGACGGATTCGAGGACCTGATCGTGGGCACCGGCAACGACCACGATGTGCTCGACGCCGACCTGCTCCGCCAGGTGCGCGGGACCGACGGTCGCGACGCCGCGGGGGATGCGCTCGAGAACCTGCGTCGATTCCCCAGGCTGGAGACGCCGATGGCCGCGTTCCGCAACCGGGGCGACCTCACCTTCGAGGACATGGGCGCCGCGTGGGGCCTTTTCGGCCCGGGCATCCGGCACGGCATGGCCCTGGCCGACCTGGATGGGGACGGCGACCTGGACCTGGTGGTCAACCGCCTGCAGGGGCCGGCCGAGGTGCAAGAGAACATCGGCACTTCGCCCCGCGTCGCCGTGCGACTGAAGGGATCGGCCCCCAACACCGGGGGCATCGGTGCGCGCCTCCGGCTCATCGGCGGCCGCGTGCCCGAGCAGGGCCAGGAGATGATGTGCGGCGGCCGGTACCTGTCCTGCGACGAGGGCCTCCGGGTCTTCGCGGCGGCGAAGGGGCCGATGACCCTCGAGGTGCGGTGGCGCTCGGGCAAGGTGTCCCGGATCGAGGGCGTCGAGCCCGATCACCGGTACGAGGTCGACGAGGCGGGCGCGGGCCCCGCCACCGTGCCCGCGGCCCCACCGGCGGAATCGGCGCTGTTCACCGCGGTTTCGACGTCGCTGGCGCATGTCCATGAAGATCCGCCCTTCGACGATTTCCAGGTCCAGCCGCTGCTTTCGCGGCGCCTGAGCGAGCTGGGTCCGGCCCTCGCCTGGTGCGACCTGGATGGCGACGGGGACGACGACCTGATCGTGGGCTCCGGTGCCGGCGGATCGCCCGCCGCCTTCCTCGGCGATGGGCGGGGCGGCTTTTCGCGGCGGGCCGATCCGGTCCTGCCCACACCCTCACCGCTCGATACGGCCGGCCTTCTGGGCCTGGACCTTCCCGGGGGAACCCGCGAGGTGGTGGTGGGCATCTCCGGGCAGGAGGATCCCGGATCGCAGCGGCCCCGCGCCCGCATCCGGGTGGCGGGGTCCGCCGACGCCGAGCCGCTGGAGCCGGGGTCGGTGTCGTCGTCCGGTCCCATCGCCGCCGGTGTCGTAGCGGGTCACCCCGGGATGGTGCTGTTCATCGGGGGGCGGTCGATTCCCGGGCGCCATCCGGAGTCGGCCGACTCGGCGCTGTGGATGCGCGAGGGGAGCCGCTGGCGGCACGACCCGGGGGCCGCGGAGGCCTTCCGTTCGGTGGGGTTGGTCAGTGGCGCGGTGTTCACCGACCTCGACGGCGACGGCCACTCGGAGCTCGTGCTGGCCTGCGATTGGGGTTGCCCGAGGGTCTTCGCCTTCGAGCGTGGCGTCCCGGTGGACCGCACCGCCGAGTGGGGCCTGCGCGATCTCACCGGGTGGTGGAACTCGGTGCAGGCCGCCGACTGCGACGGCGACGGGCGCATGGACCTGGTGCTCGGCAACTGGGGACGCAATTCGCGCTGGCAGGACCACCTGGCCCGTCCGGCCCGCATCCACTACGGGGACGCCGACGCCGACGGCCGATTGGAGATCCTCGAGGCCTTCTGGCATGCGGGATCCTCGCGCTGGCTGCCCTGGCGCGACGCCGAGACGGTGGGCCGATCCTTCCCCGGGCTGGCCGAGCGCCTGCCGACCTTCCGTGCCTATGGCCAGGCCGCGATCGGGGACATCCTCGGAAGTCGGGCCGCCGATTTCCGCGTCCGCGAGGCCGGCACCGGGGAGTCGCTCGTGCTGCTGAATCGGGGCGGGCGATTCGAGCGGCGGCCGTTGCCGGTCGAGGCCCAGATGGCCCCGGTCTTCGGCATCGCAGCGGCCGATTTCGACGGGGATGGCCATGAAGACCTCGCCCTGGCCCAGAACTTCTTCGGTGTCGAGCCCGAGACCTCCCGCTTCGATGCCGGCCGTGGACTGATCCTGCTGGGCCGGGGCGACGGCACCTTCCGCCCGCTGGACGCCCGCCGTTCCGGGGTGCTCGCCTGGGGTGAGCAGCGCGCCTGCGCCACCGCCGATTTCGACGGCGACGGGCGCCCCGACCTCGCCCTGGCCCAGAACCGTGGTTCGACCCTGCTGTTCCGGAACGTCGGTGCGCGTCCCGGCCTGCGGGTCCGGTTGGAGGGTCCGGCCGAGAATCCCGCGGCGATCGGAGCCCGCCTGCGACTCGGCGACGCCAAGAACCCCGGCACGGCCCGCGAGGTCCGCGCCGGCGGCGGCTACTGGTCGCAGGACTCGGCCTGGCCGGTGATGGCCCTGCCGTCGGGCCCTGCGACGCTCCGGGTGACCTGGCCCGGCGGGGGCTCCACCGAGACCGCCGTGCCTTCGGGCGCCCGGGAGGTGCGGGTGAGGCGGAAGGGCGACTCGGCCGAGATCGTCGTCGTGCGCTGAGTCCGGGTCCGGTGAGGGAGCCCGGCCCCGCCGTCGGGACTCAACGGCGACCCTTCAGCGGTCCCGGGGCGGCACCGCCCGTGCGGACCTGGGTCCGCGTGGTGACCTCGACCTCGTCGCCCGTGAACCGCAGCGTGTGGGTCGTCTGGAACGGGGTGCCGGTCGCGCAGATCTTGACCGTCCAGGTGTCGTCCGAGGTCCAGGCGGCGCCGGCCGCCAGGGATTCCTCGGCCATGGGTCGGGCCGTTCCCTTCGGAGAGTCCCCGAGGAGCCCGCGGCCGGTCATCCAGCGCCCGTGGCCACAGCGCAGCGATTCGGCCTTCCCGGAGAAGGTCCGCGTGAGCACCCAGCCTTCAGGGCCCGAGGTGTCGAGGCTCAACGATTCGAGGCCCCCGTCGTTGCCGGCGAACCGGTAGGTCTTGCCGAGCACCGAGGCGGCCGCAGGTGCGGTTGCGCCTCCCGGCGGGGTGGGGACCCGCAGTCCGAGCAGACGCCGTTCGAGCCGCTCCCTCGTGGCGGCATCCGCCTTCAAGGGACCCTTGTGGAAAGCCGGCAACAGCGTGTCCCAAAGCCGGTCGAGCAGTCCGGCCATGTCGCCGACACCGGCCGTCACCGCGATGACGGCATCCTGCGCGGGCAGCACGACGCAGAATTGCCCGAAGGCCCCGTCTCCCCGGTAGGCCCCGTGTCGGCACCGCCAGAACTGGTACCCGTAGCCCTGCTCCCAGTCGCTGTCCGGGTTGCTGCCGTTGGAGACCTGTCGCGAGGTCGCCTCGTGTACCCATGCCTCGGGGATCACCCGCCTGCCCTGCCAGACCCCGTGTTGGAGGCAGAGTTGGCCGAACTTGGCGATGTCCTCGGTCCGGAGGCGCAGGCCGTAGCCGCCGAGGTTGATCCCCTGGAAGTTGGTGTCCCAGCGCGCCCCGGTGATTCCGAGGGGCTCGAAGAGGCGCGGCCGCAGGTATTCGGCGGTGTTCGTGCCGGTCACCTTCTGGACCAAGGCCGACTGCAGGAACGTGGCCGGGGTGTTGTACTTGAAATGGGTGCCCGGCTTGTGAGGGACCGGATGCGCCAGAAAGGACCTGGCGGAAACCAGTCCCGGTGCCACGGGAGGTTCGTCCTGGTGGCCGGAGCTCATGGTGAGCAGGTCGCGGATGCGCATCGCCCGAAGGTTCGGGCCCGGCGACGACGGCGCATCGTCCGCGAGGTGCCGCAACACGGGGTCGTCGACCCGGAGCAACCCCTCGGCCACAGCCAGTCCGACGGCGGTCGAGGTGAAGCTCTTGCTGAGCGAAAACAGTTCGTGCGGGGTCTCGGCATCGTACGGGCCCCACCAACCTTCGGCCACCACATGGCCGTGGCGCACCACCATCAGGCTGTGGACCTGTTCCATCCGGTCGAGGGCATCGACGGCGGCCAGCAGCGCTCCTGACGGGATGCCCTGGCGTTCCGGCGTACTGCGCGGCAGCGAGAGTGACGCGGCCCGGACCCACGGACCCGTGCCTACCAGAAGCAGCAGAATCCCAAGGGTCTTTCCGACGCGGGAAAAATTCATGGAAGAGCCTTCAGAATGGCCGGGCGGGAGTGCCGTGCCAAGCCTGTCCGGGCTCCGGTTCCGAATGCTATGGCTGCGATCGAAGTGTAAAAACTACGCAACACAGCAATGTTTTGGGGATGAATGTTTTATGGTCATTCCTGGCGCGATCCATGGGGTCCTCGAAGGGAGGACCCAATCCAGTGAGAAGGTCTTCGCACCACTGGTCCTCCGGCATCCGGGTATCGGGGCGATGAAATGCTCCTCGTCCATCCAGAGCCTGACCAGTCTCGAGCTTCAGGTGTTCCGGCAGGCAGCCGGTGCCACACCCTTCCAGGGTTGCGGAGACTTCAGGGCTTCTTCCAGACGATGCGGGCCAAGCTGTCGTTGGTCGAAGCCTTGGTGCCGCCGCCGTGGGTGATGACGTACACCGCACCGTCCTTGCCCAGTTGTATCGCCAGGGGGCCCGAGGGGAGTCCCTGCAGGAAGGCCTCGCTGGCTCCCGCCTTGCCGGTCTTGGGATCCACGGCGGCCGTGCGGATCGATTTGCGGGCGAAGTCGGCGTAGAAGAGCCAACCGCGGTACTTCTCCGGGAAACCCTTGCCCGAAGCGCTGGCGCGGTAGATCAGCGCACCCACGCAGGACGCACCGGTGTTGCGCACGTAATGGAACCAGGGATCGGTGAAGCCATCGACACGGTTGGTGCGGGTGAGCGTCTGGAGGCCGGGACCGAAGACCTTCGGCCAGCCGTAGTTGGCCCCGGGCAGGATGCGGTTCACCTCGTCATGGTCGTCGCTCAGGTCGCCCCCGTTCTCGGCCGCCAGCAGCAGCTTCGTCGGGGCGTCCCAGGTCAGCGACCAGGGTTGACGGTGGCCCCGGCTGTAGACCCGGGGATCGGCCCCGGCCGTCGTCACGTGGGGGTTGTCCTTGGGCACGGACCCGTCGAAGCCGATGCGCAGCACCTTGCCGCGCAGGTCGCCCAGCGCCTGGGCCTTGTTGTTCGGATCGTCGCAGTACTTGCGCAGGTTGGCGTTCTGGTTGTTCTCGCCGGTGGTGACATAGAGCACCCGCTCGGTCGGATGGGCCAGGAGGGCTCCGCCCACGTGCTGCCCCGCCGCGTCGCCCTCCCACTCGACCAGCGCCTTTTCGCTGGCCGGATCGATCTTCGAGGCCGGGCCGCTGCCGGTCACGGTCCAGCGGGACACGCGGGCCAGATACTTGCCCTGCGGAGCGTTGGTCCGGTGGTAGGCGAGGAACACGTGCGGCGTCTTGGGGAACTCCGGGTGGAAGGCGATGCCATGCAGGCCTCGGTCGCCGCTGACATCGGTGGACACCGCCCCGACCGACTGCGCCGCGCGCGTGCCGGTGTCGATCCGCCAGACTTGGCCCGCACGCCCGGTCACCCAGGCGGCGCCGTCCGGCGCGAAGGCCATCTCCATGGGTTCACTGACGACCTCTGGCCCGGCGATCGTCTCCAGGGCGAACCCCGCCGGAAGGCTGGGTTCGGCCAATGCGGCCGAGGACAGGGTCAGGGTGGCGACGACGGTCGCGAGCAGGCGATGGTGGAGGGACATAGGCGATCGGGGAATGTGTGGTTAGACTGAATCGCGCGGGGTCCGGAAGCAATCCCACACCATGGATCCCGGGATCCGCCGAATCCGGTGCGTCGCCGTTGACGAACCCCGTGTCGATAGGGCATCACGCGGGGACCTCCTTCCCTCAATCCGTCCCCAATCCTGACTGCCTCGATGAAAACCCGCTGCCTCGCCCTCGTGCTGTGTCTGGTCGCCCTCTGGGGTGGATGTGGAGACAAGCCATCCGGTTCCGGACCCTCCGCCCCGGGAACCTCCCGCTCCCAGGGGGTGATCGGCGTGTCGTTGCTCACGCTCGACAACCCCTTCTTCAAGGTCATCGGAGACAACATCACCGCCGAGGGAAGGAAGCACGGCTACGACACGCTGGTGGTCAGCGGCGACAAGGACGTGGCCAAGCAGGGCAACCAGATCAAGGACTTCATCGTCAAGAAGGTCAGCGCCATCGTCCTGAGTCCCTGCGATTCGAAGTCGATCATCCCGGTGATCCAGGAGGCCAACGCGGCCGGGATCCCCGTCTTCACCGTGGACATCCCCTGCAACGAGCCCGGCGTGAAGATCGCCAGCCAGATCGCCACCGACAACGAGGGCGGCGGCCGTGAGGCCGGCCAGGCCATGATCGAGGCCCTGGGCGAGGCCGGTGGCAAGATCGCTGTCCTCCATTTCAAGCAGGCCGAGTCATGCCAGTTGCGCGTGAAGGGTTTCATGGAGGTCATTCGCGCCCACAACGCGGCGGGCAAGGGCAGGATCGAGGTGGTCACCGAGCTCGAGAGCGGCGGCGCCAAGGATGTCGGCTACAAGGCCGCCGAGGACGCGCTGCAGGCCCACCCCGATCTCCGGGGCATCTTCGCCATCAACGATCCCGCCGCCCTGGGAGCCCGCGCGGCTGTGGAGAAGGCCGGCAAGACCCGGGTGCTGATCGTCGGATTCGACGGCCAGCCCGAGGGCAAGCAGCCCATCCGCGACGGCAAGATCTACGCCGACCCGATCCAGTTCCCCGACCAGATGGGCATCCAGGTGGCGCAGGCCATCCTCAAGCATTCCAAGGGCGAGGCACTGCCGCCGCAGGTGCTGATCCCGACCCGTCTCTACCGGAAGGCCGATGCCCTCCAGGATCCGACCCTGCGGTGACCCTGTTTGCGCGCCCCACCCCATGAGCACCTCCCAGCATTTCCTCCACGAACTCGTCGGATCCATGTCGCAGGGCGCCGACGGCAACCCGACCGTGGTGATGATCGAGGCGGCCTTCCGGCACCATGGCCTCCACTGGCGCTATGTGAACCTGGAGGTGTCGCCTGAACAGCTTGGGGATGCCGTCCGGGGCGCCAAGGCCATGGGGTTCCGGGGCTTCAATTGCAGCCTGCCGCACAAGGTGAGCGTCATCGCCCACCTCGAGGGCCTGGGAGAATCGGCCGCGGTGATGCGGGCCGTGAACTGCGTGGTGCGGCGCGGGGATCGCTTCATCGGTGAGAACACCGACGGGAAGGGGTTCCTCAAGTCGCTGCGGACCGTGATCGATCCCGCCGGCAAGTCGGTGGTGCTCTTCGGTGCCGGGGGCGCGGCGCGGGCCATCGCCGTGGAACTCGGCCTGGCGGGCGTGCGCCGGATCACGATCGTGAATCGCTCCGAAGCCCGCGGGGCCGAATTGGCGGGATTGCTCCGCGATGCCCTCCGCCTCGATGCGCGCCTGGAGGTGTGGCGCGGTGAGCACGCCGTGGCCGAGGACGCCGACATCGTGATCAACGGCACCTCCATCGGCCTCTATGACGGAGGGGCGAGGCTGCCCATCGCCCTCGAATCGCTGCGGCCCGGCATGGTCGCCGCCGACGTGGTGTTCAACCCCGTCCAGACCCGGTTCCTCATCGAGGCTGCCTCGCGGGGCTGCATCCCTCTCGACGGGTTGGGCATGCTCGTCAACCAGGGGGTGGTGGGCATCCAGTACTGGACCGGCATCGATCCCGATCCGGCGGTGATGCGCCGGGCCCTGGAGTCGGCCATGGGCGTATGAGTCCAGCGTCGCCGGGAGCCCCGTTGCTTGCCCTCGACGGGATCGTGAAGTCCTTCCCCGGCGTCCGGGCCCTTCGCGGGGTGGACCTGCGGTTGGAAGCGGGCGAGGTCCTGGCCGTGCTCGGCGAGAACGGCGCCGGCAAGAGCACGCTGATAAAGATCATCGGCGGCGCCCAGCAGGCCGACAGCGGCACCCTTCTCCTCGACGGCCGGGAACGGCGGTTCCGCTCGCCCCAGGAGGCGCGGGCGGCCGGGGTCGCGGTGATCCACCAGGAGTTCAATCTGGTCCCGGCCCTGACGGCGGTGGAGAACCTCTTCCTGGGCCAGGAACCGACCCGGGGTGGTCTGGTGGATCGTCGGCGCGAACGCAGCGAGGCGGAGGCGCTGTTCCGACGCATGGGGGTGGAGATCGACCTGGACCTGCCCTGCCGGCGCCTCAGCACCGCCCAGCAGCAGTTGGTCGAGATCGCCAAGGCGCTCCTCTTCGAGGCCCGGATCCTGATCATGGATGAGCCCACCGCCGCGCTCAGCGCCCATGAGGTCGAGAAGCTCTTCGCCATCATCGGCGATCTGCGGCGCCGGGGCCTGGGCATCCTCTACATCAGCCACCGGTTGGAGGAGATCTTCACCATCGCCGACCGGGTGAGCATTCTGCGCGACGGGATGCGCGTCGCCGACCGGCCGATGGGTGGCATCACCCGCGACGAGATGATCGAGCACATGGTGGGGCGTCCGCTCGACCAGGAGTTCCCCGCCCGGGACCGGACGCCGGGAGAGACCCGCCTCGAGGCGGTGGATCTCCGCCGGGGCGACGCGGTCCGGGGAGTCTCCTTCCGGCTCCGTCGTGGCGAGATCCTGGCGCTGACCGGGCTGGTGGGCGCGGGTCGGACCGAGACCGCCCGGCTGTTGTTCGGGGCCGATCCCCGGGACGCCGGCGACATCCGTCTCGATGGCCGGCCTCTGGACCTCCAGTCGCCCCGGGACGCCATCCGGGAGGGCATCGGATTCCTGACCGAGGACCGCAAACTGCAGGGACTGGTGCTGCGGCATTCGATCCGCGAGAACTTCGGTCTGCCCAACCTGGACCGGTGGAGTCGGCGTGGTTTCGTGGGGTTGCGCCGCGAGCGCGCCGAATTGGCGCGCCATGTGGACGCCCTCCGCATCCGGTTGGCCGACATCGAGGAGCGGGTCGGCAACCTGTCCGGGGGCAACCAGCAGAAGGTGGTGCTCGCCAAATGGTTGGCCCGCGACTGCGAGGTGTTGATCTTCGACGAGCCGACCCGCGGAATCGACGTCGGCGCCAAGCACGAGATCTACCTGCTGATGAATGCGCTGGTCGCCGCCGGTAAATCGATCCTCATGATCAGCTCAGAGTTGCCGGAGGTGCTGGGTATGGCCGACCGGATCCTGGTGATGCACGGAGGTCGCATCACCGGCGAGATCCCCGATGCCCGACACGCGACCCAGGAGCAGATCCTCCGACTGGCCCATCCTTGAATCCATGAGACTCCGACGCCTCCTCTCCGATCACGGCATGATCCTGGTCCTGCTGCTGCTGTGCGCCTTCTTCAGTGCGGTGACCTGGACCGAGCAGGCGCCCACGGGTGAAGCCGCGGCCAAGCAGGTCGTCGAGGCCGTGCTCGCGTCGTCGTCGCCCGGGGCCCGGGTGCTCGTGGTCGCCGGCGAACAACCCGGTGAGGCGGACTTCGTCGCCCGGGCCGAGCGCGACCTGGCCGCGGCGGGCCGGCGCGTCGTGGCGACCGCGGTGGGCGAGCCCCGCCAGGCCCGGGAGGCGCTCCAGAAGATCCAGGCCGACGGGCAGACGCTCGAGGCCATCGCGGCCACCCGGGTGGCGGGCGGATGGCGGATCCTGCAGGACGTCGCCTCGGAGTTCCCCTCCCTCGGGCACCCCCGGGTGGTCGTGCCCCGGAGCCACCGATGGCCCAATTTCCTGAAGTCCGAGAATCTCCTCAACATCGCCAACCAGATCGCGGTGATCGCCATCGTGGCCATCGGGATGACGATGGTCATCATCGCCGGGGGCATCGACCTGTCGGTGGGCAGCCTCATCGCGCTGTCGGCGGTCCTGGCGGCCGGGTTCATCCGGGACCATGCCGGAGGCGTGAACGCCTCGGCCCTGGGCATGACGCTGGGCTGCCTGGGCGCGATCGCGCTGTGCGGGGTCGTCGGTGCCTTCAATGGGCTCATGATCACCCGGTTCGCCGTTCCGCCCTTCATCGTGACCCTGGCGATGATGCTCGTGGGCAGTGGCTTGGCCTACCTCCTGGCCCGGGGACAGTCGATCTACCAGGTGCCCGAGAGCTTCGTCCGACTCGGGCGTGGCGCGGACCTCTTCGGGCTGCCCAACGCCGTGCTGCTGATGCTGGCGCTCTACGGCGCGGCCCAGGTGCTCATGTCCCGGATGACGCTCGGACGCCACCTGTACGCCGTCGGGGGCAATGCCGAGGCGGCGAGGCTCTCGGGCGTCCCGGTCCGACGGGTGCTGCTCTTCGCCTACAGCGTCAGCGGCCTGCTGGCCGGAGTCGGGGGCGTGGTCATGGCCTCCCAGCTCAAGAGCGGTTCCCCCACCTACGGCAACATGTACGAGCTGTATGTGATCGCGGCCGTCGTCGTGGGGGGCACCAGCCTCAGCGGCGGCGAGGGTCGGATGCTCGGCACGCTGACCGGCGCCTTCACCATCGCCGTCATCCAGAATGGCATGAACCTCACCAATGTGGAGAGTTACACCCAGAAGGTGGTGCTGGGCCTGGTGATCCTGGGGGCCGTGCTGCTCGACAAACTCCGCCAATCCCGAGGACTCCGAACCCTTTGAACCCGAACCCTCTCGCCCGATGAACCCCTCCCTGAAGCGACCATTCATAGCCGCCGCCCTGGCCCTGTTCACCGCCACCGCCTTCGCGACGCACGCCGCCGAAGACCTGCTCATCGCCGATTTCGAGGGTGCCGACTACGGCACCTGGAAGGCGACCGGCGAGGCGTTCGGCAGCGGCCCGGCCCGGGGGACCCTGCCCGGTCAGATGCCGGTGGAGGGTTTCCAGGGGAAGGGCCTGGTGAACAGCTTCCGCGGCGGTGACGACACCACGGGAACGCTGGAGTCGCCGCCCTTCCGGATCGATCGGCGATACCTGGCATTCCTCATCGGCGGCGGAAAGAACGAGCAGAAGCTCGCGCTGCAGTTGGTGGTCGATGGCCGGGTGGTCCGCAGCGCGACGGGTCCGAACGACCGCAACGGCGGCTCCGAGGCGCTGGCCCCGGAGTCGTGGGATGTCTCCGACCTGGCGGGTCGGATGGCCTCCGTCCGCATCGTCGACGACGCCAAGGGCGGCTGGGGGCACCTGAATGTGGATCATCTGCGGCAGACCGACACGCGTCCGCAGGGGCCACGGATCAATGCCGAGCGGTCGATCCCCGTCCGATCCCGCTACCTGCACCTGCCCATCCGGAATGGCGCGCCCAAGCGGGTGGTCACGCTGCTGGTCGATGGCCGGCCGGTGGTCCGCAACGATATCGAGCTCGCCGACGGCAAGCCCGACTGGTGGGCTCCGATGGAGGTCCGGTCGTGGCAGGGCAAGACCGTCACCCTCCGCGTGGATCGGTTGCCGGCGGGGTCCCGTGCGCTGGCTTCGATCGGGCAGGGCGACACCCTGAAGAACGCTGGCGCGCTCTATCGGGAGCCGTTGCGGGGACAGTTCCATTTCTCGCCGCGCCGGGGCTGGAACAACGATCCCAACGGCATGGTCTTCTACAACGGCGAGTACCACTTGTTCTTCCAGCACAACCCCTACGGATGGGATTGGGGCAACATGCACTGGGGCCATGCGGTCAGCCGCGACCTGGTCCACTGGGAGGAACTCGGGGACAAGCTGTTGCCCGACGATCTGGGGCCCATGTTCAGCGGCAGCGCGGTGGTCGACTGGAAGAACACCAGCGGCTTCGGCAAGGAGGGCAAGCCGCCCCTGGTGCTGATCTACACCGCCGCGGGCAATCCCACCGTGCAGTGCCTCGCCTACAGCACCGACGGTCGCACGTTCACCAAGTATGCCGGCAATCCCGTCCTGAAGCAGATCACGGGCGGCAATCGCGACCCCAAGGTGATGTGGCATGAGCCCTCCGGGAAGTGGGTGATGGTGCTCTACGTCGAATGGCAGAAGAAGCACACCATCCATTGCTTCCACTCGACCAACCTCCGCGACTGGAGCCTGGCCCAGGTGGTCGACGGCGATGCCACGGGCAAGCCCTACCTGTTCGAGTGCCCGGATTTCTTCGAACTGCCGGTGGATGGCGAGCCGGGCCGGAAGCGGTGGGTGCTGCTGGCCGCCAACAGCGCCTACGCGGTGGGGTCCTTCGATGGCGCCCGCTTCGTGCCCGAGCAGAGCAACCTGCCCGGCCACCGGGGTCGGGGATTCTACGCGCCCCAGACCTTCAGCGACCTTCCCGCTCGGGATGGCCGGCGCATCCAGATCGGCTGGTTCCAGACCGCCACCAAGGGCATGCCCTTCAACCAGTCCATGACCGTGCCGCTCGAGTTGCGCCTGCTGGGCACGCCGGAGGGGCCGCGGCTGACCTTCACCCCGGTGCGCGAACTCGAGGCCCTGCGGGCCCGCTCCCATCGGCTGGGTTCCGTCGCGCTGGCACCCGGTGTCGCGAACCCGCTGGCCGCGCTGCGTGGGGAATTGCTTGAGGTCCGTGCCGTGTTGGAACCGGGAGACGCCACCGAGATCCGCTTCAGCTTGCGAGGAGTGCCGGTGGTCTATGACGTGAAGCGTCAGGAACTGGTGGTGAACCAGCACCGCGCTCCGGCACCACTGCATGAGGGGCTCCTCGACCTGACCGTGTACTGCGACCGCACCGGCCTGGAGGTCTTCGCCAGCCGCGGGTTGTGCTACGTGCCCATGCCCGTCCAACCGAAGGCCGACGATCGGTCCCTGTCCGTGGAGGTCCAGGGAGCCACGGTCCGGTTCAAGAACCTCGCGATCCACGAACTCCGATCGGCCTGGAAACGCCGTTGACGCCGACCATGGGCTTCACGACGGCATTCACGAATCCGGGCCGGAGTCCCCGTGCCACGGGCCCCCTCTGCATCGGCCTGGGTGAGATCCTCTGGGACCTCCTGCCCGGCGGCCGACAGATGGGTGGAGCCCCGGCCAACTTCGCCTACCACGCCCATGCCCTCGGAGCCGAGGGCCTGGTGGTGTCCCGCATCGGGCAGGACGCACCGGGTCGCGACCTCCTGGAGCGGTTGTCGTCGCTGGGTCTGTCGACCTCGGGCATCGCGGTCGATCCGGTGGCCCCGACCGGCACCGTGAGCGTCACCCTCGATTCCCGGGGGCAGCCGACGTTCACCATCCACCCCGGAGTCGCCTGGGACCTGCTCGAGGCCGGACCCGACGTCCTGCGACAGGCCGCCCGGGCCGAGGTGGTCTGCTTCGGCACCCTGGCCCAACGCGATCCGGTGGCGCGGGAGTCGATCCGGCGGGTGCTGGCAGCCACGCCTCCGGATTGCCTGCGGATCTTCGACATCAATCTGCGCCAACGATTCTGGTCGTCGGAGACGATCCTCGAATCGTTGGACCGGGCCACCGTGCTCAAGTTGAACGACGAGGAATTGCCGGTACTTGCCGAGGTGCTGGGGTGGCCCTCGGATCGCGAGGAACGGTTGCTTGAACGTATTGCCGAAAGATTCCGTCTCCGGGCTGTCGCCCTCACGCGGGGATCTCGGGGCAGCCTCCTTTGGGTCGAAGGATGCTGCGTCTCATGGCCGGGGTCGCCGTTGCAGGTGGTGGACACGGTGGGGGCGGGCGACAGCTACACGGCCGCTCTGGCGCTGGGTCTGCTGGCCGGTCATGCGCCTGGGGAGATCCTGGGCATGGCGCACCGGGTCGCCGATTTCGTGTGCACCCGGGCCGGGGCCACTCCGCCGATGCCCGAGGCATTCCGGGCGCATTTCCGAGGATCACCTACCGGGGGATGAACGGATGGCGGGGACCGGGTGAGAAATCCGGCAAGGTGGAAAACCGGAGTGGGACAAACCGTGGGACACATGGTGCGCGGGGCGGGGGTCGAACCCACAACCTTCGGCTTCGGAGACCGACGCTCTATCCAATTGAGCTACCCGCGCAGCAAGACCGCGACCTTAAGAATCCCTCCCCGACCGGGCAACTGTTAGTTCTGCCTTCCGACCCGCATCCGACGGGATGAACCGGCGTCTGCCTCCGATCATGGTTCGCGGTGACATGAGCTGGCGCAGGTTCACTTCGGTTTTGGGGGTCAGGGATGGGTTGAATCCAGCGATTGCCGGATGAAGGCCACCACCGCGGCCGGATCGTCGAGGCCGTGCGGGTGGTGCCCGATGCCCGGTTTGTGGATCACCTCGATGCGACCGCCGAGGGCCTGGTAGCGGGATTCGATCAGCGCGGTGTTCTCCGCCACCGGCACGACGTCATCCGTGTCGCCGACTACGTGGATCAGTCGGACCTTGGCACGGGCAAGCGGTGCGAGCTGGTCGACCGGGTTGCCGGTGA
>CAIOKD010000293.1 GCA_903858835.1 uncultured Verrucomicrobiota bacterium
CCTCCGTCATGAGCACGACATCGAAGGAAGCGTCGTCGAAGGGCAACCGCTGCTGCAGGTCCACGCCGCTGGTGATGGGGATGGCTCCGAGACGGCCGCGGTCTTCGATAATGTAGTCGTCGGCGCGGAAATGAGTCCCGTGGACGCGGCATCCGTCGGCGGCCAGGCGTGAGAGCACCTCGCCCTCCCCGCAGCTCAGGTCCAGGATGGAGAGGTTGGGATACCCCTCCAGCCGGCGGACTTCCCGGACCACGGCATCGACGATGAAGGATTGCGGCATGGGCCTCCATCAAGCCGCTCCCACCCCTTGCGGGGCAACCCCGAAAACCTGCCGCGGGACGGGCCCGCCGGCATTCCCCGATCCCGGAGCCGGCCCGCGCACCGATTTGAGATTCGCTCCGCGGGCCCGACCTGCAAGCCTGTCCCCCATGGATGCCGTCATCAATGCAGCCGGGGCGGGAGGCGGGGTGCGGCGGGGCCGCCTGATCGGACTCCTGATGGCAGTCCTGCTGCCGGTCCTGCTAACGGGCTGCGCGGGTTCCCGCGACGCCGCATCGATCGAGGCCGGACCGCCGGAGAAGGCCGAGTGGATCCGATGGCGGGCCCAACGCCTCGAATCGGTCGCCGGTACGAACGGGTGGGCCAGCCTGGTCGGCTTGCATTGGCTGCCCGAGGGCTCCTCGACCAGCGGCACCCGTCCGGGATTCGACCATGTGTTTCCAGAGGGCCGGGCCCCCGAGGTCGTGGGCCTCTGGCATCGCAGCGGGTCCCGGGTACGCCTGGAACCCGCCCCCGGCGTGGCAGTGCTGATGAACGGCCGACCCTTCGCCGGCGGATCGCTGGCCACCGACGCCGACGGGGCACGACCCGACCTGCTCTCGGTGGGGGGCCTCCGGATCACGGTCATCGACCGCGGAGGACGCCTTGGCCTCAGGGTCCGCGACAGCCTGGCCCCCACCCGATCCCACTTTCCGGGCCTCCGTTATTTCGAGTGGTCGCCCACGGCGATCATCCCGGCGCGCCTGGAGGCCGCACCCCCGGGATCCACCCTCACCCTGGCCACGGTGATCGGCGGTCGGGAGTCGCTGCCATTGGCCGGAACGTTGGTCTTCGATTGGGCCGGCAAGACCCGGAGGCTCGAAGCGGCCCTCGACACCGAGACCGACGACCTGTTCGTCCTGTTCGGCGATGCGACCAACGGCCGCGAGACCTATGCCGCCGGCCGATTCCTGCATGCCTCGAAGCCCGATGCCGACGGCCGGACCCTCCTGGACTTCAACCGCGCCTACAACCCGCCCTGCGCCTTCACGGCCTTCGCCACCTGCCCGCGGACGCCGCCCGGCAACCGTCTCGATGCGCCCATCCGGGCTGGCGAACTCCGCCCCAGGGACATGCCCGGGAAAGAGCACTGACGCCCTCCCCGAGCCCTCGATTGTCATAGAACCGTCACACAGACGACGTTGTTCCGTGACGCCGGCACCCAAAGGTCGGTCCGCGTCCGGTGAAAGCCGGACCCAACCACGACCTCCATGCGCCGCTCCCTTTCCCTCCGAGTCCTGCTGGCTGCCATCCTGGCCGCGGCCGGCCCCGGCCTCTCCACCGAGGCCTCCAATCCCGCCCTGCTGAAGCTCCTCAAGGTCCTCAAGGACCGCGGGACCCTCTCGGCCCAGGAATATGACGATCTGGTCGCGGCCGCGCAGACCGAGGGCGGACCGTCCAGCCCCGCACCGGCCGTGGCCGCGGCCTCGGGGGCCGGGACCACCGCGTCGAAGGGAGAACCCAAGGCTGAACCGCGAGGCGAGGCCAAGGCCGCATCGCCGGGCGCCAAGAATCCCGAGACCGCCTCGGTCTCACCGGTGTCGGCCAAATCCGGGGCGGGCTCTGACAAGCCGGCGGAGAAGGCCAAGGCCCCGAAGTGGTACGACCAATTGAACCTGCGGGGATACACACAGTTCCGATACCACTCGATCCTCGAACGCGACGGAGCCGAGTTGAACGTGCCGAACGACCGCTCGATCTCCGAGAACAACACCTTCTTCATCCGCCGGGCCCGAATCATCCTCAGTGGCGACGTCTCCGAGCACCTCGGCCTGTATGTACAACCCGATCTGAACGGATCCCCGACCACCGGCGATTTTTCCGTACAACTGCGCGACATGTATGGCGATGTCTATCTCGACAAGGCCAAGGAGTACCGCGTCCGGCTCGGCCAGTCGAAGGTGCCTTACGGTTGGTCCAACATGCAGTCCTCCGGCAACCGCGCGGCCCTCGAGCGCCCGGATGCCATCAATTCGGCCGCGGAGGGCGAGCGTGACATCGGCGCCTTCTTCTACTGGGCTCCCGACGAGATCCGCAAACGCTACGCCGACCTGGTGAAGCTCGGACTCAAGGGCTCCGGTGATTACGGGGTGATCGGCTTCGGCGGCTACTCCGGCCAGGGCCTGAACCGATTGGACCTGAACAACACGCCCCATGCGGTGGCCAAGGTCAGCTATCCGTTCCAGTTCTCCAACGGGCAGTTCTTCGAGGCGGGCGTCCACGCCTATTCCGGCAAATTCGTGACCAGCACCCAGGCCATCAACGTGGCCGGCACCACCTTCACTCCGTCGGCCCGCGCCGGCGGGATCACAGACGAGCGGGTGGGCATCGCCGCCATCTGGTATCCTCAGCCCTTCGGCATCGAGGCCGAGTGGAACGTGGGTCGGGGGCCTGAGTTGTCGGCGGATCGCCGCTCCATCGGCACCGACACGCTTCACGGGGGTTACGTGCAGTTCGCCTACAAGGACCAGAACAAGCTCGGCGCCTGGTTCCCCTTCGCCCGTTGGCAATACTACTCCGGCGGCCGCAAGTTCGCGGTGAACGCCCCGTATGAGCGGGTCAACGAGATGGACTTCGGCATCGAATGGTCGCCGTGGAACCCGGTGGAATTCACGGTCCAGTTCACGCATACCTTCGACCGGACCAACACCAAGACGGCACCCTACGCCGACACCACCTCGGCCGACCGGATCAGCATCCAGGCGCAGATCAATTATTGAGCGACCCACCGGATCCTCGGACGGACCCGTTTGTCACATGTTTTTCACCGGACCGTAGAACTCCCGAAACCCACACACCCCCACATTCCACCATGTTTTCTCTCCAACGACTTGTCGGCGGCGGCGATGTGTTCTTCGACCTGCTCGAGCGCAGCGCGGCCGAGGCCCAGGAAAGCGTTCAACTCCTGGCCAAGACCCTCGCCAGCCCTGGAGCGGCCTCGCTCGATTCCTCGGCGCTGGTGCGCCGCAAGGAAGAGCGCATCACCGAGGAGCTCCAGGAACGCCTCGTGACCACCTTCGTGACTCCCCTCGAGCGCGAAGACATCGACGCCCTGGCCACCGCCCTCAACAAGATCCCCCGCACCCTCGAGCGGTTCACCGAGCGGTTCCTGATCTGCCCGCGCCGGGTCCAGCAGGCCGATTTCTCGCGGCAGACCGAGCTGCTGCAGAACTCCATGGACACCCTGTTGACGATGGTCCGGGACCTGAGGCATTCGCCGGACCTGCCCCGGATGAAGGAGCGCAACGACAAGCTCCAGTACTTCGAGGGCCAGGCCGACACCCACATGGTCGAGCTGCTCCGGTCGCTGTACCAGGCCGACCACGACCCCGTGACCGTGGTGGCACTCAAGGACCTCTACGACCTGCTCGAGAAGGTCATTGACCGATGCCGCGACGCCGGCAACGTCGTGGTCCAGATCGTCCTCAAGAACTCCTGAGGCATTTCCCTCACTTTCCCTCCCATGACCCTGCTGCTGACGGTGATCGTCGTCGCCCTGGTGTTCGAGTACATCAACGGCTTCCACGACACGGCAAACTCGATCGCCACGGTGGTCTCCACCAAGGTGTTGACTCCGCGGCTGGCCATCCTGCTGGCCGCGCTGACCAACCTGGTGGGCGCGCTCTACGGCACCGCCGTGGCCAAGACCATCAGCTCCGGGCTGCTCGACTCGAAGCTCATCCCGGCCGAGATCGGCACCCAGATGCTCATCTGCGCGCTGACCGGGGCCATCGTCTGGAACCTGGTGACCTGGTGGTTCGGGCTGCCCTCCAGCTCCAGCCATGCGTTGATCGGCGGGTTGATCGGCGCGGGCTTCGCGGCCTCGGGCGACCGCCTGGCGGTCATCATCTTCGCCAAGGCCAAGGACGGGGTGCCCTGGTACAAGTTCGACGGCCTGCTCTACAAAGTCGTCATCCCCATGTTCCTGTCGCCGGTGATGGGCTTCCTCGTGGGCCTGCTGCTCATGACGCTGCTGTACCTGCTGCTGCGCACCTGGACGCCGCGATGGGTGACCCGCGTCTTCGGCAAGGCCCAGCTGGCCAGCGCGGCCTACATGGGTTTCAGCCACGGTAGCAACGACGCCCAGAAGACGATGGGCATCATCGCCCTGGCGCTGGTGGGCGCCCAGAAGGCCGGGACCCTGCAGGAGATCCCGCAGTGGCTGGAGTTCCTCCGGCACCCGATGATCACCGACGCGGCCGGCAAGGAATCGATCGCCACTTGGATCAAGATCGTGTGCGCCTTGACCATGGCATTCGGCACGGCGGCCGGCGGCTGGAAGATCATCAAGACCATGGGCCACAAGATGGTGAAGCTGCAGCCTGTGCACGGCTTCGCGGCCGAGACGACGGCCGCCACGGTCCTGAGCGTCGCGGCCCATTTCGGCATGCCCGTCAGCACGACCCACGCGATCACCACCAGCATCATGGGCGTGGGCTGCGCCAAGCGGTTCAGCGCTCTGAACTTCAGTGTGGTGGAGCGCATCCTCTGGGCCTGGGTGCTCACGCTGCCGGTGACGGCCCTGATCGCCTACGGCCTGCTCAAGGTGGTGCGCTGAGGGTCGGCGGCCCGGTGACCGAAATGTCACCATGTTTTCCTTGCCCCAGGGCCGGCTTGCCAGCCTCATGGAAAGGCAAGCGCATGTCCGAAACCACCAAGCAGGAGGTCATCGTCGGCGTCGATCTGGGCGGAACCAAGATCCTGGCCGGGATCTTCACGCCGCAGTTGCGGCTGCTCCAGACGGTCAAGCTGAGCACCAAGGCCTCGCGCGGATTCGAGTCGGTGGTGGAGCGGGTGGCCCGGTGCGTCCAAGACGCGGTGGACGAGGCCGACCTGTCGCTGAAGCAGGTCCGCGGGGTGGGAATCGGGGCCCCGGGGGCGGTCGACCCGGAATCGGGAGAGGTCATTTTCGCCCCCAACCTCCAGTGGAAGAACGCCCCTCTCCAGAAGGCGCTGGAGAAGCTTCTCGGCGTGCCGGTGTTCATCGAGAACGACTGCAACGCCAGCACCCTCGGGATCCATGAGGTCGAGTTGAAGGGGCGGTCGCGCAGCCTGCTGGGCATCTTCCTCGGCACCGGCATCGGGGGCGGGCTCATCCTCGACGGGCAGCTGTACTCGGGCTTCAACCGAACGGCGGGCGAGATCGGCCACATGGTCCTGCAGGTGGGTGGGCCCAAGTGCGGCTGCGGCAACAGCGGCTGCTTCGAAGCCCTGGCCAGCCGGACGGCGATCTTCCGCGAACTGGCCCGCAGGGCAAAGGAGGGCGAGAAGACCTTGCTCACCGAACTGCTCAAGGACGGGGAATCCATCACCGACCTCAAGAGCGGCGACCTCCGCAAGGCCCTCCGCAAGGGCGACAAACTGACGGCCAAGGTGCTGCAGGACGCGGCCCGATTCACCGGCATCGCGGTCGCCAACCTCGTGAACATCCTCAGCCCGCAAACGGTGGTGCTGGGGGGGGGAGTGATGGATGCCCTCGAGGACGACCTCCTGCCGACCATCATGGAGACCGCCCGCGACTACGCCATGCCCGGCACGCTCAAGGACGTGGAGGTCCTCGCCAGCAAGCTCGGCGACGATGCCGGGATCACCGGTGCGGCGGTACTGGCCCGGCAGCGCCTCAAGCTGTCTGCCTGAATGTCGGCCCGTGCGGGGTCATCGGGGCCTCCGCCCTCGGCCATCGCAGATCCATCACACAGACCACATCGACGGTTCCCGTTTCCGGATCCATTCCTGAGCGGTCAGTCGGGCTCGTTCCCACCGGCGTCGGCGGAGACCTCGGAGTCGGCTCCGCAAGCCTCCCCTTCGCAGGCCCCTTCGTCGGCGGGTCCGATCATCACCACGAACTCGCCTTTGCGCGGGCGGCGGGCCCATTCGGCGGCCAGTTCGGCCGGAGTACCGCGCAGCCATTCCTCGAATTTCTTGGTCAATTCCCGCGCCAGCACCACCCGTCGACCGGGCAGGATCGCCTGGAGCTCACCGAGCAACCGCTCGACGCGGAAGGGCGATTCGTAGAGCACCAGCGTCCCGGGGATCGCCCCGAGCTCGGCGAGGCGACGGGCCCGCTGGCCGGACTTGTGCGGCAGGAAGCCCGCGAAGTGGAATGATTCGGTCGGCAGGCCGCTGGCCGTCAGACCGACGACCATCGCGCAGGCCCCGGGGATCGATTCCACCCGCAGTCCCGCGGCCAGGGCCTCGGAAACCACGCGTTCTCCCGGGTCGCTGATCCCGGGCGTCCCGGCGTCGGTCACCAGGGCCACCGTCTCGCCCTGTCGCAGACGATCGAGGATCTCCGCCCCGCGTCGCGCCTCGTTGAATCGGAAATAGCTGACCATCGGCTTGCGGATCCCGAAGTGGGTCAGCAACTGGCCGGTGTGGCGGGTGTCCTCGGCGGCGACCACCGTGCACTCGCGCAGCACCCGCAGGGCCCGGAGCGTGATGTCCTCCAGGTTGCCGATCGGCGTGGCGACCAGGTAGAGGGTTCCCGGCACCAGCGGCGGGGCCTGCGACGGCTCCGGCAGCGGGCCTTTGGACGGCGTCGCACTCTCCATGGGCGAGGAGGGTACCGTCGGGTGCCCGGCCGGACCAAGCCTTCGCTGGGGCGCCCTGACCGTGAGGCACTTGCCACCGACCCGCCGCTGTCCCGTTGCGGGCGGGGGGACCTCGCCCTAGCCTACGGTCCATGCCGAGTTTCGACATCGTCTCGAAGGTCAGTCCGATGGAGGTGGAGAACGCAGTCCACCAGGCCCAGAAGGAGCTGCTCACCCGGTTCGATTTCAAGGGATCCGGGGCGGAGATCGTCCTGGAGAAGAGCGAGATCAAGCTCCGCGCCCCCGACGCCTTCAAGATGACGGCCCTGGTCGAGATCGTGATGCTCAAGCTGGCCAAGCGCGGCATCTCCCCCAAGAACCTCGACACGGGAGAAGCCGAGTTGTCGCCCCTGGGCCATGCCCGCCAGTCCATCAAGATCAAGCAGGGC
>CAIOKD010000294.1 GCA_903858835.1 uncultured Verrucomicrobiota bacterium
ATGTCGCCCGCCACCACGCGGACCCGGTCCCCGAATCCCCGGGCCTCGATGGCTTGGGCGCAGATGACGTCCACCGGCGGTTTCTCAAGGACGGTCGCCTGCAGGCCCGGAACATGGGCGCAGAAGGAGCAGGCGTACATGCCCGAGCCTCCGGCGATGTCGAGCAGGGAGCGGTACCCACCCGCGGGCAGGTGCTTGGCGAGGGCCTGTGCCAGGAAGACTCCCCGGCAATCCATCGCCCGGGTGAATTGCCGGGCGAAGTCCGGTTTCTCCA
Source organism: uncultured Verrucomicrobiota bacterium (assembly GCA_903858835.1). Taxonomy (GTDB): domain Bacteria; phylum Verrucomicrobiota; class Verrucomicrobiia; order Limisphaerales; family UBA9464; genus SXXZ01. Next base: position 275 of record CAIOKD010000294.1, read on the forward strand.
TGGCCTTGTGCCAGTCGGGTTGGGAGGCCTGGCTGCCCCAGTTGGCGGGCTTGTCGGTCTGCAGGACCCGCAGCAGGTCGTTCACCACGGGGCGATCCACCAGGGATTCGTAATAGGGCCCGATGAACCAGGGAGAATTCGAGACCAGGTGCTCGCGGGCCGTCTCGGTGACCTCCCAACGACCTTCCATTTCGCGGATCAATCCCATGGCCCGGAACAGCGTGACCATGACGTCGGCGGGCCGTCGATGGAGCGAGTGGCGCCGGCAGAGTCCTTCGAGGTCGGTCGGTTCGGCGGCCAGTGCCGTGAAGAAATCCAATCGGACCAGCGCCAGGATCAACAGATCCTCCGCGTACAGGCCGTCGCGGTAGCGGTAGAGGGCCGTGGGATCGGTGGTGGGTGCGAGGGTCAGGGGCGGATTCATGGGGCGTTCCTGGGAGGCTATGTGGGATCGATGGATTCGGTGGAGGCGGCCGCACCAGCGTGCCGTTTCAGAACGGATCGTCGCCACCATCGATCGGGTCGGGATCCGGCGGCAGATCGCTGAACGGGTCGGCACTGGCGCGGTGCGAAGGACCGGCGCGACCGCCCCGGGAGGGCACGGGGGCGACCGGGGCATGGATCTTCCATTCCTCGACGAGGGTCTCCGGGAATTCAGCCAGGAAACGGGAGGGGGGCTGGAAGGCTTCGCCCATCCCGGCCATGAACCGGAGCAGGGGACGGCACAGATAGAGTTCGTCCTTCGCGCGGGTCAGCGCGACATAGAACAGGCGGCGCTCCTCCTCCTCGCCATCGGCCGTTTCAGTGGAGCGACCGCTGGGGAACAGTCCGTCGCAGAGCATCATGATGAAGACCGCGCGGAACTCGAGACCCTTGGCCTGGTGGATCGTGGAGAGCCTGAGGCGGTCCTCCTCATCGTCGCCGTCCCGGGGTTGGTTCTGCTCGGCCTCGAGGTTCGACTGCAGGGCCAGCTCCGAGAGGAACAGGGTGGTGTCGGCGAAGGTGTCGGCGTAGGCGGCCAGTTGGGTGAGGTCTTCGAGGCGGTTCCTGGCGTTCTCGTAGGTCTTGCGGAGGTAGTCCTCGTAGTCGGCGTCGAGCACCAGCCGGATCAGCCGGCCGGGTTGTCCCCGGCGCTCCGGGCTTTCGCACTGGGCGATGGTGGCCGTGAATTGGGCCCAGGCCGCGGCGGCCTTCTTCGGAACGCTGCGGGCGATGGCGCTGAGTTCCGGGGCCACGGGCCGCGCCTCCGGCAGAGCCCCGTCGTTGTCGGACGCCTCGAACTCGGGCGTCGAATCCGAGGACGGCAGGAACCGGGCGCTGAAGGCCGCCCAGAGGGTTTCCGCGCTCTTGCCGCCGACGCCAGGAAGCATGCGGACCAGGCGTTTGAAGGCCAGTTCGTCCGCCGGATTGGCGACCAGCTTGAGGTAGGCCGCCACATCCTTGATGTGGGCCTGTTCGAAGAAGCGGATGCCGCTGGTGATGACGAAGGGGATGTTGCGCCGGGTCAGTTCCATCTGCAGTTCCAGCGCGTGGAAATGCGAGCGGTACAGGACGCAGATCTCCGCAAGGGGGATTCCTTCGTCGCGCAGTTCCAGGGCGCGCTGCGCGATGAAGGCTGCCTGCTCGCGCGCATCGGTGGCGACGATGAGTGCGGGCTTCTGTCCCGCAGGTCGGGCGGCCTGCAGGGCCTTGGGGAATTGCCGCAGATTGGCCGCGATCGCCGCGTTGGCCAGGGCGAGGATTTCGGGCGTGCTGCGGTAGTTGGTCTCGATCTTGAAGACCCGGGCCCCGGCGTGGCGCTCGGGGAATTTCAGGATGTTGGCGAAGTTGGCGCCCCGCCAGGAGTAGATGCTCTGAGCGTCGTCTCCCACGGCCATGAGGTTGCGGTGCCGCAGGGTCAGGCAATCGAGCAGGGTGGCTTGGAGGACGTTGGTGTCCTGGTATTCGTCGACCAGCACGAAGTGGAAGCGCCGCTGGTAGGTCTCGGCGATGTCGGGGAACTCCTGCAGGAGCCGGAGCCAGAGCACCAGCAGGTCGTC
>CAIOKD010000295.1 GCA_903858835.1 uncultured Verrucomicrobiota bacterium
GCCAGACGTGCAGCGGGAACTGGGCGCTCTTGCCCATCGCACCCATGAAGATCAGCAGGCCCGCCAGCCCGGCCCAGGGACCGAGCAGCGCCGGATTGGCGATGAACTTGGCCTTGAGCGCGGCGATGTCGAGGGTGCCGGCCAGGCTCCAGACGGCCAGGATGCCCAGCATGAACCCGAAGTCGCCGATACGGTTGGTCAGAAAGGCTTTCTTGGAGGCATCGCCCGCCGAGGGCTTCTCGTACCAGAAGCCGATCAGCAGGTAGGACGACACGCCCACCAGCTCCCAGAAGACGAAGAGCATGAGCAGGTTGTCCGCCAAGACGATACCCAGCATCGAGAAGACGAAGAGGCTCAGCGTGGAGAAGAATCGGGTGAAGGACCGGTCTTCGTGCATGTAGCCGGTGGAATAGATCATCACCAGCGAAGCCACGCCGGTGACCACCATCAGCATCAGCGTGGAGAGAGCATCGAGATGGAGGCCGATGCGGGCGTCGAGCCCGGCCACCGGCAGCCAGTGGAAGGGCGTGGCGTCGGCCGACTGCCCACCGAAGACGCAGAACAGGGTGAAGCTCAACAGGAAGGAGACGACCACCCCGCTGATGTTGAAGGCGGCCGAGAGGGTCCGGTTCCTGGGGATCAGGACGGCCGTCCCGAAGGCCATGACCAGGGGCAGGATGAGGATGGCCCAGGCCAGATCCTGGATCTTGGAGCCGGATTCGACGGCATGCTGGACGGCTGCGGCGTGTTCCATGGCGGTCAGAGTTTCAGGGAAGTGAGGTCCTCCACATGCGCCGACTGGCGCTTGCGGTACAGCGCCACGAGCAGCGCGAGGCCCACGGCCACCTCGGCCGCGGCGACGGTGATGATGAAGAAGACCATCACCTGGCCGTTCAGGTTGTTGTGGAACCGGGAGAAGGCCACCAGCGCCAGGTTGGCGGCGTTGAGCATCAACTCCAGGCCCATGAAGATGACGAAGAGGTTGCGGCGTGCGACCACGCCCAGCAGGCCCAGGCTGAAGAGCAGCGCGCTGACGATCAGGTAGTGGTGGAGTCCGGGAGTCACGGGAAAATCGGGTTCGGGGAGGACGCGCTCAGGGTTGGCACGGGCATCAACGGAGGTCCTTCTTGGTGATCAGGATCGCGCCGACCATGGCGACCAGGAGGAGGACCGAAAGGATTTCGAAGGGCAGGATGTGCGACTCGAAGAGCAGGCGGCCCAGGGCCTTGGTCTCGCCCTCGGCCAGACGGCCCACCGGTGCGGACACCGGCACGGTCTTCACCACCGACGCCACGAGGGTGCCGGCGATGGCCAGCGCGGAGAGCCCACCCAGGCCCACGGCGATCTTGTTGAAATGACGGCGTTCGTCCTCCTTGAGGTCGAGCAGCATGATGACGAAGAGGAAGACCACCATGACGGCCCCCGCGTAGACCAGCACCTGGACCGCGGCCAGAAAGAAGGCGTGCAGCAGCACGAAGAGCCCGGCCATCGAGATGATGGTCAGGACCAGGAACATCGCGCTGGTGACCGGGCTTCGGCTCAGCGGGTTGAGGACGGTCAGGAACCCGAAGAGCAGGGTCAGCCCGGCCAGCGCGTAGAAGAGGAGATCGGTGAACTGGGGCATGTCGGGAAGGGGTGCGGATCTCTAGCGTGCGTCGACCGGGAAGGATTCCTGGGACTGGGCCTCCTCGAGCTTGTGCTTCCATTTCTGGATGCCGGCGTGGGTGCCCCCGAGCTTCAGGAGCTTCTCCTTGTTGAAGATCATGGATTCCCGGTTCTCGGCCGTGATCGAGTAGTCCTTCTGGAGGAAGATGGCCTCCTCGGGGCAGACCTCCTGGCACATGCCGCAGAAGATGCAGCGGAGCATGTTGATCTCGAACTCGCGCGGCATCTTCTCGGCGTTCCGCCGATCGGCGGCCTGGCCCTCGGGACCGGGCGGCGTGATGCGGATGGCCTTGGGCGGGCAGACGAACTCGCACAGCTGGCAGCTCACGCACTTGGTGGCCCCATCCTGGTCCTTCACCAGGTAGGGAGCGCCGCGGTAGCCCTCGGGCACCACCCAGCGCTCCTCGGGATACTGCATGGTCACGGACTTGCCCTTGAAGACGGTGTCCGCGAAGTGCTTGGCCGTGACCTTGAGGCCGCCGAGGATGGTCGGC
>CAIOKD010000296.1 GCA_903858835.1 uncultured Verrucomicrobiota bacterium
CCCGGTCCTGACGACGGGCGATTCTCCCGATTGCCGCCGGGACCCCGCGGCCTCAGTGTTCCGTCGTGAAGCGATTGCTCGCGCTCCTGCTGTGCGTGGCGTTGGCCGGTTGCGGTGGCCCCAACCAGTCCCCGGCCTCGGCCCCCGCCTCGTCGGCCACTCCGGCTCCGGCCCCGTCGAACGCCGCCCCCATCGGCGTGGTCGATGCCGAGCCGGTGTTCCACCTGCCTTCCGCCCAGGTGAACCTACCGCGGGTGAAGCTGTGGATCGGCGCCCGCGAGATCGTTTCGGAAGTGTGCATCACCGTGCCCCAGATCGCGACGGGCCTCATGCACCGCCCGTCGATCGGGCCCGAGGAGACCATGCTCTTCGTGTTCGGCTCCCCCCGCGAACGCTCCTTCTACATGAAGAATGTGCCCTTCGACATCGACGTGGCCTACATCGACGCCGAGGGGGTCATTCAGGAGATCGTCCGCCTGAAGGCCCAGGATGCCAAGGGAGTGCCCTCGAAGTCCTCGCGCATCCAGTTCGTGCTGGAGGCCGCGCCCGACTATTTCACCCGGAACGGCTTCGGCCCGGGGACCCTCATCGCCACCGAGCGGGGAAGCCTCGCCCAGGTCTTGGGGCCGATGGCCCAGCTCCATTGAACCGGCGCTTTCTGCCGACTTGAACCAGTTCCCATGAGGATCGCCCTCGCGCAATTGAACACCACCGTCGGGGACGTCGCCGGCAACGAGCGACGGGTGCTCGAAGCCTATCGGCGAGCCGTGGAGGCCGGGGCAGAACTGGTCGTGACGCCCGAGTTGTCGCTCACGGGCTACCCGCCCCGGGACCTCCTCCTCAGGGACTCCTTCATCGAGGCGAACCTGGCGGCCCTGGAGCGTTTGGCGGCCTCGGTCGGCGAAGCGGCGTTGATCGTCGGATTCGTCGGCCGCAATCCGGCCCGCCCCGGGCGACCGCTGACCAACGCCGCGGCGCTGCTGCATCGGGGACAGGTGGCGGCCATCCGCACCAAGACGCTCCTGCCGACCTACGACGTGTTCGATGAGGATCGGTACTTCGAGCCCGCTCCGGAGAACGCGGTGATCCACTGGGAGGGTCGCCGGTTGGGCCTGACCATCTGCGAGGACATCTGGAACGATGCCGAGTTCGGGATCCAGCGGCGCTACCGGCCCGATCCCGCCGCCGCGTTGGTCGCCGCGGGGGCCGAGATCCTCATCAACCTGAGTGCCTCGCCCTGGCAACTGGGCAAGGAGCGGCTGCGGTGCGGACTCCTGCAGGCCATCGCCCGTCGCCATCAGGTGCCGGTGGTTTATTGCAACCTGGTCGGCGGCAATGACGAACTGGTCTTCGATGGTCGCAGCTTGGCCTTCAATCGCGCCGGCGGCTGCATCGGCGAGGCGGCCCATTTCCGTGAGGACTTCCTGCTCATCGACACCGAGGCCACCGGCGATCTCCCGCTGGCCCCGGTGGCCGACGAGGCCCTCCTTCACGATGCGCTGGTGCTGGGCACCCGCGATTACGTCCATAAGTGCGGGTTCCGCTCGGTGGTGCTGGGGTTGTCGGGTGGCATCGATTCGGCGCTCGTGGCGGCCCTAGCGGTGGACGCCCTGGGTGCCGAGAACGTCCGCGGGTTGGCCCTGCCCACCGAATTCTCCAGCCAGGGAAGCATCGACGATGCCCGCTCCTTGGCAGCGAACCTTGGGATTCGCTTCGACGTGGTGCCCATCCAGGGCGCCTTCGAGGCGATGAAAGGGCAGATGGGGCCGCTCTTCGAGGGGCGCCCCGAGGACACCACCGAGGAGAACCTGCAGGCCCGGCTCCGGGGGGTGACGCTCATGGCGATGTCCAACAAGTTCGGCTCGTTGCTGCTCACCACGGGCAACAAGAGCGAATTGGCCGTGGGATACTGCACTCTCTACGGCGACATGTGCGGCGGCCTGGCCGTGATCAGCGACCTGCCCAAGACCTGGGTGTACCGGGTCGCCCGATGGATGAACCGCGACCGAGAAGTCATCCCGGAATCCTCCCTCACCAAGGCGCCCAGCGCGGAGCTCCGACCCAACCAGACCGACCAAGACAGCCTGCCCCCGTATGAGGTCCTGGACGCCATCCTCGAGGCCTACGTGGTTGAAGATCGACCGGTGGCCCGGATCCTCGCGGCGGGTTTCAGCGAGGCCGACGTCCGCCGGGTGGTCCGGCTCATCGACCTTTCAGAGTACAAGCGCCGTCAGGCGGCCCCCGGCCTCAAGGTCACCTCTCGAGCCTTCGGGGTGGGCCGTCGGCAGCCCGTGGCCCAGCGTTGGCGCGAGGTGTGATGGGCGGGGTTCCCATGGGCGGCGTCCCCTGCCGTACCGATGCCTCCAGGGATGATTACCAAAACCGACATCAAACGGTTGAATAAGGTAATAAATACATAAAAACCATCTCAAAAAACTCCTAAGAGACTTCACGGCGGGGCGTTGTCAGGCTGGAATACCCCTGTTCCGCCATGAATGCGTCCAGCAGCTCCAGCCAGACCGACGAGCGGGTCGAGTGGGTGCGTGCATCGATGGAGCGCCACGAGGCCGAACTGTTGCGGTACGCGCTGTCGTTGGTGGGAGACCTGGCGGTGGCCGAAGACATCGTTCAGGACGCCTTCTTCAAGCTCTGCAAGCAAGAGCCCGAGTCCTTGCGGGGGCGTCTGGTGCCGTGGCTCTTCACGGTGGTGCGAAACCAGGCCCTCGACCGTCATCGCCGGGAATCGCGGTGGTCCCGGGCCTCGGAGGCCGAAGCGGCGGGGCTGCCCGGCGATGTACCGACGCCCTCGGCCGCGGTCGAGACCAGCGATGACGTCCGCAATCTGATGTCCCCTCCTCTCGGCACTGCCGGCCAATCAGCGAGAGGTGATCCGTCTCAAGTTCCAGAACCAGATGAGCTACCGCGAGATTTCCCAGCTCACCCGGCTCACCGAGACCAACGTCGGTTTCCTGATCCACACGGCGATCAAGACCCTGCGCCGCCGTTTCGAACGTCTGGATTCGCGCTCGGGTCCATCCGCGTCGCGACCCCATTCCCGCCCTTGATTCCACCGAGACCCCGACCATGAAACCCTCCTCATCCCCGTCGGATTGGACGCCCGATTCCCCGGAGTTCACCGCCTTTGCCTTGAAGGATGGTCCATTCGACCCGGCGGTCCCCGGCTGGGCCGAGCGTCGCGCCGAGGCCGAGCAGGCTGTCGGAGGCTCGTCGGCGTTGAGGGCCGAGATCGGTGAGGTCCGCCGGCTGGCCGACGACATCGAGGTCGATCTCGCCCGGGAGCCCATCCACCGTCTCAGCACCGAGCGTCGGCAGTCCGTACTGGCCTATGCCCGCAATCCTGGCCGCGGCCTGCCGAGAAGATCCGCCGACGATGTTCCTACTTCCGGGGGCTCCGGCTGGCACCGCCTCTGGTCAGGGCTCACCCGGCCCGCCATGGGATTCAGCCTGGCCGCGGCCACCGCCTTGAGCATCGCGCTGGCGCTGTGGGCGCCCTGGCGACGTCCGGCTGTCGATGTTTCGGCTCCGGCACCCGTCGCGAAGGTTGCGACATCGGACGCGCCTGCCCGGCCTTCACGGCCCGCGCCGGCGGTGGGCGCCGAGGCCCAGAAACCGTCGTCGGAGATCGTGGTGATCGAAGATACTGTTCGCGAGGGTGGGGCCGAGCCGACCGCGACCCCTGTCCGACCGGAGCCGGCCGCTTCGGTGCCCCGCCAGGAGATCGAACGTGGGGAATCCCAATTGCGGTGGGAATCGGCGGGCGGCAAACCCGCCGTGGCGGCGAAAATCTTGCCCTCGACGTCGGCCCGCTCCGCCCCGGTCCTCGCCTCCAAAGCCTCGGCCAAATCGTCGCCGGTTCCGGTGCAGGCGTCCCGTCCAGTCCCAGCGGGCTCCGCGCTTGCCCGGCCAGCCTCTTCAGCCGATCCCATGCCCTCGGCGGCCCCGGCTCCCGCACCCCACCGTCGGGCCCCGCTCACTCGAGAGATCCCCTTCCAATCGGCGGCTGCTGAGCCCCGGTCGAGCTTTCCGTTGAAGCCCGCCGACACCAGCTATCCCGAGGTCCGGCGGGAGCTGGAGCAGGGGCGGTTGCCCTCGCCCGATGCGGTGCGTCTCGACGAGTTGCTCAACCACTTCTCCTACGACTACCCCGCGCCCTCGGGGGCCGATCCGTTGTCGGCGCATGTCGAGGTGGCCGACTCGCCCTGGAGCTCGGATCACCGTCTGGTCAAGATTGGGCTCCAAGCCCGGTCGGTGCCTCAGGCAGCCCGACCGCCGTCGAGTCTTGCCGTCCTGGTGGGTCTGCGTCCCGGTTCCCAGGCGCGGTTGTCCTGGGCCCAACGCAGCCTCCAGGCCCTCGTCGAGACCCTCGACGGCCGGGATTCCCTGTCCCTGCTGATCGATGGTCCGCAGGGAAGGGTGATCCTCCCGCCGACCTCCGGTGCCGACCACGACCGCCTGTCGCACGGCGTGGCTGCGCTCCGGGCCGAGGGGGCTCCGCGGGGCCTTGACGGGCTGCGCAGGGCCTACGCCCTCGCAGGACAGTCCGGCACGAACGGGGGAGTCCACCGAGTGATCTGGATCCTCGATGGCGAGTTCTCCGCGGAGCCTGGCACGCGCCAGGCCCTGGAGCGGTTGATCGGCGATCAGACCGGGCGCGGGGTGGTCTTGACCGTCCTGGGCTTGGGGGCCTCATCGGCGGTGGGCGACGCCTCCCGGGACTCTTGGATGCCCACGCCGGCCGGAGGTGCCTACACCCCGGCGGCCGATCCGATCGAGGCGCGCGAGGCTCTGAGGCGTGAGTTGAACCCGGCCCCGACCGTGGCCGAGGGCGTGAAGGTCGATGTCCGGTTCAACCGGGCACGGGTCGATCGCTGGCGTCTGATCGGCCAGGAGACTCCTGCATCGTCGGTCCCGTCCGGCAAGGCCGCGGATGCACCAGGAGTCCGGGTCGAATCCGGGGAGTCGGTGACCGCGCTCTACGAGATCGTCCCCACCCGTCCGTCCGAAACCGGTGCAACCATTCCCGGAAGTGGGCCGTCCACCGGCGGTGGCGTGCCCGACGACCTGCTGCGTGTCCAGGTGGGCTATCGCGCTCCGACGAACGGGAATGGTTCCGCGGGACCATCACCCGGTCCGCAGGCACGGAGCTTCGAGGTGGGGGTCCCGGATGGCGGCCGGGGCATCGACGCCGCGACGGCCGACTACAAGTTCGCGGCCGCCGTCGTCGGCTACGGGTTGCTGCTGCGCGACTCGCCCTTCAAGGGGGACCTCACCTGGGACAAGGTGCTGGTCCTGGCCGAGGAAGGGCAGGGGCCTGATCGCGAGGGATATCGCGCGGAGTTCCTGAGGCTGGTCCGACGGGCTCGCGACCTGCACAAGGCCTCTGTCGAGATGCCTTCGGCGGTGCGCCCGAATCCGACCCGGCCCGGGGCGGTCAGTCCCCGGCCTTGAGGGCCTGGATGCGATCCCGGACCTTTCGGAAGGCCGGGTCTTTCCGCGCCGCCGCGAGGTCGGGGTCCTTGAGCATCCAGTCGAGATCCCGGTAGCCCGCATCCACGGCGCGGAGCAGTTCGTCGATGGCCGACCCGGGTTCGCCTGCGAGGCTGAGGCTGCAGGCCAGGTTGAAGAGCACTTCGGGATCACCCGGTCGCAGCGACTTGAGCTGGTGATCGACCCTGAGACCGTCGTTGATGCGTCCGCGGCGGGTGTAGTCGTCGGCCAACAACTGGAGCGCCTCGACATACTGGGGATCCCTCGAAACCAACCCCTCAAGGAAACCGATCTCCACATCGAGATCCCGGCTTTCCCGTCTTCCCAGCTTCGCTTTTTTGGCCTTCGGCATCTCAGGTGAATCTCGAAAGCGCGGACCCTTCCGTCAAGCGGAGCCCTTGCCGGAGTGGACGATCCGGGGTTGCCCGTCCCTGGGTCCTGGCGGAACCTCCCACCGCATGTCCGAGGAATGGTTCGACGTGGTGGATGAGCAAAACCGGGTCATCGGAAAGGCCCCCCGGGGCGAGGTTCATCGCCGGAAGCTGCGCCACCGCGCGGTGCACATCCTGGTCTTCAACACCCGGGGTGAACTGTTTCTGCAGCAGCGGGCCCTTTGGAAGGATGACTTCCCCGGGGTCTGGGATTCCTCCTCGGCCGGCCACGTCAGCGCCGGCGACGGCATGGACGAGACGGCCCTCCGTGAGGTGGCCGAGGAGCTCGGGGTCGAATTGCCCGAGACTCCGCGGAGGATCTTTGATCTTCCGGCCACCGAAGCCACCGGCTGGGAATTTTGCGGCGTGTACCGGGCCGAACATGAGGGCCCGTTCGTGCTCCAGGCCTCGGAGATCCGGGGTGGCGGCTGGTTCACGCCCGAGGCGGTGTCCGAATGGATTTCCCGCCGTCCGTCCGACTTCGCCAGCGCCTTCCGGGTGATCTGGGAGCGCATTCAGGCTGAGCCCCCGACCTTGGCCTAGGTTTTTGAGGGGGCCCCATGTAGCGTCCGCCCCACACCATGAAGCCGAATTCACGCGGGGTGTTCTGGACCATCCTGGCCTCGTTCTTCGTCTCCGGCCTGGCCGGCCTGCTCTATCAGGTGGTCTGGACGCGGTACCTGGCCCTCTTCCTCGGCAGCACGAGCTACGCGGTGGTGGCGGTGCTGGTGGCCTTCATGGGCGGATTGGCCGCGGGCAATGCCCTGCTGGGCACCCGCGCCGACTCCCTCCGCCGGCCGTTGTTCTTCTACGCCTGCCTGGAGGCCGGCATCGGGCTCTTCGCGGTGGTGTTCCCCGGGTATTTCGAGACGGTGCGACAGGGATTCCTGTCGGTCGTCCGGACGGTCCACCCCGAGGGCGGGGTGCGCCTGGCGCTGCAGTTCGGCTTCGCAGTGCTCACCATCCTCCTGCCGACGGTGCTCATGGGCGCGACGCTCCCGGTGCTCACCAAGTACGTGACCCGGTCCCTCTCGGAGCTGCGCGGCCGGGTGGCGGCCCTCTACTCGATCAACAGCGCGGGCGCGGTGGCGGGCATCCTCCTGGCCGACTGGTGGTGGATCCCCGCCCTGGGCCTCGAGGCGGTGGTTCAACTGGGCGCGAGCCTGAGCCTCGGCATCGCCCTGGTGGCGTACGTGCTGAGCGCCCGCAGCGGCGAGGGTCTGGACGAGCCGGAGACCCCGCCCGCCCGCTCCGCCTCCGACGAGAGTTTCACCCCGCTGGAGTGCCGGGTGGCTCTCGTGGCGGCGGGCCTGTCGGGATTCGTGGCCATGCTCTACGAGGTGGCCTGGACGCGTCTGCTGGCCCTGGCGCTCGGGTCCAGCACCCATGCGTATTCGCTGATGTTGGCCACCTTCATCAGCGGCATCGCCGTTGGCAGCGCGCTGGTTTCGGCTTGGCGCAGGCGTTTCGACACCCTCGTGGCCTTCGCCGTCTCAGAATGGGCGCTGGCCGGCACGCTGCTCGTCTCGATGTTCTTCTACGACCTCATCCCATACGCCTTCGCCAATCTCGCGAATGTCATCGCGCGGCGGCCAGCGGCCTATCCGGTGTATGAGTTGGCCCAGACACTCGTCTGTTTCGGGGTGCTTTTCGTGCCCGCCGTGTGCCTGGGAATGACCCTGCCACTGGCCAGCCGAGTGGCCACGGCCGACTTCCGCAGGACCGGCGGTTCGGTCGGCCGGGTGTTTGCGGTCAACACGGTGGGCACGGTGCTGGGGGCCGTCCTGACGGGGTTGGTCTTCCTGCCCGTCCTGGGTCTGGCGTCGACCCTCGCGCTGGGTATCGGCATCAACGGGCTCATCGGGTGGGTGACCCTGGCCTCCCGACGCGGCGCCGTGACGCGACCGCTGGTCCAGGGGCTCGCGGCCACGGCGCTGCTGGTCGTCCTCGTGTCGTTCACACTCGGCGAACGTTGGTCGCGCGCCTTCGTGCAGGGGTTGTGGCGCGACCCCCAGCCCCCGGCCACCGTCGCCGAGTTCCGCAGGCGGGCCGACCTGCACGACCTGGCCTATCATCGCGACGGGGCCGGCTCAACGGTCGCAGTCCTGGCCGTCACCAACGAGGTGGGACGGAGGAACATCAGCCTCAAGGTCAACGGCAAGGCCGACGCCAGTTCCGGCGAGGACATGAGCACCCAGATCCTGATCGGCCAGTTGCCGATGCTCCTGAAGCCTTTGGCCGAGAAGGTCCTGGTGGTGGGGGCGGGCAGCGGTGTCACGGTCGGATCGGTCCTGCAGCATCCCTCGGTGACTTCGGTGGACCTGGTCGA
>CAIOKD010000297.1 GCA_903858835.1 uncultured Verrucomicrobiota bacterium
AAGATCCGCCCCTCGGGGCCGGCGTGGCAGGGGCCCCGCTGTCCCGCCCGCCGATCGACCCCACAGCGATGCGCGCACCACTGGCAATGGCTCAACTGTCCGCGAGCCACGTCGGCCCGCTGGGCCGCCAACGCGGCCCGGGAATCGGTTCCGAGTGATCCCGGCCGTCCCAAACCGCGCGAAGGGATCGATCCCGGGCCTCGCCTCTGATCCGAGGCGAAGCCGCTGCGCCACAGGTCCCTCGACTGGATGGGAAGCGGGCTCAAAAGAGTCGCCTCCACCAGGGTTTCGAGGCGTCCGTCGAATGCGTGGCCGATCCTTCCGTTCGGGCCAGACTGGCGACCACGCGCGAACGGAGGGACTCGGGCACGGGCGTCCGCGAACGGTCCCAGGCGATCAGCGCCTCCGGGCTCTCGAAATCGCGCAGGCCCTCCGCCTGTTGGGCCTGTCGTTGGTGGGCCTCAAGATCTTGCCCTTGGGTCTGCTGGAGTCGGGGAGACGGGGTATTCATGGCATCGGGAATCAGGCGGACTTGGCGAAAGCCGTCGAGAAAGCCTTGCGGGCCCGGTGCAGTTTGCCCCGGACGGCATCGGAGGTCTGCTGGGTGATCTCACCCACCTGCTCGTAGCTCAAGTCCTGATCGGCCACCAGGAGCAGCAGGCAACGGTATTCATCGGTCAATTGATCGAGGGCGTTCTGGATCCGCTGGCCCAATTCCTTGGTCTCCAGCGCCCGCAGAGGATCCCGGGCTGCGGAGGGTTCGTCCTCCAACACCGATGCGTCATCGGCCAGATGGATGCTCCGCGACGACCAGCGCTGGCGAAGGTTGGTGCAGTGATGGAGCGTGATGCGGTAGAGCCATGTCCGCACCTCGGAGTCGCCCCGGAAATCCCCAAAACCGCGGAAGGCTTTCACGAACACATCGTGGGCGGCGTCTTCGGCCTGTACCGGATCGCCCAAAAACCGCAGCGCCAGATGATACACCGGCTGAGCGTGGGCCGCGTAGATGGACTCGAAATCCGCCGGCAGCACTTCCGGTGGCCCCTCCCCAGCCCCGTGACCATGAGCGACCCCCTGCTCCACGCAGGCGATCTCCTTGGACTCAGGCACGATCATCACCCCTTTGGACAGAACTGCCGCCCAGGTGTCACGCTGGAAAACCCATGAGCCTGAACGAGGCCACTCCGAAAACAAAGACCCTGGGGGGAGGCCTTGACGACCAACGCGATAAGATCCATCTGTTGAAATATATGAAGACCATATCGGTAAATGTATCTGAACCCGTGTACGAGGATTTCCAGAGATTCGCCGAAAAAATGGACCGGAAGGCGTCCGAACTCATCCGAGAAGCCATGGAAGCCTACCGTCAACAGCACATGCTTCGGCGGACCTCGCTCCGGGATCGGCGTCCGGCCAGCGTGGGAGGGCCGATCAAACCGATCACCGCCGAGGATGACCTGCTGGGGGAGATGCTGCATGACCTACGGGATTGATACCGATTTCCTGGTTGCGGTGGAGATCCGGGATCACCCGTTCCACCGTGAAGCCGACGCGTTGCTCCGATCGCTGTTGGACGGAGGGCACGACCTGGCCCTGGCCCCCCAGACCTTGGCGGAATTCCTGCATGTGGTCACCGATGGGAAACGGATGCCGAACCCCCTGTCGATGGCCGATGCCGTCCAGCGGGCGGAACATTGGTGGCAGGCGGCGGAAGTGATCCGAGTCTTCCCCGATGGACCCTCGGTCGCGGAATTCCTGGCTTGGATGAACCGGTATTCTCTAGGACGCAAACGCCTCTTGGACACGATGTTGGCCGCGATCCTGGCCAAGGCCGGAGTGACCCGGATCGTGACCAACAACGGTCAGGACTACCGCGGATTCGCGCGCTTTGAGATCGTGCCATTCCGTGGCGACTGATCCCACCTTTCGTCGCGACACCTCCGCCATACCGGAAGGATGTGGCCATTCCTCCCGATCCTTCCCTCGGAGACGGTTGGAGCCTAGGGTTCGCCCCTGTGTTTCGGCCGTGCATCGATCTGCGCAATGGAAAGGTGGTCCAGATCGTCGGGGGCACCCTCGATGATGCGGGCACTTCAACGCTCACCCGCTTCCAGTCGGAGCACCCGCCGTCTTGGTACTCGGGATTGTACCGCAAGGACGGGATCACCGGAGGGCATGTCATCGCCCTGGGCCCCGGCAACGAGGCCGCCGCCCGCGACGCCCTGGGCGCCTGGCCCGGAGGGTTGCAGTACGGGGGCGGCGTGAATCTCGACAATGCGGCATCCTGGATCGATGCGGGCGCCTCCCAGGTGATCGTCACGTCGTGGGTCTTCCGGGATGGGCTCCTGGATCGACAGCGCCTCGATGCCCTGGTCCAGAAGGTGGGCAAGGAACGACTGGTGCTCGACCTGAGCTGCCGCAAACGGGATGGCCGGTATTGGGTGGTCACCGACCGATGGCAACGGTTCACCACCCTGCAGGTCGACGAAGCCGTGTGCCGGGATCTCGCCCAGTCCTGCTCGGAATTCCTCATCCATGCCGTCGACGTGGAGGGCCTTTGCCAGGGCATCGACCTCGAATTGGTGGAAGCCCTCTCCCGGGGTTGCCCCATCCCAGCGACCTACGCGGGCGGTGCCCGATCGATCGAAGACCTCGAGACCGTGGAGCGGGTGGGCGGCGGCCGCATCCATCTGACCATCGGCTCGGCCCTCGACATCTTCGGCGGGTCCGGCGTGCGCTACTCCGATTGCGTCGCATTCAACCGCGCCCGCCAGCCCCACGCTGCCCGCCCATGAAACCCAAGCATGTCCGCCTGTTCATCAAGCCCGGTTGCCCCTGGTGCGACGAGGCCATCGATTGGCTCGATGCGCGCCAGATCGAATACGAGACCCTCGACGTGATCCGCAACGTGGCCGCACGCGCCGAGATGCACACGCTGACCGGTCAGACCCGCGCCCCTTCCATCGAGTTGGACGGCCATGTGCTGGCCGATTTCGGTGCCGACGAACTCGAGGCCTGGATGTCCCGACTGGGATACGCCGTCTGAGCCGAGGCCCGTGAGCCTACGGATTCGCGACTCCCGGAGACCCTCCCACGCGGGGCGACGCCTTCCAGGCGGCCGGTTGGTCGGAGTAGGCCCCGACACTCCGGAGCTGCAGCGTGGACCCGAGCCCATCGGCCTCGACCGGCCAGGGTTCGGCATCGCCATAGGCCAGGCTCAAGACCAGCGTGCCGTCGGCGGCATGGAGCCGAAGCGTGTCGCCTCCATTGCCCAGACCGAACCCGAACTCCAACAACGGGGTGGGCCCCGACGGAAAGGCTCGTTGGAATTTCAGGGCATCCTGGCACAGCACGGCGTAGCCGCCGGGTGACAGCACCCCGCCAGGGACTACCGCCACATTCGAATCGGTGCCGTCGCGGAGGATCCATCCGGTGAGATCCACCGGCTCGGTGCTGGGATTATGTACCTCAATCCAATCCCCCGAATCGGCCTCGCTGGAGGGATGGTACTGGATCTCACTGAAGATCACCGGAGGCTGGGCCGGTGGGATGGGTGGGTAGGCCGCAAGACGCACGGTCAGGGTGTTGGTGCCCGAGGGCGGTTGGAATTCCCACCGTGCCTGGGAAACCTCCTGTCCCCAACCCGACCAACCGGTCACTCGGAATCCGGGTGCGGGAATCACGGTGGCCACCACCGGGACATCGCGAAAAAAGGTGCCCGACCAAGGGATCTCCGCCGCGATCGTGCGATTCAGTCGCACCCGACCCGCCCCCGTCGGCAGCGTCTGCACCCGGAGCGTCGACAGGCCCTGCTTCAGGCCAAAGTAATCCATGCAATCCTGTCGCAGGCGGGCGGGCCGCTGGCGTGCAAACTCGCTCAGGGCATCGAGGTTCTTCTCCCAGGTCGTCACCGTGAAGGGCTCGTACTCGGCCTGGTAGGGCTTGCCGTAGCCTCGCTTCTGCAACTCGGTGAAACTCCAACGCTGGAGGTGACGCGGGATCTCCGGACGGATCACCGATGCCATCGATCGGATCGTCGCCTCGACCCGCTCCTCACGGAAGGGCCCGTTCAGCAGATCGGCCGAGCGCTGGATGAAGCGGGTTCTCACCCCGGGATTCATCAGCAACCGACGCAGCATCAACGTGCGCCCGCCCTCATTCGGCCAACCCGTGCCCGTGCCCGTACCGGCGGTCGAGAAGGCGAACATGTTGTCGTAGCTCGCATAGTCGCGGGCCATGGCCGGGAGGTACACCTCGGGCCGCCACAGGTGGAACCCGTAGTCCTGGTCGTAGACGATCCAACGGAACCGCCCGTTGGGCACCCGTGGACGCCAGCACTTGATGTTGCCGATGTCGAAGTTCTGGAAGTAGGCGATCGACGCCTGGTAATCGAGGAAGTTGTCGAGATCGAGGTACCGGTCGACCAGCGTCTGGAGGTTGGTCGCGATGCCCAGGTCCCGGGTCGACACGAACGAACGCATGGCCGTGTAGGCCTGGCTGTCACCGGCAATCACGGTGCCGTACCCCTCGATCAGGTCGAGCCCGCCGCGCGGCACCGAGTGGTTCCCGATGACGTAGTGCTCGTTGATCTTCTCGCGGAGGTTGTGGATGCCCCAGTAATCGCCGTTCAGATAGACCACCGCCGGACGATAGGCCTGGGTGTCCAACCCGGTCTCCGCCAGCAACCGCTGCATCATCGCGTCGCGCATCAGGGTGAACCGGCCGTTGACGAAGTAGCTGCCGTAGGTGGTGACCGGCCCGAAGGCGGTGATCGGGGAACGGACGGCCGTCTGGTGGGTGCTCTGGTTGTCGTTGCCGGAATTGCGCAGCACGAGGGCCTCAAACTGATCCATGGGGCGGTCCGGGAAGAAGCGATGGGCCAGGTTGCCATCGCCGTACTTCGCCCTTGCCGAGAGGGCGTAGGATTTCTGGGGATAACCCCGCGAACCCCAACCGCCATAGACCGACATCCCCACCTTCTGCCGCACCTTGGACTTCCGGTCGGTGTCGAAGAACTCGAAGCCCACCTCGATCTCCCGGTCCTTCCAGGCGTTGGAACCGGAATACGGATAGCTCTGCAGCACCTGCCCGCTCGCATTCAACACGCTGGTGCCCATGCCGATCAGGTAGCCGTTCTTGAAGTCGAAGTTCGATCCCGCCGCCGCGAGCGAGACCACCGGCAGGTCGTGGGTGACCCCGAAGAAGTAACTGCGCATCGACTCTGCGCTCGAACGTGCCTCGAGGTAGGCCTTGGCCCGGACCACCATCGAACGTTGGATTTTCAGCGGGCCCGACCAGGCGGGCGAGACCACCGTCACCGGATCGCCATTGGTGGTGTAGCGAATGAGCGCCTGGGCCGGGGAAGCCCGGAGTTCGAGCACCACCGACTCGCCGTCGGCCCGGAACCCCGAATCGACCGAGAACTCCGGTGGGGGCAACGGCGGACCCACCGCGACGGCGCCATTGGCCGCCCCCGGCGTGACCTGCGACTTGGAATACACCACCCACTCACCCGCCTCCGGTTGGGGCGGTCGGCCGAGCGATTCGTTGGCCGCCAGTCGGGGGACCACCACCCGATCGACCTCCCTGCCCTCGGGATCGCTCAAGGTCAGGGTTTCACCCGCGGCATCGAGGCGGAAATCCGTGTGGAGCTCTACGCCGGGACCCACGCGGTCGAGGCCCGAGGCATAGACCACCAGGGATTGCCCGGGCTGGATCCAACGCTGGGGGAAACGCCAACGTCCCGGCCTCAAGGGATCATCGGAAAGCGCGAATCCGCCGAGGTCGATGGCCCGGTCCTGCGGGTTGGAGATCTCGATCCAATCCCAGAAGGCCCCGGTCGCATCGGGGAAAACCGCCGAGTTGTCGCTCATCACCTCGGTGATCCAGAGCCCTCCGACCACCGACGGTTCGACCAGGATGCGGTAGAAGCGCGGCCCGGCGGATGCGGGCGCCGGGATCCGCACCTCGAATTGTCCGGGAAGCTTCTCGGAGACCGTGGCGGTGGGATCCAGGGTCCAGACCGGCGGGGCTCCGAGGCGCTCGGCCACCTGGATGCGGAAGGCGGCGGGATCACCCGGATCCGCCGAGAACCGGAAGGCGAACCCGCCTGCATCGGTGCGGGTCCACGATTCCCGGAGGATCGAGGGAGGCGGGGGTTGCGCCGCCAAGGCAGCACCCCAAAGCAGGCAGGCCATGCAGCGCACCCATCGGGACAGGCAACGCACTGCATCCCGGCACAACGGCCCCGGAATTCCCGGGCTCACAGGCGGCTCTCCAATTTGCGGGCGCGGCGGATCCAGACCGCGTTCCGTTTTTTCTCGAAGGCGAGCGAATGGTTCTGGTCGGCAAGCACCTCGTCGATCTCGGCCTGGGCTTCGTCGACCAGACCCCGCGAGGCGAGCAACTCGGCGTACTGGACCCGGGCCCGGGGATAGCTGTTGTGCTCGAGCACCCGCTTCCAGTTGAGCAGGGCGGCATCGACCTCGCCCAGCGCCGTTTGTGCCTCGGCCAGCGCCATCAGCGTGTACCCGAAGTCATGTCTCGTGTCGGCCGACAGGACCTTCTCGAGGAGCGGCTTCGCCTCGGCGGCCCTGCCCTGACGCAGCAGGCACTGACCGAGGTGGCTCAAGGTGTCGTCGTCATCGGCATCGCGTTCCAGGGCCCGCCGGTACGAGGCCTCGGCCTTGGCCAGCTTGCCCTGCGAAAAATAGAGATCAGCCAGGTCGGAATGATCGCGGGCCTTGTCGAGATGATGGATGCGGGCCTCGAGTTCCTTGATGCGTCGCCGGTCGGCCGCTCCTGGCAACTCGAATCCGCGCAGTCCAAGGCCCCCTGCCGACGGACCGTGCATCCGGTACACCATGAAGTAGTAGAACACCGCGCTGAAAACGCTGAAGAAGAGGATGCAGGCGGCCCAAATCCACTCCTCACGCCGGACGGCATCGACCAACATCCAGATCTGGAAGGCGGCCCCGATCAGCAGCAGGGGATTCCCGAGGGACAACTGCATCAAATCGTGAATCAAACCGAGCATTCGCCGAAGCCTAACCCTTGGCCTGGGAATGGAAACCCCAGGATTGAAAAAGCGGTACCCATCCCGCGGTCGGATGGGCAAGGACGCGGGTCGCCATCGAAACGGGTAATCGGTTGAGATGGATCGGTGTTTTGCCGTTTCATGCGCCCATGACATCCGCCTCCGTGGCCACCGTCCGCGTTCCGGGAACCACCGCCAACCTGGGCTCGGGCTTCGACACCCTGGGATTGGCCGTCGCCTTCTACAACCGGGCCCAGGTCCGCCGCCGGGCCGACCGGCGCATCGACATCACCTCGCCGATCGGTAATGCGGCCCGGGCCGGCGCACTGGCCATGCTCGAGGAGGCGGCCGCGGCGTTCTTCAAGAAGACGCGGTGTGCCCGCTTCGGGGCCGACATCCATCTTTCGGGAGACGTGCCCATCGCCCGAGGGCTCGGGTCCAGCGTGACCGCCCGGCTCGGGTGCGTGGCCGGGCTCAATGCCCTGAGCGGCAGCCCGCTCGACCGGCAAGGCCTGCTGGAACTGGTGGCCGCCCTCGAGGGTCATCCGGACAACGCGGCCCCGGCCGTATTCGGCGGCTTCACCGCGGCCGGATTCGTGGGAGATGCGGTGCGCTGCATCCGGGTGCCGCTGCCGGCCCGGGTCCGCCTGGTGACACTGATTCCCGATTTCGAAGTCAGCACACCCGAGGCCCGGAAGCGCGTGCCGCAGCAGTTCTCCAAGGCCGACACCATCCACATCCTGAATCGAGCCTCGCTGGTCACGGCGGCCTTCGCCACCGGGGACCTCGAATCGCTCCGGGGCTGTTTCGACGACCGCATCCACCAACCGTACCGGGCCCCGCTCATTCCGGGCATGGACGCCATCCTCGCCGCCGGGGTGAAGGCAGGGGCCGTCGGTGGCTGGCTCAGCGGCAGCGGATCGACCCTGATGTGCCTGGCGCTCGAGAATCCCGAGGCGGTGGCCAGGGCCATGCATCGGAAGATGCCCCGAGCCCAGATCCACGTGCTGAAGCCCGACAATTCGGGCCTGAAGGTTTCCTTGAAGGGCGCCTGACCCGTCCGATCCGGCCTCGCAGCGAAAACGTGGGCTTTGTTCGGACGGTTCCAACACCGCCCCCAATCAGATCTGCTCGAAATAGCGCTGCTTCTCCCAGTCGGTCACGGCATCGCTGAAGGCCTGGTGCTCGAGGCGAGCGTGGTGCACCGAGAAATCGACCACCGCATCACCGAAGGCCTCGCGGGCCAGCCGCGACCCGTGGAACAACTCGGCGGCCGAGATCAGGCTCGAGGGCAGACGCGGTAATTTCGGGTCGAGGTAGGCGTTGCCCGAGTAGGGCTCGCCGCAGTCGAGACCTTCGTCGATGCCGGCCAAGCCCGCGGCGATCATGGCGGCGAAGGCCAGGTACGGGTTGGCGTCGGCCCCGGGCATGCGATTCTCCGGACGATAGCCGTTGCCATGGCCCACCACACGGAAACCGGTGGTGCGATTGTCCTGGGCCCAGGCCATGCGGGTGGGAGCCCAGCTTCCGGCCTGGTAGCGCTTGTAGCTGTTAATGGTGGGGCCGTAGAACAGGCACAGCTCCGGGGAATACTTCATCAGGCCGCCCAGGAACTGCCGGAACATCGCGGAACCGGCCTTGGCCTTCGGATCCCAGAACAGGTTGCGGTCGCCCTTCCACAGGCTCATGTGGATGTGGCAGGAGTTGCCCGCCTCGGTCGGGGCCACCTTGGCCATGAAGCTGACCGACTTGCCGTGCTGGGCGGCGATCTCCTTGACCCCCTGCTTGAAGACCACATGCCGATCGGCCATCTCCATGGCCTCGCCATAGGTGAAGTTGATCTCGTGCTGGCCCCGGCTCCACTCGCCCTTGCTGCTCTCGATGGGCACGCCGGCGGCGGTCAGGCCGTTGCGGATGGCGCGCATCAACGGTTCATCGCGCCCCGGCTGCATCAGGTGGTAGTCGATGCGATAGTCGCTCGAGGGCTTGAGGTTGCGGTAGCCGGCGTCGAAGGCGGCCCCGTAGGTCTGTTCAAACAGGTAGAACTCGAGCTCGCTGGCGCAGAAGCAGGTGAGCCCTCGCTCCTTGAGCCGGTCGAGCTGGCGTCGCAACACCGAACGTGGGGCTTCGACCACCGGAGACCCGTTGGCATGACGAAAATCACACAGGACCAGGACCGACCCCGGAAGCCACGGCATCAGGCGGAAGGTCGCCGCGTCGGGCACCATCTCGAAGTCGCCGAAGCCCGAATCCCAATTGGCCACACCGAACCCGTCGAGCGGGTCCATGTCGAGGTTCACGGTGAGCAGGTAGCTGCAACCGTGCGTGCCGTGCGAGACCACCGAGTCGAGGAAGTGACCGGCATGGAAGCGCTTGCCGACCAACCGACCGAATGGATCGGGGATGGCGACCAGGACCGTGTCGATGGCGCCGGACTTCACCTGCGCCTTGAGCTGTTGGAGCGTCATACCTGGGGAATCCTGGGAAGGGTTGAGGTCACTCGGCTACGTACAAGTTCTTCACCTCCGAATAGCCCTCCATCGCGGCCATGCCCAGGTCGCGGCCGAGGCCGCTCTGCTTGAAGCCTCCGAACGGAGCCTCCACATGGACGCTGCTGTGGCTGTTGATGGAGATCACGCCGCTCTGGACCGCACGGGAGACCCGCAGGGCCCGGGAGAGGTTCTGGGTCCACACCGAGCCGCTGAGGCCGTAGGGCGAGGCGTTGACATCGCGGAGCATCGCCACCTCGTCATCGAAGGAAACGACCGCGGCCACCGGTCCGAAAATCTCTTCCCGCCAGCATCGGTGGTCGGGCGCGACACCGGTGAGCACCGTGGGCTCGAGGTAGAATCCGGAAGACGGGAGTCGGCCCCCGCCGCACACCACGGTGCTGCCATTGCGACGGGCATCGGCGAGGTAGTCCTCGACCGTCTGGCGCTGGGCTGCCGAGACCATGGGCCCCAGTTGGGTGGCCTCGTCGGAAGGATCGCCGACCACCAGCTTGCGGGTGGCCGCCGCGAAGCGTTCCACGAACTTCTCGAAGATCGGCCGTTCGACATAGACGCGGCTGCGTGCACAGCAATCTTGGCCGGTGTTCGCGAAGACCGACATCGGCGACGCGTCGGCGGCCTTCTCCCAGTCCGCATCGGCGAAGACGATGTTGGGGGACTTGCCCCCCAACTCGAGCGACACCCGCGTCAGGTTGCGGCTCGCGAGCTCCATGATGCGGCGCCCCACTTCGGTCGAACCGGTGAAGGAGACCTTGCGGATCAACGGATGGGTGACCAGCACATCACCCAGCGTGCCGCCGGGACCGGTGATGACCTGGAGGATGCCCGCCGGAAGCCCCGCCGCGTGGGCGAGTTCCCCGAGCTTCAGTGCGGTCAATGGCGAGATCGACGCCGGCTTGAGCAGCACCGCGTTCCCGGCCGCCAAGGCCGGAGCCACCTTCCAGCAGGCGATGGCGAACGGGAAATTCCACGGCACGATGGCCGACACCACGCCCAGAGGCTGGCGCAGGGTGAAATCGAGCCCGCCACGGGCGACCGGGATCGTCTGTCCGAAGAAGCGGCTGATGCCCCCCGCATAGTATTCGAAGACCCGGGCTCCCAGGGCGACCTCGTCGCGGGCGTCGGCCAAGGGCTTGCCCACATGCATCACCTCCAGCCGGGCCAACTCCTCGGCGTTCTCGCGGATCACCGCCGCGATCTTGAACAGGACGGCGGCCCGTTTCCCCGGAGCGAGGTCCCGCCAACCGTCCTCGAAGGCCCGCTGGGCCGACACCGCGGCCGCATCGACCTCCTTCACCGTGGCCGCATCGACCTCGGCGAAGACCTCGGCCGTGGCGGGATTGATCAGTCGGGTCTTGGGAGTGCCTTCGACACCGGTGTAGCGGCCGTCGAGAAACAGTTGGTGGGGAATCATGGGAGGAGAGGGTGTCAGGCTGGAGTGCGTGGGGCGCGGGTTCGATCGGTTCAGAGGACCGCCAGGTACAGGGACCGCAGGTCTTCGGCGGTGACGGGCACGGCGTTGGTCTGGTGACACGGGTCTTCCCAGGCCTGGGCCACGAGGGCGTCGAGATGCTCCGGACGCACCCCGTGCTGCGAGAGCTTCTTGTCGAGGCCCAGTCCGGCGAGGAACGATTGGACGAAATCGATCGTGACGCGGTCGGCCTCGGCATCGGAGAGGCGGGTGACCTCCAGGCCGGCCGCCTGCCCCACGCGCCGGTACAGGCCCGGGCGGCGCTCGCTGCAGAATCGCATGCTGGCCACCAGGCACAGCGCGTTGGCCAATCCGTGGTGCATCCCGCAGATGGAGGAGAGCGGATGCGCCAACGAGTGGACCACGCCCAGGTCTTTTTGGAAGGCCACCGCTCCCATCGCCGCAGCCACCAGCATGTGACCGCGCGCCTCGAGGTCTTGACCGTTGCGGTAGGCCTTCGGAAGGGCCTCGAAGATCAGGCGAACCCCCTCGAGCGCGATGCCGTCGCACATCGGGTGGAATGCCGGGCAGGTGAAGCTCTCGATGCAGTGGGTCAACGCATCAGCCCCGGTGGCCGCCGTCAGGTGCGGGGGCAGCCCCACCGTCAGCGCGGGATCAAGGAGCACCAGTTTGGCCAGCATCTCCGGATGGAACAGCACCGCCTTGCGATGGGTCGCATCGAGGGTGATCACGGAGCTGCGCCCGACCTCGCTCCCGGTGCCCGCCGTGGTGGGAATGGCCACCAGGGGCAACAACCCGCTCCAGTCGGATTCGTCGTAGAACTTCGCGAGATCGAACCCGGGCCGTCGGGCCAGCAGACGCGCGGCCTTGCCGGCATCAAGCGGGCTGCCTCCGCCGATGGCGATCACCCCGTCGCACTGGTGATCACGGAGCGCAGCGCCGGCCCGGCGGACGTCTTCCTCGATCGGATTGGGATGCACCCCATCGAAGACGAACCAGGTCTTCCCCTGCTGGTCGGCACCCAGCACCGCGGCCAACTGCTTGAAGGCATCGGTCTTGACCAGACCGCCGTCGGTCACCACCAGGGGACGTCGGACCCCCAGCTTGGCCAGGGCCGAGGGGAGTTCGTTCAAGGCGCCGGCGCCGTACACGGTTCGGGTCGGAAAGGAGAATGCGGTGAGGCTCATGGAATCGATGGGGATGAGGATGTGGGAAAGGGATCGGGGGTCCAAGGGTCAACCTCGGACGAAATGGTGGAGGAAATTATGGAGGATCTGCCTCCCGGACGGGGTCGGCTTCATGTGGTCCAAGACGTCATCCAGATCGAAACGGACCCTGGGTCGCCAGAGTTCGCGACGTGGATTCCAAATCAACCGGAGGGTCTCTGGATCGGTTTCCGGATGGAACTGCACCCCATGCAGGAGGCCCGTCGAATCCTGGATGCCCTGGATCGCCGCGAAGGTTCCGGCGACCGTGTGTACGAGACCGGAAGGCAGGTCCGACACGACATCGGAATGACTCGAAAGCACGTCGAACTGGTCCGGCAGGCCATCGAACAGTTTCGAGGCCCGACCTGCGGGCGTCAGCTGGACGGGAGTGTTGCCCAATTCCAAGCCTCCAGGGTGCGGGGCGACCCGGGCCCCGAGAACCCGGCCCATCAACTGGTGACCGTAGCAAACGCCCAAGACAGGCACCCCGGCATCGCGGCACCGGAGGATCCATTCGCCCAACTGCAGATTCACCGGATCGTCCGTCCAAGCATCCCGGGGAGAACCGCTCAGGATCACCCCGTCCCAACCATCGGGGGAGTGCAATTCGTTGATGTTGGACTCGACCCCAACCCGGAACCAATCGACCCGAAGGGCGTGGGGCGTCCAACGACTGAACCAACCGCAGACATCGCGGCGCGGGTCTGGATCCAAACCCGGCGGCCAAACCACGGAATCGACCAGAAGAACCCGCCTGATTGTTGTCGCCATTGTCTCGACCCCGAGGAAACGGCACCCGATCGATCCAAGGCGAGCGGATTCTGAGGAACGGGACCGCCGCGAAGAACGAGGGCTGGAATCGCCCTGATGGAAACCGGTGGACGGAAACGCGATGGCGACGCCCAGGATGGGGCAAGAGCGGAAGGACGGGCGGATCCTTGGGATTTTACCGCTTCGCAGAGTCGGGCCCCTCGGGCTCCTTTCCGCGACCTCCGTCCCTCGCGTCCCTTGCGTCCCTTGCGTCCCTTGCGTCCGTTGTGTCCCTTGTGGATCAACCGCTGATCGTTCGCATCAACCGATGGCGTTCACCCGAAGATCGCGGAGTGTCGACAATCGGGACCAAGGGGCTCCCCGGATGGGGCGGGCTCCGTCCTTGCGTCTGGGACCGAACAGGGACCGATACCGGAAGAACACGGAGTCCACGAATTCCTTCGAACCCAGTGCCACCCCATCGGTTAGGTGCCTCACCCGAAGCCGCAGGATTTCGGCCTCGCTCAATTGCCCCCCCTGTCGAAGGACCGCCAGGATGGATTCACGATCCAGGGCGTTCTTTGAGCTATGTCCGCTTATACCGGCCTGGAGGAACATGGCTTCCCGGTACAGAGCTGAAACCCTGGCCCAATTGGCCTGGAAGAAAACGCTCATCAACCCACGCTGAAGCTCCCTTCGCCCCACCAACGCCGCAGCATACCCGCAAAACCGATAATCCTTCGGATCGCTCACCAAGCCCGCCCGCACCGGATTCAAGTCGATGTATGCGGCCACGGTTCGGAGAGCTTCCGGGGAATCCTCGACCAGCACGCTCTTGAATCGTTCGGCCCAGAGGGTTCCGAAGCGTTCGGTACGGCGATTGTACCATCGACTGAACCGCTGCTTGAACTCCTTCATGAACACAGACACGTCCCCCATTCGACCCAGGAGTGTCTGACGGATGTACAACGGCATTTTTCCACCCCCCTTCCCTCCGCTTTTCATTGCGTCGCGAGCCAGAACCACCATCACGCCCTGCTTGCCGTAGAACCCCTCGGCCCGACGCAGCAACTCCTCATCGCTCAAAGGCATTGCTTTAGGAACCCGCACCAGCAAGTGGAAATGGTTTCCCATCATGCAATAGGTGATCACTTCCAACCCACAGAAACCGGCCAAAGAGATCAGCAGCGAAGCCATTCGCTCCTTGCAGGCATCATCCAACAACTTTTGCCCACCCACCGTACGAGAAATGCAGTGGTACACTGCCCCTTCCAGCTGCCCCGCTTTAATCCGCGCCAATCTCATGTGAAGAAGGTGCCAGACCGCATTCTAAAGTCAATAATAATGAACCTGTCACTTTATTTTGAGGAAGGGTTTGACCCGGGCTGGGTAGTTGGGGATTGTTTTTGAATGAACAACGGGATGATCGGAGTTCTGGCGTTTCTGGCACAGATATCTGTATTTGGGGCAGATTGGAACCAGTGGCGGGGAGCGGGCCGGAAGGACCATTCTCCGGACAAGGGGCTTTTGTCGGCTTGGCCTCAGGAAGGGCCCAAGCAGGTGTGGTTGTTCCAGAATGCGGGGCTCGGGTACGCAGGGTACTCGATCGCCAAGGGCACCCTGTTCACGATGGGGCTCCGCGACGGGCAGGAATTTCTCATCGCCGTGGATGCCTCCAAGGGCAAGGAGCTCTGGAGCACCCCGGCCGGTCCCAAGTACCCCAACAATTGGGGGGACGGCCCTCGAATGACGCCGACCGTGGATGGAGATCACGTGTATGCCATTGGCGGTCAGGGATTGCTCGTGTGCGCCCGCGCGAATGACGGCCAACTGGTGTGGTCCAAAAACTTGGTCGGGGATCTGGGCGGCAAATTGCAGGATTGGGGTTACACCGAGTCGCCCCTCGTGGTGGGAGATCTCGTGGTCTGCACTCCAGGCGGTCCCCAGGGAACCCTGGCAGCCCTCGACAAGAAGACCGGAACAGTCCGGTGGCGCTCCAAGGACATCACCGACAACGCCCAGTATTCTTCGCCGATCCTGATCCAGCACTCGGGCAAGCCACAGGTGGTTCAGTTGGTGATGAACCGCTTCTTCGGCGTTTCGCCATCGGATGGGTCGGTTCTCTGGAAGAAGGATTTCCCGGGCCGGGTCGCCGTGATCCCGACTCCCATCTATGAGGATGGCATCGTGTATGTGACGGCGGGCTATGGCGTGGGATGCGAGGCCATCCGTCTGGGAGCCGACAATTCGGTCGAACCCCTCTACTCGAACAAGGTGATGAAAAACCACCACGGCGGAGTGGTCTGCGTCGATGGACACCTTTACGGCCATTCCGATGGCGCCGGCTGGATCTGCCAGGAGCTAACGACGGGCAAGGAGGTGTGGTCGCACAAGGGATTCGGCAAGGGCTCGGTCACTTACGCCGACGGAAAACTGATCTGCTTGGACGAGCGCAGCGGCGAGGTGGCCTTGGTAGAGGCAAGCACGCAGGGCTGGAAGGAGTTGAGCCGCTTCAAACTGGCGCCTTTGAGCACGCAACGGAGCTCCCAAGGCGGCATCTGGCCCCACCCGGTCGTCGTCAACGGCCGCCTGTATCTCCGGGATCAGGAATTGCTCCACTGCTTCGATGTGAAGTCCCGCCAGTGACGGAAACCCGTCGCAGGCCCCCCCGGTGACCGACTGGACTGCGGTCGCGGCATAAATAGCCCAGGACCAACATTCCAAAAACGTCGGAATCACGGGACGAATGTCCCGTTTTCCGATCAGATGCCAAGGAGATGCAGGGATGGCCTCAACCCCACGTTGCCGCGGCAACCGCCCCGCTCTCGATTCTCGGTTCAGCGGAGGTTGAGCCTTCTTTGAATGCCTCCAACTAGGCGGGAGGATTCGCAGGAAAACCATTGCCGCCCCGGCCGAACCCTCGCAGGCCTACAGGCCGGCATGGAGATCGCACCAGAACTCACGTCCGTGTGAGGTCCAGTGACGGTGATGGCGATGCCACAGGGCCTTCACCTCATCCGCCGATATCCAAGTGCCCGTCAAGTTCGGGCCGAAATCCCCCGAAGAACCGATCGGAAAATCCCGGCCCGGGAATCGACGGGAACGCGAACCCCAGGAACGGATCCTCCGGTAGCCGACCAGTTTTCGGATCAATCGAAACGGCCACGCCCGATGGGCCGTCAAGATGCGCGGCCATTGCGCGGTCCAACCGAGCGGTCCGGTCCAGTCATCGATGGGCAGCAGAGAGCTCTGCTCCACCAGCATGAACCGGCGGTAACCCAGGTCCCGACACGCATCGACCAGCGCCACGTCCGAGACCTCGACGGAAAGATACTCCGGGCGCCCCACCTCCCGAAGGCCTTCCAGGCAGAAGTGGTCCGCGCTTTCTATATCCACCTTGAGGTAATGGGGAACCCCGTGCTCCCGAAGAAGGCTTCCGAATCGAACCGCCGGCACCGTCACCTTGCGATGCCGATGCCCGCCTCGAGCGGCGCTCGCCACATCGAGCGCGCTCCACTCCGGATGATCCTCGTTGATCCAGAACTCCACCTGACCGGGTTCACCGGCAACCGCCACATTGAGGATTGTCAACCTTCCAGAGGCGATCGCCTCGGGCAACCGAGCGGCCACCTGCCGGCACAAGGCATCATTGGCCTCCACCGCCACGACGCGGAATCCGCACTCGAGATAGAAAGCCGTGTCGTCCCCATTGTTCATTCCCACGTCGAAAATGAGGTCGGAGTGGGCTGTGGCGTTCATCGGGTAGACGATAGCCCCGCCAAGGTCCGGCGGACAGGCTTTTGCCATGGAAGAAAGGGGAGGACACCGACCGGATTGAAGAGACTCGTCGAACAACACGGCTGTGAGGCCAGAGGCATCGCGGATGCCATCGCCCGGACGGTCGTCCACGGTCGCCAAGACCGCCCACCCCCGGAAGGCTCCGCCAACACCGGGCCTTGGCTCCAGCGCGGCACATCCAAGATCGCCCCAATCCTGATCCTCAAGGATTCCGTGAGTTGCGGGCCACAGTGCAGACACTAGCCTAGTTCCCTACGATATGAACACCCTCTCCTCCGAACAACTTCTGGAAGCGCTGAACTGGCGCTACGCGACCAAGAAGTTCAACCCCACCGCCAAGATTCCCGCCGAGGTGTGGCAGACCCTGGAATCGGCGCTGGTGCTCTCCCCCTCGAGCTTCGGCCTGCAGCCCTGGAAGTTCTTCGTGGTGACCGATCCCCTCACGAAGGCCGGGCTGGTCTCGCACTCGTGGGGACAATCGCAGCCCGCCGACTGTTCGCACCTGGTGGTCTTCGCGGTGAAGACCGGCCTCGACGAAGCCCATGTCGACCGCTTCCTGGAGCGCCAGGTCGAGGTGCGGGGCGGCAGCGTTGAATCCTTGGGGGGATACCGCAATCTCATGGTGGGCAGCCTTCAGAAGGCCGCGGATGCCGGTCACCTCGACACCTGGCAGACGCACCAGGTGTACATCGCCCTCGGGCAGTTCATGACGGCGGCAGCCCTGCTCGGCATCGACACCTGCCCCATGGAAGGCATCGTGCCTCATGAGTACGACAAGGCCCTCGACCTGGTCGGTTCGGGTTATCGCACCGTCGTCGCCTGCGCCGCGGGCTATCGGGCCGAGGACGACAAGTACGCCTCCCAAAAGAAGGTCCGTTTCCCCGCCTCCGAGGTCGTCAAACACGTCTGAATCGATCCGAGGGAATGGAATCCCGGGTCGAGGACTCAACGATCGGTCCCGACCCGCCCCTTCCCTCCGCCGGAATCACGGCGTGCCTTTCGGGCGGAACGGCCCCCAGGGATCTCCCCGGAGGCCGAGGTTTCGCCGCGAAGGCGCGCCACCGAGCCGTCGCCCAGGCCCTTGCTCACATGGTCCTCCAGCAAGGACAGCAAACGGCGGGTTTCCTCCGGGCGTTGCAACGAGAGGTCGTTCCGCTCACCCAAGTCTTTGGAGAGATCGTAGAGATAACTGCGTCGGGTATCCCAGTGGTGGACCAGCTTGAGATTTCCCTGCCGCAGGGCCGTCTGCGGATGCTCCACCTCGACGTCGTGATGGAAAACCAGGCGGTCCACCGGCCGCACCACCCGTCCGGTGCCGCCGCCCGTCAAGACCGGCCTCCAACTACCCCCCTCCACACCGGAAGGCACTCGGTCCCC
Source organism: uncultured Verrucomicrobiota bacterium (assembly GCA_903858835.1). Classification (GTDB taxonomy): domain Bacteria; phylum Verrucomicrobiota; class Verrucomicrobiia; order Limisphaerales; family UBA9464; genus SXXZ01. The sequence goes on from CAIOKD010000297.1 coordinate 18,112, forward strand.
GGCGTCAGCCCAGTCGAGGACGGTGGGCAGGATGTCGTAACCCACCACCGGCTCCGCACAGTAACGCCCGGCAGGGACTCCGGGCCCGCGAACGATCAGCGGCACCCGGATCCCACCCTCATCGACGAGGGTCTTTCCGCCCTTGAGCAAGGGCGACCGGCCGCCGTTGTCCGACGTGTAGACGACGACCGTGTTCGTGCTCAGGC
>CAIOKD010000298.1 GCA_903858835.1 uncultured Verrucomicrobiota bacterium
ACCACCCTGCTCAACCGCATCCTCACCGCCAACCACGGCAAGAGGATCGCGGTCATCGAGAACGAGTTCGGCGAGATCGGCATCGACAACGAGTTGGTCATCCAGGCCGACGAGGAGATCTTCGAGATGAACAACGGGTGCCTCTGCTGCACCGTGCGCGGGGACCTCATCCGGATCCTGGGGCAGTTGATGAAACGCCGGAACAAGTTCGACTACGTGTTGGTCGAGACCACCGGCCTGGCCGATCCCGGCCCGGTCGCCCAGACCTTCTTCAGCGACGACGAGATCAAGGAGGGCTTCAGGCTCGACGGCATCGTGACCCTGGTCGACTCCAAGCACATCTCCCTGCACCTGGGCGACGCGCCCGAGGCCAAGGAGCAGATCGCCTTCGCCGACCGCATCGTGCTGAACAAGACCGACCTGGTGACGCCCGACGAACTGGCCCACCTGGAGCGCCAGATCCGCGCCGTCAACCCGGTGGCCAAGATCCTGCATGCCCAGCAATCGAACCTGTCGGTCGACCAGGTGCTCCACCTCCACGCCTTCGACCTCAACCACAAGCTCTCGCTCGACGGCGATTTCCTCGAGAAATCGCTCCCCTTCGAATGGAGCGGCACCTTCCACCTCGACGGCGGCGACCACACCCTGCAGCTCGATGCGGGCCCCGATGCCGTGATGGGACTGGTGCTGCTTCAGCTGGATGCCCATGGGCATGACCACGGTCAGTGCCACGAACACGGGCATGCGCATGGCCACGACCACGGCCACGACCACAGCCACGGGCATTCCCACGATCATCCCCACGGGCACGACCATGACCACGATCATGATCATGACCATGGGCATTGCGGGGGCGACCTGCACGATGCGTTGCACCACGCCGAGGAGATCGCGGAAGGCGTCTTCAACGGCATCGGCACGGCCGTCCGCATGGGTGGGGTGATCAAGCCGGGCAAGACCCTGCACAAGCTCATCCTGGGCGAAGACGGCATTACGGCCACCCTCCGCATCCCGGCCCACGGCAATTATGCGCTCTTCACCCAGCACGGGCTGGACGAGTTCAAGGGCCGGGTGGAACGCGACGGCAAGGCCATCGAGCCTACTCATGTCCACGAACATGGCGGTCATGGCCATGACCACACCCACGACGAGACCGTCTCCAGCGTGGGTATCGAGGAACGCCGGGAGCTCGACGCCAAAAAGCTGAACGCATGGCTCAGCGAGCTGCTCCAGACCAAGGGGCAGGACATCTTCCGCATGAAGGGCATCCTCAACATCAAGGGACAGGCCAACCGCTTCGTGTTCCAGGGGGTGCACATGCTCTTCGAGGGCAAGCCCGACCGTCCTTGGAAGGATGCGCTGGAGCGCAAGAGTCAGTTGGTCTTCATCGGACGCAACTTCGACCGCGAGGCGCTGAACGCGGGCTTCCGACGTTGCTTGGCCTGATTCGCACGCACCCAGCCTGTCGCTCCGACCCGTGATGAACGCACCCCTCCGACCCGCTGACTGGGTCCTGGATCTTTCCGAACCCATCGCCGCGCTCGCCGGCTCGCCGGATGGAAGCCTTGTTGCGGCCCTGGGCACCGAGGGATCGGCTTGGGTCGTGGAGGCCGCCTCGGGTCGTCGCTTGCATGCCTTCCAGGCCCATGAGGGCGGGGGCTTCCGCCTGGTCTGGGGGGCTGCGAGCCCCGCGTTCGCCACCGCCGGGCAGGATGGTCAGGTACGGATCTGGGACCCCGTTTCCGGAACACGGCTCCACTCCCTGCCGATGCCCTCGGCCTGGGTGGAGCAGCTCGCCGTGGCTCCCTTGGGAGACCGATTGGCCGCCGCCTCCGGCAAGACGGTCTGCGTGGGTCGGCTTGGG
>CAIOKD010000299.1 GCA_903858835.1 uncultured Verrucomicrobiota bacterium
ACCGCTGGCGACGAACTCCGTGGCGAGCCAGTCGAGGAGTTCCGGATGCGAGGGAAGCTCGCCCTGGCGCCCGAAATCCTCGCTGGTCTTCACGATGCCGGTGCCGAAGCAACGCTCCCAGAAGCGGTTCACGGTGACCCGCGCGGTCAGCGGGTTGGCGGGATCGACCAGCCACCGGGCCAGCGCCAGCCGGTTGGCCGGTTGGCCCTGGGGCAGGGGCGGGAAGACTTCGGGAGTGCCCGGGACCACCGTCTTGCCGCGGGTGAGGAAATCGCCCCGGACATGGATGTAGGTCTCGCGGGGCCGGGGCTCGGAACGTTCCTGCATCACCAGCGTGGTGAACTTCTGGCCGGCGCGCTGCTTGCGCTGCTGCTCCAGCACGAAGAGCTGGCGCTCCAGGGAACGGACCTTCTCGGAGGCGGACCGCTGGCTCGCGACCAGCTGGGCCGACTCGTCCGTGGAACGGTCGCGAGAGGCCTTGGACGCGGCCAACCGGACCCCGTCGGGCAGGGGCCACAGGCGGCCAGGGTCCTTCTCGGTGGTCACCGAGATGCGGAAGCGCCCGATGCAATGGCTGTTGCCGTGGTAATGCTCGAAACGGAACGTCAGCCGGCTGCCGCCGGGATACCCGGCCGGATCCTGGAGGCGGGCGATGAGGACATGCCGCTCGCCGAATCGCGGCCCGATGGCCCAACCCGTCTTGGGGTTGCGGTCAACGGCGTGCTCGGCGCGGTAGTACTGCTGCTCCCAGTCGGCCGTGGCGCTGGCGAAGAAGAGATTGGTGTTGGCGGGCGCGGGCCCCCGCTTCGGCGCGGCGGCGAAGGAGAATTCATCGAGGATGAAGTTGCCGGTGGCTCCCCAGCGACCGGGTCCGTTCTTGGGCAGGCTCGGGTCGGGGAGGACCTCCAGCATGACCGCGGTGATGCCGGTGAGGTCGGTGTCGGCCTGGACCGTGATGGTGTCGTAGATCGGGTTCACGCCGGTGCCCAGCAGCGAACCATCGGCAAGGTTGGTATAGCCCGAGCCACCCGTGGAATGAGCGTTGACGAGCTGGAGCGTCCGCCACGGGTCGGGTTTGCGGGCGATCGATTTCTCCCAGGCGGCCCGGCTAGCGGCCAGCGCCTTGCCGGCCTCGTCGAGTTCCCGGCGGGTGTCCGCGAGGCGCCGGTCCAGGTGCGCGTCGCTGTCGGCGAGATCCGGGCGGGGAACCTCGACCGACGGGCCGAGGCTGTAGTTGCCGGAGTCGGCCGTGTTGTTGAAGAAGGCGTAGAAGCGGTAGTACTCCTCGTGGGTGATCGGGTCGTACTTGTGGGTGTGGCACTCGGCGCAATTCAGGGTGAGCCCCAGCCACGCGGTGCCGACCGTCGCCACCCGATCCTTCACCGCCTTGGTCCGGTATTCCTCGGCGTCGCCGCCACCCTCGTCGTTGACCTTGGTGTTCCGGTTGAACCCGGTGGCGATGCGCTGAGCCAGGGTCGGCTCGGGTAGCAGATCCCCCGCCAGCTGGTCGATGGTGAACCGGTCGAAGGGCTGGTTCCGGTTGAAAGCGTCGATCACCCATTGGCGGTAGGGCCAGATCGACCGGGCGAGGTCGACCTGGTAGCCGTTGGAGTCGGCGTAGCGCGCCAGGTCGAGCCAACCCCGGGCCATGTGCTCACCATAGTGGGGCGAGGCCAGCAAGCGGTCGACCAGCGCCTCGTAGGCGCGGTCGGAGGGATCGGCGACGAACCGGGCGACCTCGGACGGTTCCGGGGGCAGTCCGGTCAGGTCGAGCGAAAGCCGTCGCACGAGTGTGGCCGGGTCGGCCGCCGGTTGCTGCTGGAGGCCCTCGCGGGCGAGCCGATCGACAATGAACCGGTCGATGGGATTGCGAACGGCCGCGGTCGCCGGCAACGACTCCGGGGGCTTGGGACGCACCGGCGCCTGAAATGCCCAGTGCTTCCGTGCGTCGTTCTCGGGCCAGACCGCACCCTCGGCGATCCACCGCGTCAGACTGGCCACCTCGGCAGCGGTCAGCCTCGGTCCCTTGGGAGGCATCACCTCGTCCGAATCGTTCGAGGTCACCCGGCGCAGGAGTTCACTGGTCTCGGGCTTGCCCGGCACCAGCGCGGCCTTCCCGGACTCGGCCGGCAGTAGGGCTGCCGATCGCGAATCGAGGCGCAGGCCCGCCTTCTGCTTGTCCGGGCCGTGGCACTCGGAACAGCGGCGGATCAACAGTGGCTCGATCTCGGCCTTGAAGTCGGTCGCTGCGGCCGCCCGGGAAACCAGCAGGGCGCCGGCGAACAGGGCGATCGCCTCGGGAAACAGGGGGATCTTCATGGACTCTGGTGTGCCCGCAGTCTCGGTCATCCCCCCCTCGGAATGCCAGACCGGATGCATGCCCAGGGTCGGGAAAAACAGCGACCCCGGTCGCCGCAACTCACCGCAGGGGAGGGCTTGCCAACGGCATTCCCGAAGGCATGGCCATTTCCGGAGGGCGGCGGTAGAATGTCCGGCCAAACGGTGAACCTCACGTCCATCTTGCTGGTCGCCGGCGAACCCAGCGGCGACCAGCTCGCCGCCGAACTGGTCCGCGCGCTGCGTCGGCGGACCGGCCCGATCGCGCCCCGGTTCTTCGGTATCGGAGGTGCCGCCATGGCGGGGGCCGGGGTGGAGATCCTCTGCGACCTGACCGCCCACTCGGTGATCGGGCCCGCCGACGCACTGCGCCAGTGGGGCCGATTCCGCGAGGCCTTCCGCCGAGCCACGGAGGCCGCCCGCGAGCGGACGCCGGAGGTGGTCATCGGGGTCGATTTCGGCGCCTTCAACCTGCGTCTCCTGAAGACCATCACGACGATGGCGCAGGAGCGGCACGGGATCTTTCGCAACTGGCGACCTCGGCGGGTGCAGTTCGTGTCGCCCCAGGTCTGGGCGTCCCGGCCGGGGCGAGCCCGTGAGATGCCCCGGATCCTCGACCGCCTGCTCTCGATCCTTCCTTTCGAGAAGGAGTGGTACGCCCGAAATGCGCCCGGGGTCCGGGTGGACTTCGTGGGCCACCCGCTGGTGGACCGGCACGGACCGCCGCCCGCGACGACTGACGACCACCCCGGTCGCCGGCCTCACCTCGTGCTGCTTCCGGGCAGCCGGACCGGTGAGTTGCGTCGTCACTGGCCGGTGGTGGCACCGGCGGCCCGGGCCATCGTCAAAAAGACGGGGGCTCGCTGCACCCTGATACTCCCCAACGAGACGGCTCGGGCCTCGCTGCCCGCGGGGGTGCCTGAACCCGAGGGCCTCATGGTCCAGGTCGGAGACCTTGCCCGAGCGCTGTCCGACGCCGACGTGGCCATCGCCTCGACGGGCACGGTGACCCTCGAGTGCGCCTGGTTCGGCGTGCCGACGGTGGCCCTGTACCGCACGTCGTGGAGCACCTACCAGATCGGGCGCCGCATCATCCGAGTGCCCCATCTGGCGATGCCCAACCTGCTGGCCGGACAGGCCGTGATGCCCGAATTCATCCAGGATGCGGCCACGCCCGAGGCCCTGGCTGGGGCCGCGCTCGGGCTGCTCGAGACTCCCGGCGCGCTGCAACGGTCACGGGAATCGCTGGCCGGGGTCCGCCAGCTCCTCGGGCCTCCCGGTGCGGCCGAGCGCGCGGCCGAGGCCATCCTCGCCGACTAGACCGCACCGGCCACCCTAATCGGCCCGTCGGGGGACCCGCCCGGGAACCCGCTCAACGGCGGGTCACCTTCTGCCGGGCGGACTCCAGCGTCTGCCGCTCGGCGGCCGTCAGACTGCCGATCCCCTCGCGGGCGATCTTCTCGAGGATCGGATCGACCTCGCGGGCGATGAATTCCGCATCGGACTGGGCCGGTGGACGGGTCGATGTCGGTGTCGGACGGAAGGGGGGCCGAAGAACCTCGCGGGCTGCGTGGGCCTTGCCGGCGCGTCGACGGGCCCTCCAGCGTCGCCACCCCTCGGACCAGCGATCCCAGGGCGACCGACCCTGGTGCCCGCCCGTCTGCACCCACAGCCAGCCGTAGAGCAGGCCGCCGAGGTGGGCCGCATGGGCGACCCCGTCGCGCGGCGGCACGACCGTGAAGAAAAGGGCGATGCCCAGGCTCAGGTAGAACAGGAAGCGCGCGGGTACCGGGACGATGAGGGCCAGCAGGATCCGGGCATCGGGTTCCAGCCGGCAGAAGATCGCAAGGAAGGTCATCAGTCCGGCAGAGGCCCCCACCACCTGGGCCGAGATCCCCTCCGGGAAAGCCGCGCCAACGGCCAGCTGCAGCAGGCCACCCGCGAGGCCACCGACCAGCCAAAGACCCAGCATGCGGGCCCCTCCGAAGGCGGCCTCAATGGGGCGTCCGAACATCCAGACGCCCAGTCCGTTGAAGAACAGGTGAGTAAAGCTACCGTGAAGGAACTGGTAACTCACCAGCTGCCACACCCAGCCCGATCGCCAGACCCGATCCGACAACGCGCCGTAGCGTTGAAGCCATTGAAGCGACGGGCCCAGGTAGACCTCCGCAGCGGCCTCCAAGGCGAAGACCGCCACCAGAGCGATAATCAACCAGACCGTCCAGGAAAGCCCCCGCGGCCCGTCCTCGTCCCTCATGTAATCGCGATCGGACAACATCCGGAGCACAACCTAGACCGGCGGACGGCGTTTTTCCAACGCGGATCGGACTGCCTCGCTCAACGATCCAAGCGCCGGGAAACGGCGGGGAACAGGAGGAGCCAGGCCAGACCCCCGATGAAGCCCCCCAAATGGGCCAGGTGAGCGATGGGTCCCACCGCGAAGATCGCCCCTAGGGCGCTGGCGAGGATACCCGCCCCGAGGACATGCTTGGCGCGGATCTCCAGGGGGATGACGAAGAAGAGGAGGACCCGCAGGCGCTGCTCCGCATACAGCGCACCGAGCGCCGCCATGAGACCACACAAGCCGGCCGAGGCACCCACCACCGGCCGACCGAACGCATCGGGCATGAGCCAGGCACCCGCCACGTGGAGGACGCCCCCGACCATCCCGCTGAAGAGGTAGAGCAGCAGGAAACGCCAGCGCCCCAGCGTGGTCTCGATCACCGGCCCGATCGAATGCAGGAACAGCAGGTTCATGCCGAGGTGGATCCAGCCCCCGTGCAGGAACTGGAAGGTCAGGCATTGCCACCAGGCGCCCTGGCGCAGTCCCTCGAGGCTCAAGGAATGGTTCACCTCGAACCAGAGGCTACGCTCAGGGTCGACGCGTCGAAGCCACCGTTCATAAGCGAAGAAGGCCAGATTCAGGGCGATCAGCACCCAGGTCGCCCCCTTCTCCCAAACGAGCTCCCCGGCAAGAACCGGCGGCGGGCGGGAAGGTCGCTTCATGGAAGTCGTGAGCCGGTCGGAAGGATCAATCCACCGAGACCATCGCCTTGATCACTCCCGTCTCCGGTTTCAACCAGGAGGGAAACTCGGTGATCATGTCGCCGAAGCGGGAGCGGTGGGTGATCCAGGGGCGGGTGTCGATGCGCCCGGCCTCAATATGGCTGATGATGCCACGGAAATCGGCGGGCAGGGCATTGCGGCTGCCGAGGATGCTCAGTTCCCGACGGTGCAGGATCGGGGCATGAGGAAAGCCCAGGTCTGCCTGGGTGATGCCGACGTAGACCAGGCGGCCGGCGAAGGCGCAGAATGCCAGCGCCTGGCTCATCGAGCGGTGGGAGCCGGTGGCGTCGATGACCGATTCGGCGCCATTGCCATCGGTCAGCGCCTCGATGGCGGCGACCTCGGTACCGTCGCCCCGGGTGCAGACGGTGTCGGGAACGCCCATGACCTCGCGCACGAAGGCCAGTCGCTGCTCGTTCATGTCCATGACCACCGTCCGGGCGCCGCTGAGCTTGGCGAACTCGATGACGCTGAGCCCGATAGGGCCAGCCCCGATGACGAGCACCGTCTCGCCCGACTTCGGCGCGGCCCGAAAAACCGCGTGGCTGCCGATGGCCAGGGTCTCGACCAAGGCGAGTTGCTCGAAGTCGAGGGAATCGCCCCGGTGGAGCTTGCGAGCGGGCACCGTGTAGAGTCGGCGGAGTCCGCCATCGCAATGGACGCCCAGCGTCTGATTGTGGTGGCAGCAGTTGGTGTGGCCGCGACGGCACGCGTGGCATCGCTGGCAGTTCAGGTAGGGCTCGACGCTGCACCGGTCACCGGGACGCACCTCGGTGACCCCCTCGCCGACCGCCACCACCTCCACCCCGAGTTCGTGGCCGGGGATCCGTGGATAGGAGAAGAAGGGCATCTTGCCGAGGTAGCCGCCGAGATCGGTGCCACAGATGCCCACCTGGTGGACCCTCACCACGGCCTCGCCCGGTCCGGGTGCGGGAGGTTCGTCGATGTCGATGACCCGGAAGGAACCGGGTTTTTCCAGCTGGATGGCCTTCATGCGCATGGAGGGGCCGTCGGGCGGATTCCCGGGTCGGCCAGCACCGACAACTGAAGGGAAACCCCGACTCCGAGGCGAGAAAATCGTTCGGTGAACCCCGGGCCCTGTGAGTCCAGGACGGCATCATGGCTGCGCCTCCGGGAACCCTCGGGAACCATCCCCGGGGCACGAAAAAAAAACGGGAGCGGATGCCCTGTCGGCCCCACTCCCGTTTTCGTCTCACGGAATCCCGTCCGGTCGGATTACTGGCCGTCCTTGGAAGCCTTCTTCGGCCGCTGCTGCCAATCGGCGATCGATTCATTGGCCCAGATGTCGGCGATGGTCTGGCGACGGCGGACTACCGATGCCTTCTTCCCGTGGACGAGAATCTCGGCCGGCAACGAGCGGCTGTTGTAGTTGGAGCCCATCACCGACCCATAGGCACCGGCGCTGAGCAGCGCCAGGGTGTCGCCCTCGCCGACCTTGGGCAGCGGGCGATCCTTGGCGAAATAATCGCCGCTCTCGCAGACCGGCCCCACCACGTCGGAGGACACCAGGGCCCCGGTCTTCTTCGTCAGCGGCACGATCTCGTGGAAGCTGTCGTAGAAGGCGGGCCGGATCAGGTCGTTCATCGCGGCATCCACGATGACGAAGTTCTTCTTGCCGGTCTTCTTGATGTACTCGACGCGGGTGACCAGGGCTCCGGCGTTGCCGCTCATGAAACGGCCCGGCTCGAGCAGGATCTTGAGCCCGAGGGGCTTGAGGAGGGGCACGAGGGTCTTGGCGTACAGATCCGGAGTGAGGATCTTCCGGCCGGCGGCCGTCTTCCACCAGGAGGCGTCCCCGGAGGCGAGGGCGTCCTTGTACACGATGCCGATGCCGCCCCCGATGCTGAAGAAGTCGAAGCCATGGCGGGCGTTGAGCTTGGCGACCAACGGCGCGACCTTCTCGACGGCCTTCCGGAAGGGTTCCACGTCGGTCAACTGCGAGCCGATGTGCATCTGCAGGCCGCGCAGGCGCAGATTGGGGAGCTTGGCGGCCCGGGCGTAGACGCCCTCGATGGACTCGAACTGGATGCCGAACTTGTTCTCGTAGGTGCCGGTGGTGATCTTGGCGTGCGTGTGGGCGTCCACGTTCGGATTCACCCGGACGGCCACCGGGGCGATCTTCTTGAGCCTCACCGCCACCTTGCTGATGCGCGCCAGTTCGGCCTCGGACTCGACGTTGAAGCTGTAGATGCCCTGCTTGAGGGCGAAGGCGATCTCCGCCTCGGTCTTGCCGACGCCGGCGAAGACGCACTTGCCGGGATCGCCCCCGGCGGCGATGACCCGCTGGATCTCGCCCGCGCTCACGGTGTCGAACCCGCCCCCGAGGTCCGCGAAGGTGCGGATCACGGCCAGGTTCGAGTTGGACTTCATGGCGAAGCAGATCAGGTGATCCAGCGGCGCCAGGGCGGTATCGAGCTTGGAGTAGTGGTCGGCGAGGGTGGTCTGGGAATAGACGTAGAGCGGGGTGCCGTGCTTCCGCACAAGGTCTGAAAGGGTGACGTCCTCGCAGAACAATTCCCGGCCGACATAGCGAAACGAATGCATCGGCGCGGTTTGTGCCACAGGAAACCCCTGGAGATCAACCGCGGCCGGTCGACACGGCAAGGCGGCGGGAAACCCGCCGCCTTGCTTGGGCCCATTCAGGGCCGATTGGATCACGAACGAACCGTCAAGCGCCCATGCCGTCCTCGAAGCTTCCGGCGGCCTGCGGGAAGCAGAGGTTCTTGGCGGTGTAGGCGATGCCGTCGGCCGAGCAGTAGTCGAGGGCCTTGTGGGCGCTTTCGGCTTCGACCACCAGCGGGGCCGACGAACACTTGTGCAGCTTGCAGTAGCGGTCCTGATAGCCCACGGCGAGGAGCAGCTCGACGTAGCGCTGCATGTTGAGATCGCCGCTGCCGAGGTCGGTGAACTGCATGGCTCGGCGGGTCCAGTTCGGCTCCATGGTCCGCAGCGGGAATCCCGGGCGGATGACGAAGTTCTTCACATGGGCGGCGTAGATGTACTTGCCGACCTTCAGGAAGCGGCTCTCCCAGGACTCCCCCTCCCAGCAGTGGGACGGATCGGCATTGACCGCCAGACAGGGATCGTTGTCGCAGATATCCACCAGCATCAGGAAGTCGTCGGCCGTCATGGCGGCGGTGCCCGGATGGATCTCGTGGCACAGCTTCAGACCCAGGCTGTTGGCATGCTTGCGCAGCTTGGCCGTCTTCTTGACGAAGCGCTCCTGGCCTTCCTTGACCAGGTCGAAGCCCGAACCGCTCCAGAAGCCCCACGGATAACCGCTGGCGAGTTCCCAGCCGAAGGCGACGCCCCAGAACATCGGCACCGACTTCACGCCGAGTTCGGCCGCCAGGTCCATGAGCTTGAGGAGGTACTTCTCGTGCCAGGCCTCGATCTTGTCGGGGGAGAGCTTGGCCACCTCGGGGGCGATGAAGGGATTGCCGGACTTGGTGCCGGTCCAGGCGCTGGTGTGCACCCAGAACGGGCAGTGGGCGGAGATGCCGTCCAGGCGCATGCCGCGGTTGCCGAAGGCGGCCGTGATGTCCTTGGCCTTGCGAAACCCGCCCTTGCCGTCTCCCAGCATGTAGTTGCTCGGCTGGGCACCGGCCGCACCGGCGGCCTTGGCGTAGTCGAGGAACTGTTCGAGGGACTTCGCGCCGTGCTGGGCGCCTTCGATCGAAGCGTGGTAGGCGTTGGGCATAACAATGGTGTCGATGAGTTTACCGGTCGATGGACGGCCGTGGAACTAACCTCTCGAACCGGCGCAGGCAAATCGAATCCTCCGGTTTCCGTCTTTTTGGACTTCCGGGGCGTCAACGCGGAAGCTCGAGGCAGAGCAGGTGGGATCGGTCCCTCAGGAAGAACCGCCCGCGGGCCACCGCCGGGACGGCACGCGCCCCGGAGCCGGAGGCCTGGAACCGGCCGATCTCCCGGGGCTTCTCGGGTCGGGCCTCGATCAGGCGCACCTCGCCGCTTTCCAGCAGCAGGAGCAGCGATCGGCCCGCCGCCAGCACGGAGCCGGAGCCCGCACGCTCCAGCGACCAGCGGACCCTGCCCGTGGCCGCCTCGATGCACCGGAAATCCGGGCCAGACTCCTGACGGCCGTGGAACCCGTAGAGGCATCCGTCCACCAGGACCGGCGTGGCGAAGTGGGCCGAGAGGGCCTCATCGCCCGACCAGGCGGGCTTCAGCACCTTGCCCCCGGGCCTGAGGAGGACCGCCCCGGTCCCGTAACTGGCCGTGAGGAAGACTCCGTCGCCGACCACCACTGGCGATGCGGCGTTCACGCTCGCGTGGATGCGGGCCCGCCAGGGGAAGCGGTCCAGCTCGAGGCCGTTGGCCGCATCGAGCACTCCCAAGCCGGCCCGATGGAAGCACAGGACCTCCTGGCGGCCCTCCCGGTTCCTCGGCACGGGCGAGCCGTAGCCGGCCTCGTCGGCCCCGGCCTTCCAAAGAACGCGACCATCGGTGACCGCGAAGGCGACCACACCGGCCTCGGGTCCGCCCACCTGCACGATGAGACGGTCGCCGATCAGGAGCGGCGAGCTGCCGAAGCCGAAGAACCCCGGTTCGGCACCGAACCGTTCGGCACAATCGACCCGCCACAGCAGGCGTCCGTCGGTCGCAGAGATCGCGCGGAGCATGCCCTCGGCCCCCAGGGCGAAGACCCGCCGGTCATCGGCGGCCGGAGTCGCTGCGGGACCATCGCCGCCCCCGAACTGGGCCGAATAGGTGGTGGGTAGGGAGTGCTTCCATCGGACGCTTCCATCAGCGGTGTCGAAGGCTGTCAGGAACTCCTCTCCTCCGATCCGGTGGCTTTGGTACACGCGGTTGGACACCACCACCGGGCCGCTGAATCCCTCACCGATAGCGGCCTTCCAGCGCAAGGGCCATCCCTCCTTCGGCAGGGGTTCGAGGGCCACCCCGCGGATCTGTCCGTCCCGGGAAGAACCGAGGAACTGGGGCCAGTCGGCTTCCACCGGCTCGGGAGTGACCATGCTCCACGTTAGGGCGAGGACCAGAAGTACCAGGCGGGGATGGAAAGGGCAGGGGTTCATGGGAACGGCGGGGATCCGCTTGAGGTCTCCCGAAGATCCAACCTCCTGACCGGACCGGTGTCGATGCGGTTTGCCCGACGCGGGCGGCCCGTCATTTCTTGTCGGCCCCGGTGACGTCGATGGCCATCGAGATCTTGTTGCCCCCGGCCGCCTTGATGGCGTCGAGGACCCGCATCACGTTGCCATGGCTGGTCTGGAAATCGGGCTTGAGGTAGAAGGGATAGTTGGTGTTGGAGGCCAACTTCGACTCCACCCGGGCCGACAGCTCGGAGAAGGGCAGGAGCTTGCCTCCGACCTTCAGGTCGCCCTCCCGGTCGATGATGATCTCCATCATGTCGGGCTTTTCCGACGATTTCGGGGCCACGGCCGACGGGAGGTCCATCTGCAGGGTCCGCAACCGGTTCATGGTCAGCGTGACCATCATGAAGGCCGCCAGCAGGAAGAACATCACGTCGATGAGCGGGATGATCTCGACGCGGGCCTTCTTGACGGAGGTGGGGGATCCCAGGTGCATGGTTCGAAGTCGTTCGCCGTCTAGTTCGCCCTGCCCTCGGCTTCCTTGGTCACGAACGACACCCGGGTGAAGCGGGCCGATCGCACTTGCTGGAGCACGCCGCCGACGGCCCGGTAGGGGGCCGCCTTGTCGCCGGTGATGAAGACGGGGGTCTTGGGGTTCTGCTTGTAGCGCGCGGTGAGTTCCTGGATGAGGCCCGCGGTATCGACCACGTTGGTCCCGATGGCCACGGTGCCGTCCTTCTCGACGCCGATATTGAGCACGTCGGGCTTGAAGTCGTCGGCCGCCTTTTTGGCATCGACCAACTCCATGGGCCGCGTCTTCGACTGCTGCAGGCTCAGGGAGACCATCATGAAGGCCGCCAACAGGAAGAACATCACGTCGATCAGGGGCACGATCTCGATGCGCGCCTTCTTGATGGCGACGGGCGAGGAGAACTTGCCCCGCCTCCCGCCGGTCGATGCGGCACTCCGGCCGCCCCCGCCTCCTCCAGCCATAGGTCAGGCGTTCTTGGCTGCGATTTCGCGGCGGAAGGCGGCCGTATCAAAGCCTTCCTGCCTGGCCTTGGCGACCATGACCTCGACGTTGGTCGCGGCGGTCTCCAGGTCGAATTTCAGCTTCTCCAGGAACTCGTTGTAGATGTTCAGGAAGAAGACCCCGAGGATGGCCAGCCCTAGGCCCGCCGCTGTGGCGATGAGCGCCTCGCCGATGCCGCCCTGGATCTCGGTCATCGCGCCGGCGATGCTCGATTCACCCATCTTCCGGAAGGATCCCATGATGCCGGTGACCGTGCCGAGAAGGCCCAGGAGCGGCGCCAAGGTGATGCAGGTGTCGATCAGGACCATGAAGCGTCCGGCCCGCTTGATCTCCTGGCCCGCGGCCACCTGCAGCGCTCCTTGAAGCGAGCCGTGCACATGGGTCAGGCCGTGGAAGATCATGCGGAGGATGGGGTCGTTGGATTCCCGGGTCTGGGCCACCGCGCCCTTGAAGTCGCTGTTCTCCATCGCGCCCAGGGTGTTCTCGAGCTGGGCGGTGTCGCGCCGGCGGCCCATGAGAATCCAAAAGATGCCGCGCTCGGCGATGACGGCGAATTGGATGATGGCGACGAGGGCGATCGGATACATGATCGGACCGCCCTTGGTGAAGTATTCGGCGAGGGTGTTGGCGAGCATTGTTGCGTCGTTCGGGGGGTGGATGGGTGGATCGCGCGGGATCGGGTCGGTGGCTGGGTACCTAGGTTTCAGCGCAGGCGGTATTCGAAGGGGATGATCCAGTCTCCGGCGTCCTCGGGGCGGAAGCGCCAGAGGCGACGGACATGCTGACGGAAGGCATTATCGAGTGTGGGGCTCCCGGACGAGGACAGCAGCTTCATCTCGGTGATCCCGCCGGTGGCGTCGATGGTGACCAGGAATTCGCCAGCGCCGGTCTCCCGACGAATCTGGGCCTCCCGAGGATAGGACGGCTCCGGGGTGAAGCGTCCCTCGCCGGCTCCGCCGCCGCCCCTGTCGAAACGCCGAGGACCGACCGGGGCGGCGGGGGCGCTGCGGCGGGTCTCGCGCGGCGGGGGTACCGCGAAATTGGGATCCTTGGAGATGATGACCGGACCCTTGACCTCGACAGCAAAGGCCACGTTGGCATCGGCCGGAGCCACAACCACCGCGGGGACGGAGACCGGCTCCGGGGGACTCGGCTCATCCGGGAGGGGTTCGTCGTCCGGAGCCGCCTGTTGCGGCTGGGGTTCCTGCTTGAATTCCCGGATCTCCACCGTCTGCGCGGCCGGATCGGCGGCGAATTTCTGCAGGACCAGGCCTGGCGGGTGGGCGATGCCCAGAATGCCCCCGGCCAGGAAGAGCAGGCAGACCGTGTTCATCCAGATCAACCGCCGGCCGGTGTCCTCGGCGGCCTGAGGCAGGCAGGCGCGGTAAAGGTCGGAACGCAGGGTGTAGCGCGGAGCCGATTCGGAATAGGCGGAGGAGGCGATCATGGTCAGGAGTGCCCACGGCGATAACCGGACCGACGGTCATGGATGGTTCCGCGGATTCGGAGATCGGCCGACCCGAGCCCGTCTGCAAGGGTTGACCTCCTGGAAACGCCCACCGGAACCAGCCTCGCCGGGATGGGCTTCCAGCCGAGGAACAACTCCGGAATCCGCAAGGCACACCTGAGGACCGACTCACCAGAGCCCGGATCCGCACCCGGGGCCAGCCCAAGGGTTCCAACCAGGGCACGGTGCAAAAATTCAGCCAAAACGTTCATCGACTTTAGACAAGAAGCCGGAAGCGATCTTCATGCCACTTTGATCTCCAAGCTAAGGAACCCACCATGAACGATTTTCACCATTCGGCAACGAACAGATTCATCAGCCGTGATGCCGACCGGGTCGGGGTGGTTCAAGCACCTGCTGGAAAGCCTTCCTGAAAGAGACCCACGGAGCACGGGGGAAAGCCTGATGGAGGAGGTCACTCGCGAGGAAGCCAGACGACCTGCGTGCCGGCGATCAGGTCATGGAGGGCCCGGCGCTGGGGGGTGAGGATCAACAGGTACCCCAACCCGAAGGTCAGGAGGCTCAACAGGCTCGCCAGACCTCGCCGGAATGCGCCAAAGTAGCCAAGCCGCCCACCGTCCGAGGTGACCACCGCCAAACCCATCAGGCGCTTGCCCGGAGTGGCTCCCCAACGCCCATGAAAGGCCACCAGGTAGGCGAGCGTGACCCCCGAGTAGACGCCGGTGAAGATCAACTGGAACCGGATCAGTAGCCCCAGGTCCGGGGGCGAGTCGCCCGTGGATTCCAACTGGGCCTGGACCTGCCGGAGAAGGTCCTGCAACGGGGCCTGCCAGGGAAGCAGGAGCAGATTGACCAGGAAGAGGATCACCATCGCGTCGGCCAGGCAGGCCAGGAGGCGGGGCACGAACCCGGCGAGGACGAACACCGGGATCGCTGCCGGGGGCGCCACCGCGGGAGTCACCGGCCGGGGCAGGTCCCACACCAACTCATGGCGACCGGCGGCCTCGATCCAACGCTCGTCGGCGTCGTGCCAGACCAGCGTCGCCGGTCCAACACGCCCCTCCTGGGCCCATTGCCGCAGTTCCTCCAGCGAACCGGAGTATTCCCGGCCATCCGAGCCGATGATCGTGTAGGGCGAAGACATGAACGACCCCGATCCATTAGGCCCAGAATCCCAATTGGGCAACCGACTTCCTCACTCGAGGCGCCCTGGAGGCGATCCGGGGTGGGGGTGGGTGACACCCAGGACCGCGTTTTTGAGGCGTTGCCCATTGAAACCTCCTGCCATTCCGGGTGTCCTTTCATGAAGAGTCGACTCCGCCCCATGAACCCCTCCGATCCCTCCGCCATTTCCGTCGCCGCGATCGAACAATTGACCGCCCGACGGCAGGCCCTGGTCGACCAGATCGGCCGGGTCGTCATCGGCCAGCGCGAGATCATCGACAATACGCTGCTGACGCTCTTCGCCGGGGGCCATGCCCTGATCACCGGCGTCCCGGGCCTGGCCAAGACGCTGCTGATCCGCTCGCTGAGCCAGGCGGTCGACCTGCGGTTCAACCGCATCCAGTTCACCCCGGACCTGATGCCCAGCGACATCACCGGGACCGACGTGCTGGAGGAGGATCCGGAGTCCGGCCGGCGGCGACAGGTGTTCCTGCCCGGGCCGGTGTTCTCCAACCTGATCCTGGCCGACGAGATCAACCGGACCCCGCCCAAGACTCAGGCGGCCATGCTGGAGACGATGCAGGAACGGCAGGTCACCGTCGGAGGCAAGACCTACCCGCTGCCCCGGCCGTTCCACGTGTTCGCCACGCAGAACCCCATCGAGCAGGAGGGCACCTACGTGCTGCCCGAGGCGCAGGCCGACCGATTCATGCTCTGCCTCAACACGACGTATCCCTCGCCGTCCGAAGAGGAGCGCGTGGTCCGCGAGACGACCGGCACCTCGCAGGCGGAGATCTCCCCGGTGATCACCGGGCCCGAGCTGATCGAGGCCCAGCGGCTGGTGCGTAGCGTGCCCGTCAGCGACGAGGTGATCGCCTACGCGGTCCGCCTGGTTTCCCGCACCCGGCCCGAGACCCCCGAGGCTCCGGCCTACATCCGGGAGTTCGTGCGCTGGGGAGCCAGTCCGCGCGCCTCCCAGTTCCTGGTGCTCGGGGCCAAGGCCCGGGCGGCGACCACCGGCCGCCTCTGCGCCGATGACGAGGGTGTCCGGTATGTCGCGCGGCAGGTGCTGCGCCACCGGATCATGCCAAACTTCAACGCCCGAGCACAGAAGGTGGGTGTGGAGGTCCTGATCGACAAGTTGTTGAAGGAGGTCCCATTCCGTTGATGCAGGCCAAACTTTGAAGCCCAAGCCCACCCGCAGCCCGAAGTCCTGACCATGCCCGAGACCCTCTCCATCGATCCGCGCCTGCTGGCCTCGGTGGAGGACCTGCCGCTCCTGGCGCGGACCGTGGTGGAGGGCTTCCTCGACGGACTGCACCGGAGCCCGTTCCTGGGATACTCCACGGAATTCGCCAGCTACCGCCAGTACGTCCAGGGCGACAACCTGCGGCACCTCGACTGGAAGGTGTGGGCCCGCAGCGACGCGCTGTACGTCAAGCAGTTCGAGGACGACACGAACCACCGGGCACAGATCTACCTCGACACCTCGGCCTCGATGGATTTCGGGAGCGGGGCCTCCCACAAGTTCACCTACGCCCGGCTGCTGGCCGCGGCGCTGGCGCACCTGATGATCCTGCAGCGCGACGCGCCGGGGCTGGTGCTCTTCGGCCCGGACAGCCGGCAGGCGCTGCCCTGCGCCGCCTCGCGCAACCAGGCGATGGATCTCTTCGCCGTGCTGGCCTCGGCGAAGGCCAGCGGCGCCACACGGATCGGCCCGGATCTCCTCGGGATCGTCCAGGCCATGGTGCGCCGCGGTCTCTCGGTGGTGATCTCCGACTTCCTCACGCCCGACGATTCGGGCCTCGAGCTCCTCCGCCAGTTGCATGCCCACCGACAGGAGACGATCGTGTTCCAGGTCCTCAGCCCGGAAGAGTTGGAGCTGCCCGACACCGGCGAATGGATCCTGGAAGACAGCGAGACCGGCGAGGAAAGGGTCGTCGACCTCGACGAGGCGCGCGCCGGCTACCGCCAGCGGCTCGAGGCCTTCTGCGACCGGTGGAAGGCCGAGTGCGAGGCCCACGAGTTCGACTACGTCCGGCTCTCGACCGGGGAACCCCTCGACCGGGCGCTGATGGCCTACCTCGACAGGAGGGCCTCGCTGTGACCGGTCACGCGCAGCCAACAAGTCCGCACTGATCCCGGCATGCCGTTCCTCTTCACCCATGCCTTCCTGCTGTCGGCCCTCGCGGGCCTGGGG
>CAIOKD010000300.1 GCA_903858835.1 uncultured Verrucomicrobiota bacterium
GTCCGCATCGACGGCGAGCGGGATCTCCCGGTCGAGTGCGGCCTCGGACGGGCGGTAAAGGCGAACCTTGCCCGGACCCTGGATGGGACGGGATGCCTCGGGCCAAGCGACGCGGATCGCCCCACCGCGGTCTCCGCCCACATACCCGATCGAGACGCCCACATCGGCGGAGCGCTTCAAGCGGTGGATCTGCTGCTGATGAGCCACCTCCTGTTCGTAGTAGTCGGCGCTCACCAATTCCTCGCGATGGCGCTGCGCAACCACGGCCCAGGTGGCCAGCGCCGAGATGACGACGCCGAAGAAGGCAGCGATGGCGATGGGCCAGGGTTCGATCCGAGGTTGGACGGTGTTCATGGGTTGGATTTCGGGGTTTCGCTGCGGGGTCCGGAGAACTGGGTTTCCACACGCTCCAGGAGGCGTCCGCCGGAGTAGACGCCCAGTTTCAATTCGGTGGTCGAGCCCGTGAGTTGATCCGGGGTCAGGTCGACGAGCGCCGAGGTCTGGAGGTACTGCCCGACCGGCACGACCGGATTCGTCGCACCCATCATGCGGACGCTGCCGGCGCGATTCTCAAGACGCACCTCCACTGGCAATGGTTGATGCGACTTGTTGATCATCTTCACCGAGAACAGGTTCCGAATGCGCCCATCGGGCAGCATCTGGTAGAGGCTGCCAGAAACCCGGAGGAAGGTGGTCTCGACCGGCGACCGGGAGAGTACCAACCACAGGAAGACCCCGACCAGGGCCGCCAGGACCGCGGAGTACATCGCCATGCGCCGGGTGAATCGCTGGGGTTCGCCGCGCTCCAGATGGTTCTGCGAGGCGAAGCGGATCAACCCGGACGGACGCCCGACCTTGTGCATGATGGCATCGCACGCATCGATGCAAGCCGTGCAGTTCACGCACTCCATCTGGGTACCATCGCGGATGTCGATGCCCGTGGGGCACACCGCCACGCACTGACGGCAATCCACGCAGTCCCCGAGAGCGGAGGATTTCCGGGCCTCGTGGCCCTGGTCCCGGTGCAGCGGCGCCCGCTTCTCACCCCGACGGCGGTCGTAGGCCACCACCATGGAATTCTCGTCGAGCAAGGCCGACTGGAAGCGGCCGTAGGGGCAGATGAACGTGCAGGCCTGCTCCCGGAACCGGGCGAAGATGGCGTAGAACAGCAGCGAGAACAGGGTCATGGCGGTCAATCCCGCCCAGTGCTTCCGGGGATCGTCGAACTGGATGGCCAGGAGTTGTTCGCTGCCGATGATGTAGGCCAGCAGCGTGTTCCCCACGATGAAGGAGAGACCGAAGAACACCCCGTGCTTGAAGAGTCTTCGGAAGACCTTGGCCGCCGTCCATGGGGCGGCGGCCAGCGCCCGCTGCGCGGCCACGTCGCCATCGATCAGATACTCCACCTTCCGGAACACCATCTCCATCATAACCGTCTGAGGGCAGGCCCAACCACACCACAGACGCCCGAAGGCGACGGTGAAGACCACGATGCCACTGATGAAGACGAGCATGGCCACCGCGAAGACGACCGAGTCCTGTGGCCAGAAGATCTGGCCCAGGATCGAGAAGCGACGCTCCACGAGGTTGAACAGGAGCAGCGGGTTGCCCTGGATCCGGATCCAGGGCCCGGCGAACATGAGCAGGATCAGGAAGGACGCAAACCAGGCGCGACGCCGATGCCAGACCCCGGACGGAGCCTTCGGGTAGAGCCAACGACGGCGCCCGTCCTTGTCGGCCGTGGCGATGTGGTCGCGGAAATCCCGCCAGTTCACATCCTGCATGTTGCCCGGCCGCGCGGATGCGTCGGTTCCGGGAGCCTCCATAGTCTTCTCTTGGGGAGTATTCATGCGCGGGAGTCCTCTCACCGGACCCCCCAGGGAGCTTCACTCGAAATCCATCGGCACCGCCGGCTTGGACGGATCCTCCGGCGGCTTGGGATCGGGAGGGTTGGTGCCCCGCAGCGTGTAGATGTAGCTGGCCACGGCCTGGATCTCGGCCGGTTTGAGCACCCCGCGCCAACTGAGCATCCCCTTCTCGGTCACGCCGTTGATGATGACCTTCACCGTGTCCACATAGTTGGATCCGTGGATCCAAACGTTGTCGCAGAGATTCGGGCCCACCAGACCACCGCCATCGGCCCGATGGCACGGTGCGCAGAGGTTGACGAAGGACTGCTTGCCTTGCTCCAGCGCCACGGCGTCCGAGAGCGGCTTCAGGGTGGCGACATCGGCCTCGAAGCGCGCCAGTGCGGCATTCTTGATCGCGTCTCCACGGGCGGCCTCGGCCTGGTATTCCGCCGCCTGGAGGGGACCCACCCGCAGGACGTGGTAATAAACGATGTGCCCGACGGCGAAGACCGTGCAGAGGACGAACAACCAGACCCACCAACGGGGCAGGTTGTTGTCGAGTTCGCGGATGCCGTCGGCCTCGTGGTCCAACAGCAGAGGATCGTTCTGGTCCTTATTCATGGTTCGTGGAGGCGGAAGGTGCGAAGGGATGGATCTCTCCGTCGTTCAGGGGCAGCTCGCCCATGCGCCGGACGTGACTCGCCCGCTGGGCCAAAGTCCAAGCGACCGCGGCGGCGAACACCGCGAAAAACAGGCATACGGAGACGATGCCGTAGATGGCGATGCCGCCGGTGTGGGTGAGGATGTTCTTGATCATGGCTGGATCGAGGCGGTGGTCTTGCCGGCGGAGCCCGAAGTCTTGATGTCCGCGCCCAGCCGCTGCAGGTAGGCGATCAGGGCGATGATCTCGCGATCGGGCTGGGTCTCGATCCGGGCTGTCTTGAGATTGGCGACGATGCCGGCGGCCTGCTTCTTGAGATCTTCGACGGCCTGAGTCTCGTAGCCCGCGGGATAGGGAACGCCCACCGAACGCAGCGCGGCGATGCGCGGAGGGACCGCAGCCATGTCGATCTTCTGCTCCAGCAACCACGAGTACCGCGGCATCATGGAACCCGGGGAGGTGCTCCGCGGATTGTCCATGTGGTTGAAATGCCAGGCGTCCGGATACTTGCCGCCCACGCGATGCAGGTCGGGGCCGGTGCGCTTGGATCCCCAGAGGAACGGATGGTCGTACACGAACTCACCGGCCTTGGAATACTCGCCATAGCGTTCAGTCTCGGAGCGGAACGGACGGACCATCTGGGAATGGCACCCGACGCAGCCCTCCCGGATGTAGAAGTCCCGGCCCATCACCTCGAGCGGCGTATAGGGGCGGACGCCCGTGAGGGTGGGCACGTTCTCCTTCACCAGGTACATGGGCACGATCTCGACCAGGCCGCCCACGAGCACCGCAACGAAGGCCAGCGCGGTCATGGTCAATGGGCGGGCCTCCAGCCAACGGTGACCCCACGAGGGCTTCTTGCCCGGGGTTCCGGCATCCGCCTCCGGCGAGGCCTTGGCGGCGACGGCCACTTCGGACTCCGCCTCGAAGGAACCCGCCTGGGCGGTCTTCCACAGGTTGTAGGCCATGATGCAGGCGCCGATGATGTAGAGGGTCCCGCCGATGGCCCGCATGCGGTACATCGGGAACAATTGGATCACGGTCTCCAGGAAGTTGGGGTACTGGAGGAAGCCGTCGGCGGTGAACTGCTTCCACATCAGACCCTGGGTCACGCCGCTCCAGTACATCGGCACCGCGTAGAACATCATGCCCAGCAGGGCGACCCAGAAATGCCAGTTGGCCAGCGTCACGGAATGCAGCGGAGTTCGGTAGAGGCGCGGGAACAACCAGTAGAGCATCGAGAAGGTGAAGAACCCGTTCCACCCGAGGGCCCCGGTGTGCACATGGGCGACGGTCCAGTCGGTGTAGTGGGAGAGCGCGTTCACGCTCTTGATCGACAGCAGCGGACCCTCGAGCGTCGCCATGCCGTAGGCGGTCAGGGCCACCACCATGAACTTGAGCATCGGATCCTGGCGCACGCGGTCCCAGGCACCCCGCAGGGTCAGTAGGCCGTTGAGCATGCCGCCCCAGGAGGGCGCCACGAGCATGACCGAGAACACCATGCCGAGCGACTGGGCCCAGTCGGGGAGCGCGCTGTAGAGCAGGTGGTGGGGTCCGGCCCAGATGTAGATGAAGATGAGTCCCCAGAAGTGGATGATCGACAACCGGTAGGAGAACACCGGGCGCTGGGCCGCCTTGGGGAGGAAGTAGTACATCAGGCCCAGGTAGGGGGTGGTCAGGAAGAAGGCCACGGCGTTGTGTCCGTACCACCACTGCACCAGGGCGTCCTGAACGCCGGCGTAGATCGGATAGCTCTTGAAGAGGCCTGCCGGCACCGCCAGGGAATTGCCGATGTGCAGCAGGGCGACCGTCACCGCCGTCGCGATGTAGAACCAGATGGCGACGTAGATGTGCTTCTCACGGCGCTTCACGAGGGTCCCGATGAGGTTGACCGTGAAGGCCACCCAGACCACCGCGATGGCGATGTCCACGGGCCATTCGAGCTCTGCGTATTCCTTGCTGGTGGTCAGGCCCAGGGGGAGCGTGACGGCTGCGGCGACGATGATCGCCTGCCATCCCCAGAAGTGGAACCACCCCAGCGCGTCGCTGAACATCCGAGCCTTGCAGAGCCGCTGCAGCGAATAGTAGATGCCCATGAACAGGCCATTGCCAACGAAGGCGAAGATCACGGCGTTGGTATGGAGCGGCCGGAGCCGGCCGAAGGTCGTGTACTGGAGGTTGAGATTCAGCTCCGGGAGAAACAACTGGCAGGCGATCAGCAGGCCGGCCAAGAAGCCGACCAACCCCCAGATGACGGTGGCGATCGCGAATGCGCGAACGATTCGATTGTCGTAGCGGAATGTGTCCTGATTCATGGAAATGGTTGTCCTCGTCACCGGCCTTCCACCGGTTTCGCCGGAGCCCCCCGGAAATGCGGGTCCAAAGCGCCTTCAGCTTCGACCGGAAGGGGGTGACCGGGCTCCCCCGGTCTTGTCGAGACTTCCACGGGGTTTGCAGCCCTAGGCACCGCGGCCGAGGGCGCATCATCGGTGAGGATCCTCATGGCGGGCGTGCATGTGTCCTCGTACTGGCCCGAACGGACGGCCCAAAAGAATGCCGCCAGGAAGCAGGCCGCGATCAGCACGCTCAACGGGATGAGCAGCATCAGCACGCTCATGGACGACCTCCCTTCGCGACGGGGAACCAGCGACGGCCGAGCCATTCGACGCCCAACACCGAGAAGGCCACGACCGTGAACGAACTCAGGGGCATCAGGACCGCGCACACGATGGGCGAAAGCCGGCCTGAGGCCGCGATCGACACTCCCACGATATTGTAGAGTCCGGAGATCAGGAATCCGCGATGGACCCACCCGACCGACGCACCGGCGAATCCCAGGATGCGATCCAGATCCGGAACTCTGGCCCCGGCGAGGATGAGGTCGCTGGCCGGGGAAAAGGCCCCGGCCTCCTCCACGACCGCCATTCCCACGTCGGCCTGCTGCAGCGCGCCCGCGTCGTTCAGTCCGTCGCCGACCATGAGCACCGTCTTGCCGCCCTCGGCCTGGCGCTGGCGGATGAACTCCAGTTTCTGCGCTGGGCTCTGGTGGAATCGGAGGGTCGCGGAGGGCCCGAACAGGTTGCGGAATCGGGCCGCATCCGCGTCATTGTCGCCGCTGAGCAGAGCCACTTCGGCCCGGGACCGAAGCATGCCCAGCAGCGATTCGATCCCCGGCCTCAGTGGATGACCTGCGATGAAAACCCCGCGGTGACGTCCTGCCAGGGCCACATGCACCCGACTGCCTCCCGCCTCGACCGGGGAGGCCACCTGGCCGTCGGTCGCGTCATCCAACGCCACGCCCTGCTGACGGAGATGCTCCCAGGAACCCACCACGACAGGGATTCCATCGACGGTGCCGGCGATGCCCCTACCCGGGGTTTCGACGTAGTCCGCGACCCCGTCGTCGGCCGGATGGGACGGGCTGCCGAGGCATTCGCGGACCCTCGTGGACAACGGATGGTTCGATTGGCCGATCAGCGCACGGATCCTCGAGGTTTCGGCGGAGTCCAGGGCCCGCCCCTGCCAGCGGACGGCGGCCACACCGGTCTGAGTCAGGGTTCCGGTCTTGTCGAAGACCATGCAATCGACGCGGGCGAGGGTCTCGAGGACGAACGGATTCTTGAGATAGATTCCCAGTCGCCCGAGCACCCGCTGCGCGGTACCGAGCGTGAAGGGCGAGGCCAGGGCCAGCGCGCAAGGACAGGCCACGATGAGCACCGACACCAGTGCCTGCACGGCACGAAAACCATCGCCCAGAATCCACCAGGCGGACGCGGCTCCCAGGGCGATGACCAGCAGGAGCAGCGAAAACCGCCGGCTATAGGCCTCGGTGATCCGGTCGACCGGATCGACCTGTCGCGTTTTCTGGAAGGCCTCCTGGTTCCACAACGAGGTCAGATAACCCTGGGACACCGGCTTGAGGATCTCGAGCTCGATGCGGCCGGCCGTCTGTCGCCCTCCCGCAAAAAGGACTTCGCCGGGCACGCACGACTCCGGCTGCGATTCCCCGGTGACGAAGGCGTAATCGATCCGGGCCTCGCCGCCCAGCAACCGCGCATCGGCCGGAATCAATTCCCCATGGCGGAGGACGAGCCGGTCCCCCACCGCCAACTGGGCGACCGCCACCCGTTCCTCGCCCCGCGCCCCGAGGCGGGTCACGGCCAACGGGAAGAAGGCCTTGTAGTCGCGGTCGAAGACCAACCGGGCATGGGTCTTCTGCTGGAAGAGCCTGCCGCACAGGAGGAAGAACAGCAGTCCGGCCAGCGAATCGAAATAGCCGTCGCCGCGCCGGGAGAACACCTCGAACACGCTCTGCCCCATCAGGGCCAGGATGCCCAGGGCGATGGGGATCTCGATGACCGGAACCCTGCGCCGCACACCCGTCCATGCGGCCTGGTAGTAGTCCCAGGCGCTGAAGGTCACCACCGGGATCGACAGCAGGAAGCTGATCCATCCGGCCAGGTGCCGGAAGGCGGGCCCGCTGACGCTGTCGAGGCCCAGGTACATCGCCAGGCTCAAGAGCATGGTGTTGCCGAAGGCGAACCCGGCGACCCCCAGTTGAAGCCACAATCGACGCGAGACCGGACGGGTCGTGGACGCCTCGAGATCCGAGGCCCGAAGGTCCGGCTCATAACCCAGGGATGCCAACAGGGCCGCCACCTGGCTGAGACGGAGGACCGAGGGGTCGAAGGTCAGGGACACTTCACGGCGAAGGAAATTCACCGAGGAAGCGCCGATGCCAGGCCGCAGTCGGAAGACATGCTCGAGCAACCAGACGCAGGCCACGCAATGGATGGCCGGGATGCGGAACGTGACCCGAGTCCGTCGATCGTCGGAATAATCCACCAGGGCCGACCGAACCTCCGGAGCGTCGAGGAAGGCGAAGTGCTCCTGAGGATCGGAGCCCCCGCCGCGGACCCCCTGCGCTCCCCCGAGCCGATAGAACTCATCGAGTCCCCCTTCGCTCAGCAATTCGAACACCGTCTGGCAGCCCGTGCAGCAGAAGCGCCGCTCGCCCAGTCGCAGCGTGGACTCACCGCAGGGCAGGCCGCAGTGCGAGCAGGCCATCGACTCCGGGCGCACCCCTTCCCGGGATTCCCCCGGGCGGGGGCTGCTGGGCGATTCCACCAAGTCCATCGTCGGCACGGCGAGGGCACTCTGGAAATGCCCCGCCCCGCCGACTGCCCCGATCTTGCCCTCCCGATGGCAGGATTTGTTCGATCACCACGGAACGCCCGCAACGGCGCTTGCCGGGCGATCTCCGGGCAAGCACCGTTCCACTCCAGCAATCCATGAAGACCGCCCTCCTCTCCCTGCTGTCCGCCGCCGTGGCGACGGCGCTGCTCGCCACTCCCGCCCTCGCCGCCGACAAGAAGGCCAAGAAGTCCGCCAAATCGGACAAGGAATCCTGGCAACTGCTCTTCGACGGCAAGGACACCTCCCATTGGCGCGGCTACAAGGCGACCGCATTCCCCGCAAAGGGATGGCGCGTCGAGAACGGCACGCTACGACACGTGGCGGGCGAAGGCGGCGGCGACCTGATCACCGTCGACAAATACGCCGATTTCGAGCTCCGCTTCGACTGGAAGGTGGCCCCCGGCGCCAACAGCGGCGTGATCTACCGGGTGACCGAGGACCGCAACGCCTCCTACGAGACCGGCCCCGAATATCAGGTGCTCGACGACTCCAAGCACGGTGACGGCAAGAATCCCAAGACCAGCGCGGCCGCCCTGTATGCGTTGATCGCCTGCAATGCGGAGAAGGCGCTCAACCCGGTGGGCGAGTGGAACAAGGCCCGCATCGTCATCAAGGGCAACAAAGCCGAGCACTGGCTCAACAAGAAGAAGGTCGTGGAGTACCAGTGGGGCGGATCCGAGACCCAGGCGCTGATCGCCGGGTCGAAGTTCAAGGACATGCCGGGCTTCGCCAAGAACGCCTCGGGCCACATCTGCCTGCAGGACCACGGCGATGACGTCTGGTTCCGCAACATCAAGATCCGGACCTTCTGAGGCGCCGCGGTCAGGCCGTGCCGAAAGCACCCCGCCCCGTTCGCCCCATCTCGACCGAGTGAATCCCATCTATTGGGACTACAACGCCACCACGCCGCCGGATCCCCGGGTCCGGCAGGCGATGGAGCCATACCTGGAATCCGTCTGGGGCAATCCCTCCAGTGTCCACGCCCTCGGACGACGGGCTCGTGCGGCCTTGGACGACTTCCGATACCGGTTGGCGGGGCTCTGGCGGTGCCGGCCCAGCGAGGTGGTCTTCACCGGGGGCGGCACCGAGTCTAACAACCTCGCCGTGCTGGGGACGGCCCGGATGCTCCGGACGTCGCAGGGGAAGCGCCACCTGGTGGCATCGCCCGTGGAGCACCCCGCGGTGCTGCAGGCGCTGCGATCCCTCGAGGCCCACGAAGGTTTCGAACTCACCCTCCTGCCGGTGGATCGCCACGGACGGGTCTCGATCGACGCCGTCACCCAAGCCCTGCGCCCCGACACGGCCCTGGTCTCGGTGATGGCCGCCAACAATGAGACCGGTACGCTCCAACCGGTGGCGGGGATCGGCCGCGTCTGCCGCGAACGGGGAGTTATCTTTCATACCGATGCCGTCCAGGCCTTCGGAAAGTTGCCCTTTGCGGGGATCGATCCGTTCGAGGCCGACCTGGTCTCGGTCTGCGCCCACAAGTTCCATGGGCCCAAGGGAGCGGGCGCACTGTTCATCCGCTCTCCCCTGCTCCCGCATCCGACGCAGCAGGGCGGGTCGCAGGAGAATGAACGGCGTGGCGGCACCGAGAACCTGGCCGCGGTGGCGGGTCTGGTGACCGCCTTCGAGGCCATGGTGCCCGAGCCGGTGTTCCCGGCGGACCGACTGCGGGCCTGGACCGAGCGGCTGGCCCGAAGCCTGGCAACCATTCCCGGAGTCGAACTCCACGGCTGCCTGGAACAACGGCTGCCCAACACCCTGGCCTTCTCGGTCGAGGGCACCGACAGCATCTCGCTCCTGGCCAACCTCGACCTCGAGGGAGTCTGCGCCTCCAGCGGCTCGGCCTGCACGGCCGGTTCGGTCGAGCCGAGCCACGTGCTCCGGGCGATGGGCGTGCCGGAAACCCGCGCCCGGGCCCTGGTCCGGTTCTCGCTCGGCCGCGAATCGACCGAA
>CAIOKD010000301.1 GCA_903858835.1 uncultured Verrucomicrobiota bacterium
AATTCCGCAACGTCCGTACGGCGACTCCGGATTCGCCTCCCCTCACCCTGCGTCACCTGCTGCGCATGTCGGGCGGCTTCCCGCAGGACGATCCCTGGGGCGACCGCAAGCTCTCCGAAACCGACGCCCAACTCGATGCCCTGGTGGCCCGCGGTCTCACGCCCGCATCACCCGCGGGCACCCGCTGGGAATACAGCAACCTCGGATACGCCGTCCTGGGCCGAGTCATCACCCGCGTGGCCCGAGAACCCTACCAGGCCTACATCACCCGCCGGATCCTCAAGCCTCTGGGCATGACGAACTCGGTGTACGCGTGGGACAAGGTCCCCGCCGATCGACTTGCCCTGGGATATCGATGGGAGGACGAGCAGTGGAAACCGGAGCCGATGCTCCATGACGGCAGTTGGGGAGCGATGGGCGGTCTGATCACCACCCTCGAGGATTTCGCCCGATACGCGGCCTTCCACCTCGACGCCTGGCCGGCGCGCGACGGCGCCGATGCCGGCCCACTGCGCCGTGCCACCCTGCGCGAGATGCACCGCCCGTGGGAGGTGATCTCGGTGCTGCAAGACCTCCAGGACGCCGAGGGGCATTCCGTGGCCCGGGTGGCGGGCTACAGCGCCGGATTGAGTTGGAACCAGGACCAGCGCGGCCACATCTGGGTGCGCCATGCCGGAGGGCTTCCGGGATTCGGCAGCGAATTCCGCTTCCTGCCCGACCATGGCATCGCGCTGATCGCCTTCGCCAACCGGACCTATGCCCCGATGAGCCTGGCCAACCACCGGGCGATGGAACTCCTGATCAACGAAGCCCGGATCCCGGCCCGACCTCCGGAGGGGCATCCCACCCTGTTCCGACGGGCCGAGGAACTGGCCACGTTGCTCAGCGGCGACTGGAAACCCGAGGCCCTGCACGCGGCCCTTGCCCCCAACGTGTTCCTCGACCACAGCCTGGAGACCTGGCGTCGCGAGACCCGCGCACTGCTCGAACGGGTGGGCCCGATTCGCGACCGCGAACCGCTGGTGCCCGAGAACCGTCTCCGCGGCCGCTTTCGGCTGATCGGACAACACCAGAGCCTGGAGGTCTTCCTCACCCTGACGCCTGAGGCCACACCCCGGATCCAGGAGATCAAGCTGACACTCCAGGCCGAGAAAGCCCCCTGACCGAGGCAGGGGCAGGCACCCGGCAACCCGGGGCCTTGGACCTTCGGCAGTAGTCGCTCATTCGTGCGGGCGACCGTTCATTCCGCATATCCGGCCGTTGGTCGCAGCCGCTTTGTTCGGTGCGCAGCCACCGCGGATATTCGTCGGCGTCCTCGGGTGATCCACCCGATGACCCGATAATATCATGAATGCCTTCGCCCCCTCGATCTCCTCTCGGGAATCCGTCCGCTCCCTCGGCTTCCAACGGGCATCCATCGCTCTCGGCCTGCTGCTCGTGGCCTGCCTGGCGGCCATGATCTCTTACCCTCCCCGCGGAGCAGAAGCCCCGACTCGGGTGCCGAGTGCGGGTTCGCTGACCCATCGAAGGGAGACCCGTCCAACCACAGCGCACGGGGCCAAGGTAGGCGGGTCGAGCACAGCCCGGATCCGCCGATGGCCAATCACCCTCATCACCGCCGACGCCATCTCCGCGGAGGAGGACGCGGCACCGCAGCCCCAAGTCATTGAAACAGTCCTCGCTGTCGAGATCGTACCGCTGGCGACTCTCCGGCCAACAACCCCCTCCCGCCCTTGAGCCCCGTTCATCCCACGAAAACGACCGTCCGTCGCCCCAGACTCCCCTGAAACCCCTGGCCGGTGCATTCTGACCCGGCCCGGCACCCCGCGCGACCCATCGCAGACCTCAACACCATGTCCTCCACCCCTTCCCCCAGTCCGGCCGGATTCAAGCAAGGACCGCTCAAAGGATTCCTGGAGCACACACGACACCTCGCAGTCCGCGGCTTCCACGGCTATGCCTCGTGGCTCACGCGACAGAGTTGGTGGCGCTTCACACTCTATTCGATCCTGCTCCTGATCATCACCGGCATCCTCTCCGGATTGCCGCCGTTCTCGTGGAAGATCGGCTCGTCACCGGCCGCCCGCTCCGCGAGGCGTCACGTCTTGAACGCTCACGTCACCGCCGAAACCGGGCCGTTGGCTCCGAAGCCCCCGATTCCGCCGACGCCACCCGCCGCCAGCAACGCGGCCCCATCGGCCAAGGATCCGAACAAGGTCCATATCGCCTTGGGCGACACGCTGCTGACCATCCATATCGACGACCTGTCGAAGATCGAATCGCTGAAGGCCAAGGAGGCGCTCGAAGACGTCCACCAAGCCCTCGAGGAGGTCCAGGCTCTCCTGAAGGACAGAAAGATTCCGCCGGGGTTCATCCGTATAGAGACCGCGGACTCTCACTCCCATGCCGCCGAAGACGATAGCGACAACGACAACGACGGTCGGGAGTCCGAGGAACGCCCCGCCGAAACACTCGGCGACCACCTCCCGAACCTGGCCCTGCTGATCATCTTCGTCTCCATCCCGTTGAAGATCGCCTACCAGGGCCAGCAGCGGGCGCAGGCCGTGGCGGTCCAGGCGGTGCAGACCGCCGAGACCGAGGCGCTGCGCCGTCAGGTGACCGAAGCCCGTCTCGCCGCGATGCAGGCGCAGATCGAGCCGCACTTCCTCTTCAACACCCTCGGGAGCATCGAACACCTCATCGAGATCGATCCGGCGCGCGCCGGGCGCATGCAGCGCAGCCTGATCACCTTCCTGCGCGAGGCCATGCCCACGCTCCGGGAAACGCAGGCCAACGCCTTCCGGGACCTCGGCCGCGAGCTGGCCATCGTCACGCCCTACCTCGAATTGCTGAAGATGCGCATGGAGGAGCGCCTCCGCGCCGAGATCCGCATCCCCGCAGGGCTCATGTCCGCGGAATTCCCGCCGATGATGCTCCAGAGCCTCGTGGAGAATGCGATCCGACATGGCCTGGAACCGCGCCCCGAGGGCGGATTGATCACCCTCGATGCCGCCGTTGCGGACGGCCGACTCACCGTCTCGGTCAGCGACACCGGCATCGGCTTCGGCCACTCGAACCATCCCGGCAGCGGCGTGGGCCTGACCAACATCCGCGAGCGTCTGAGGCTGCTCTACGGAGACAAGGCCAGCCTCCGCACGGTCGCGCCGGCCTCGGGGGGATCGGTGGTCAGCATCGAAATCCCCTACCGGTCGCGGACCGGACCATCGGCCTCGCCCGTCGCCCCGGCCATACCGATCCCCTCCCATGACACCCCCTCCGCCTGAGATGAGCCCGCGGCCCCCGCGCCCTCTTCGCGCCGTGGTGGCCGACGACGAGCGACTGATGCGCGAACAACTGCGCCACCGCCTGCTCGAGGTATGCCCCGGCCTGGAGATCGTGGCCGAGGCCCGGAATGGCCGGGAAGCGGTGGACCTGACCCGCGAGCACGCCCCCGACGTCGTGTTCCTCGACATCCGCATGCCCGGTCTCACCGGCATCGAGGCGGCCCGCGAGATCGCCCAGTTGCCGACCTATGCGGAAGCGGGTGACGCCCATGCCGATTGGCCCGGGTGCGAGATCGTCTTCGTCACCGCGCACGACCAGTACGCCATCGATGCCTTCGAGCAGGGCGCCGTGGACTACCTGCTCAAGCCGGCGGAGCGTGAACGACTGGCCCGAACCGTGGACCGCGTCCGCGAGCGGATCCACCAGCGGCGAGCCGCGTCGGAGTCGAGCCGTGGACAGGCTTCCGCCGCTGATCCAGCCGACCCGGATCCTTCCGGTACCGACGGCGAGGGGAATCCGGATGCCTCAACCTCATCGCCCCCGTTGGCGATCCACACCCCGGCCCTTCAAGGGCTCCTCCAGAGGCTGGCCGGCGAACTCCGCCTGCCGACCCGGCCACGGCTTCGCTGGATCCAAGCCACCGCGGGCAACGGATTGCAGCTCATCCCGGTGGAAGACGTCCTCTTCTTCATGGCCGACGAGAAGTACACCCGGGTACGGACCGCCACCCAGGAGACCCTCATCCGCAAGCCCATCAAGGAACTGGTGGAGGAACTCGACAGCGAGGTGTTCTGGCAGATCCACCGCAGCACGGTGGTCAACCTCCGGGCCATCGCGAAGGTGATCCGAGATGGCGACGGCCGCCCCCGGATCCGACTGCGCGACTGTTCCGAGGTGCTCGAGGTGAGCCGCAACTACAGCGGCCTCTTCCGCGGCATGTAGCGGTCGCTGCGCGGGGGCGGCCCCTTGGTGAAACGCCCAGGATTGGCCACACACACTGGTCACGGAGTGCCCCCTTGGCGACGCCAGTCGTTGTCGGCCCAGGATCGCCAGGTGCGGTTGGTCTTCACCGCCTCGGCATGGCCGTCGGCATAGGTGACGTTCGCCCACTGTCCCGGATGACGCCCCAGCATCCGCGCCTGCTGCTGGGCCGAACCCGAATCATCGAAGGCCCAGGGCTGCGGATACATGCCTCCCCGCGACGGCGACCCATTGGCACGCCCGGCGTCTCCGAGCACGATGAATTGCGACGGCTGGCGGAATGAGGACGGAGGCGTGGTTTCATTGAACCCGAAATCGGGATTGGCCAGAAACCAGGCCTGTTGGGAGGCGTTGTCGAGATTCGCCTCGTTGTGATTGTTGCCGTAATCGGTGGTGAACCAGGCCCCGGCCTTCGGCGGATCCCACTTCGGGCCGTTGGGGCAACGGAAGACATTCGTGGCTCCCCCGAGGAAGGGGATCAGGACCTGGCGGTAGGAATACGGCGCCCGGGCTTCGGCGGTGTCGGGAGTGCCCGCCGGGGCAGTACGTTCGGTGACATGATTGGGGTATCGGTCCTGGTTGTCCTGGAGATAGAGCAGATAGCCGATGCCGATCTGCCGAACATTGCTGAGGCACTGGACGCGCTTGGCCGTGGACTTGGCCCGGGCCAGTGCCGGCAGGAGCATCCCGGCAAGGATCGCGATGATCGCGATGACCACCAGGAGTTCAATCAGGGTGAAGGCCGCCCCGATTCGGGGAGATGCAGGGTCGTTGGACGCGGAGGCACGTGGAGACATGTGGGATGGATTTCATGGGTAATGCCTCCGGTGGTCCGGTGGGTCTTGAGGTTGGTTTGAGGCCTCCCGTGTCCGGGTGGGCCGTAGGAAAGCGCCGAAGGAGCGCTTCAGTCCTTGCGGGAAATGATGTCGAAGGTGCCACCCTCGGCGAAGTGCTGCTTCTGGGCCTTGGCCCAACCACCAAAGACCGACTCGATGGTGAAGAGCTCCACCTTGGGAAATTGAGAGGCGAATTCCGCGGCGATCTTGGGATTCCGAGGGCGGTAGAAATGCTTGGCCGCCAAGCGCTGCCCCTCATCGCTGTAGAGGTGCTGGAGGTAGGCTTGGGCCACCTCGGCGGTGCCCTTGCGTTGGACCACCCCATCGATCCAGGCGACGGGGGGCTCGGCCAGGATGCTGACCGAGGGCATCACCCGCTCCAGCCCGGCCGAGGCCGCTTCGCGCTGGGCCAACCAGGCCTCGTTCTCCCAGGTGATCAGCACATCGCCCACGCCCCGCTCGATGAAGGTGACGGTGGAGCCCCGGGCGCCGGCATCGAGCACCGGCACGTTGGCATAGAGCTTCCGCACGAAGTCGACCGCCTTGGCCTCGTCGCCTCCGGACTGCTTGAGGGCGTAGCCGTAGACCGCCAGGAAGTTCCAACGCGCCCCGCCCCCGGTCTTGGGGTTGGCGGTGACCACGCCGACCCCGGGACGGACCAGATCCGACCAGTCGCGGATGCCCTTGGGGTTGCCCTTGCGGACCAGGAAGACGATGAGGCTCGTGTAGGGACTGCTGTTTTCGGGCAGACGCTTCTGCCACTCGGACGACACCAGGGTCGGCTTCTTGGCGATGGCGTCGATGTCGTACGACAGCGCCAAGGTCACCACGTCGGCCCTCAACCCATCGATCACCGAGCGGGCCTGCTTGCCCGAACCCCCGTGCGACTGGGTCACCCGCACCGAATCTCCGGTCTTCGATTTCCAATGCCGGGAGAAAACCTCGTTGTACTCGGAATAGAACTCACGGGTGGGATCGTAGCTCACATTGAGGAGCTGGATCTCCTTGGCCTGCGCGACAACGGCGAACGCGGCCCCCAGGACCCACCTGACGGACACACGCAAGGTTCCAAGGACTCGGCGAAGACTCAGGGACAGATTCACAGGTTTCCTTTCACTCCATGGGCGCCGGCGAGGCGGACCTTTTCGGTCTTCTCCATCTGGACCACCCGGCCCTCATGGACCACCAGCTGGATCACCCCGAATCGGAGCGATGCCACCCAGGGAGCCAAGGTCTGCAGCCACTCCGCCGGCTCATCGACCGCAATCCGATCTCCAGGGTGAGGAATACGCCCTTCGAGGCGATTCCCGTCGTCGGTGGCTCGGTGTGCGCTCATGACGTCGATCACCATCACAGCAAATCCCATTTATGTCAACTGGTTTGATGTAGTTTTATTGAAAACCCCTCCGGTTTGCCGTTTTCATGCGATTTCATTGGGTTTAACGGATGGTTTTCGACGGGTGATACCCCACTGTTTCTGTCGTGTTTAAGCCCATCCGTGGGCCGTCTTCGGCGAAAAAAAGTCCATCGGTGGATTCCCGCGCGACTTACGGCACGGCTCCTGCATAGTAATTGTCACCATGAAACGCCTCGGGTGGATGGGATTGGGAATCGGAGGGATCGCGTGCCTGTTCCTGCTGGCAACCCGCCCCCGCCCCATCGAGACGGCCTCGACCTCCCTCGCTCAGGCACTCACCCGCCCGGCGCCCCCGGACGCCGCCTCGAATCCGCATCCCGCCGATGGCACCCGGCTCGCCGGTCCCCAGTTGCCCCCGGAACCTCCCCCGGTGCGGCAGGTGCCCCGCTCCCGGAGCGCCCGCTGGGCGGAACCCATGCCGGAGCCGGCCTTCGCCGCGTTCGCCGACTGGACCCGCCGGTATGCCACCCAGACCTCAGCCGAAGCCCGGAACGTCCTGGAAGCCGAAGGGCTGGAACTGGCCCGCCTTCGCAGCCTCGACCTGACCGAACTGATCACCGGCGATCCGCAGCGCGCCCTCGAACTGGCGATCCCCAGCGGCCTCCGAAACTCGTTGCCCACCCCCATCCAAGCCTTCCTCGAGGAACCCATCGATGGCCGGGGCGATTTCGGAGTCCTGGCCGGCATCCCAGCCCCGGATCAAACGGGTCCCTTCGATGCGGTCTACCGCACGGTTTCAGTGGGTGACCGCGCGTGGCGGGCCTACACCTATGGGCCCGCCCTTGTCCGCCCCACCCTCACCGACATTCCCATCCACGGCATCGCCCTGGGCGGCCTCTTCGCACTGGATCCCAATGCCGTGCGCATCCTCGACCCCGACGAGGCGGCCCGCGCCGCCACCGCCCCCAATGACGCCCTCTGCGCGGTCTCCAGCCAACCCGTGACCACCTTCGCCGAGGAGGTGCCCGTGGACGCGGGCGGACACACGGCCTGGCTGTGCAGCGCGGCACATACCGAGAACTACAACGAGCGACTCATCCTGGCATCGGTGGACAAGGGCAACGGCACCGACGCCGACGGCGTCTTCCGCCAGAAGTCGGCCTACACCGAAGGCCTCAAGCGGTTGCTGGTGATCCGGGTCGATTTCAGCGACCTGGCAGGCGCCCCCCTGAGCGACGCCACGGGGACCAACATGGTCAACGGCATCGCCGCCTTCTACCTCGAGCAGAGTTTCGGCAAGACCACCTTCCGGCCCCTGGGAGGCGGCAGCTCCATGTCGGCCACGCTGCGCATGCCCAAGACGGCGGCCGTGTACGGAGCCTCCGATCCCTCGGTGCTGCGGACCGACGCCCGGAACGCGGCGCGGGCGGCGGGCCTCAACCCCACGGCATTCGACTTCGACCTGATCTGCGTGGGCGCGGTGCCGGGCTACAACTGGGCGGGCCTCGGCTACGTGGGGGCTCCTGGGGCCTGGATCCGTGCCTCCTTCGACGCAACCGGCGGCGTCCCCTCGCATGAACTCGGCCACAACTTCGGCCTGAACCATGCCAATGCCTGGGACACCGGCGGCCAGAGCATCATCGGGGCCGGCAGCAACGTGGAATACGGCGACAGCTTCGACACCATGGGCAATGCCACGGCCGGGAAGCGCCATTTCAATGCCCGGTACAAGAACTTCCTCGATTGGTTGCCGACCACCCAGGTGAGGATCGTGACCGCTTCGGGCAACTACCGGCTCTTCGCGCACGATGTCACCAATGCGGCGACGACCCGCGCGGTGCGCATCGCCCGCAACACCCAGACCAACTACTGGCTCGAGTTCCGGCAGAAGTTCACCGATCGCCCCGCCCTGATGGACGGCGTCGGCCTGCGTTGGGCCCGTTCCGGCAACCAGCAGTCGTTGCTCCTGGATGTCACCCCGGGCTCCGCCGACGGCAAGAACGACTCGGCGCTGCTCATCGGCCGGACCTTCTCCGACCGTGCAGCGGGCATCCACATCACCCCGGTCGCCAAGGGTGGCACGGTGCCGGAATCGCTCGACCTGCAGGTGAACCTCGGGAAGTTCACCAACAACCAACTCCCGACCGTCACTCTGGCCGCCAGCGCGGCCTCGGCCTTCGCGGGTGCCCCGATCACCTTCACCGCGACCGCCTCCGACCCGGACGGCGACGCCCTGGCCTACTCCTGGGACTTCGGCGACAACGCCATCATCGCCGCCAACACCAACCGGGTCAGTCGGTCGTGGGGCACGGCCCGCGAATATTGGGTGCGCTGCACAGTCAGCGACATGAAGGGAGGGGAGGGCAGCGCGGCGGTGCTCGTGCGCATCGGCAACCCCACCACCTACCACATCTCGGGTCGAGTGTTCCAGGGCGGCAAGCCGGTGGCCGGCGTCCGGGTCGAAGTGTCCAACACCCAGCAGACCTATACGGTGAGCGACGGCAGTTACATGCTGACCGGGATCACGCGCGGCAGCTACACCGTGAAGGCCATCGGCGAAGGCTACATCTTCACCCCAAGCGGTTTCGCCAATCCGTTGTCGGTCACAGCCAACGTCGAGGGAGCCAACCTCGAAGCCTCGCAGCCCGGCGATCTCGCCCAGGTCTCGTTGGTCCCGCTGGGAGCGCAGTGGAACTACTACGACAGCGGAGATCTGACCGGCACGCTGTGGCGTTCGCCCGGCTTCAACGACGGCACCTGGACCAAGGGTGCGGCGCCCCTCGGCTACGGCGACGACAACATCGTCACCACCGTGAAGTTCGGTCCCTCTGCAACGGCCAAGTACATCACCACGTGGTTCCGCCACAGCTTCTGGGTGGACGACCCTTCACGCTTCCTCTCGGTGACCCTGGGGCTGATCCGCGATGACGGTGCAGCCGTCTATCTGAACGGCACCGAGATCTTCCGGAGCAATCTGCCCACCGCCACCCTGACGACGGCCACCCGCGCCAGCGCCAGCGTCGGCGGCACCGACGAAACCACCGTGTACGAGGCCAGCGTCGATCCCAAAGGGTTCCGCGCCGGCAACAACGTGCTCGCGGTGGAGGTGCACCAATACGCACCCGACAGCTCCGACCTGCGCTTCGCCCTGCAGCTCAACGGGTTGCTGCGACCGTCGGTGGCGGCGTCCCCGCGCCTCGAGTTCGTGGCCGGATCCGACCAGGTCCGCCTGAGTTGGCCCGTGACCGCCGTGGGGTTCGAGTTGCAGGAGACCAAGTCGCTGGAAACCCCCTGGTTCCTGTCCGACGAGACCGTGCGCGCCGAGGCCGGCCAGAACGTCGTGGTACCGCCACTGACCGAGAACCTCCGCTTCTTCCGTCTGGGGATGCCGTAAGGCTTTACCATTCCTTAACAAATCCGCCGCCGAAGCACATCAGGGGTTCACGGTCGGGAGATCTCCTGGAACCGCAACAAGTCACCCTGGAACTCCCATGAACCCCTCAAATCTGTTTCTGGCCGCCACAGGACTGGCCTCGCTGACGCTGATGGCCGATCCCCGGATCGACTCCTGGATCACGCACCATGCCGGGCGCTACGCGCGGGTCTACTTGAACGATGCCGCACTCCGGTCGGGCTCGTCGGTCACCACCTGGAGCAACGGCACCCAGACCCAGGCCCTGCCCGCCTACGCCGGCGTCCAGGAACTGGCCTCCGACGCCGACTGGGTGTACCTGCGCACCTCCGGCCTGGCCCTGCACCCGATGGGCCCCTGGCTCAACGGCGCCTTCCCCAACCTGCCGACGAACCGGAAGACCCTCTACCGGATCCCGCGCACTCCCGGGATCCCGGCGACCAAGGCCCTGACCGGCCTGGGGGTGATCGGTTGTTTCGTCGATGGCGTGGCCATGTTCGATTCACGCGATGGCTTCGTCTGGACCGGTGCCGGCGAGTCGGGGATGGGCACGGGCTACTGGAATCGCGAGGCCTACGTCAACGAGGGACCCACCTTCGACCCGGGCTACGCCCATCAGGAGAACAGCGGCACCCATCACTACCATGCCAACCCCGTGGCCCTGCGCTCCCTGCTCGGCGACCACGTGGACTTCGACGCCTCCACCGGTAGGTACCGCGAGTCCTCCGTTCCGGTCACGCGACATTCGCCGATCCTCGGCTGGGTGCGCGACGGATTCCCGGTATACGGTCCCTATGCCTTCTCCGAGGCGACCAACGCGACCAGCCCGATCCGGCGGATGACCTCGGGCTTCCAACTGCGCAACGGCCAACGCGGCACCGACAACCTGACCACCGGGGGGCGTTCCACCATCCCGGCCTGGGCCCAACGCGCCTACGGCGTGGGGGCCAACCAAAGCGGCCCCACGGTCTCCACCCAATACCCACTGGGGCGATACATGGAGGACAACGCCTTCCTGGGAGACCTCACTGATCCTGGCACCGGGCTGAAGTTCGTGCAGGGGGTCGACTTCGACCTCGATGAAGACAATGGCCGTTGGTGCGTGACGCCGGAGTTCCCCGAAGGCACCTATGCGTACTTCGTGGCCATCGCCGCCGACGGGACTCCGGTGTACCCCTACAACATCGGGCGCACCTACCACGGCAACCCGACCGGCGCCGTCGTCACCGGGATCGCCGCGGGCGCCACGTCCCATTTCGTGGGAGGCACGAATGCGCCCGTGGTCATCCAGACCTCGATGGAGACGGCCGGCGAGGTCACCCTGGTCTGGAACGCGCTGGAAGGCGGGACCTACACCGTCGAGCGCTCCACCGATCTCAACGGCTGGACCACGGCCACGGCCGACATCGTGCCCGTGAAGGACCAGGGCACCCTGCGCACGGCGACACCCGGCGATGCGGGATTCTTCCGGGTCCGAACCACGGCCCTGGCCGCCTTCGACCCCGCCACGGGCACGGCAACCGGAGGCGGGGGAACCGGCGGTGGTGGAAACACGGCCGGCGGTCCGCCCTTGGCCTCGGTCTCACCGAATACCGCCGCACGAGGCACCACGGTGTCGCTGACGATGGTCCTGGGAGGCACCGCACCGCCGGCGACCCTGGCACCGACCTCGGCCCTCCTCGGCACGATCGCCGGCACCAACCTGCAACGCAACGGCACCAGCGTGACCGCGCGCTTCACGATCCCAGCCAATGCCCCCAGCGGGCCGCAAACGGTCAGCGTGACCTTTCCCGGCCCTCCCGGCCAAACGGCGGTGACCTTCTCGCTGGCCAACGCCGTCACGATTCCGTGAGGACCGCCTGAACGGAGGGGCTTCCTTCCAAACCACTCCCCCTCCCGAGGCCGTAAGGCGCTGGCGAGGGGGATTTCATTGCCAGGTTTCGCGCAACTCCGAAGGGCTACGGCCTTGCTCGCGCAACGAGCGAAGGCTCAAGGCGGCATGCCGCTTGGCCAAGCGGACCCCGTGCTCATCGGTCATGAGCGGGCAATGGAAGAAGTCCGGCGGAGTCCACCCCAGTGCCCGGTACAGCAGGATCTGACGGGCCGTACTCACCAGCAGGTCTGCCCCGCGCACCACTTCGGTGATGCCCATGGCGTGGTCGTCGGTCACGCAGGCCCATTGGTAGCTGGGCACTCCGTCCGGCCGAAGCACCACGAAATCGCCGAAGTCGCGGCCCGCGATCCACGACTGCGGGCCCTGTCCCCCATCGATCCACGACAACACCTCGCCCTCGGGCACCCGGAACCGCCACGACACCGGGCGCCCCGCAGGAATCTCCGCCGCCGACCGCTGCCGACATGTGCCCGGATAGATCGGCTCGTCATCCGCGGCATGGGGGGCCGCGATGGCCGACTGGATGTCCTTGCGCGAACAGGTGC
Source organism: uncultured Verrucomicrobiota bacterium (assembly GCA_903858835.1). GTDB lineage: Bacteria > Verrucomicrobiota > Verrucomicrobiia > Limisphaerales > UBA9464 > SXXZ01. Next base: position 12,311 of record CAIOKD010000301.1, read on the forward strand.
ATGGGAACAACCACCCGGTGGCGCGAAGCGCCTCGAAGGC
>CAIOKD010000302.1 GCA_903858835.1 uncultured Verrucomicrobiota bacterium
GATCGTGAGCGCCACTCGGCGGGTTCGCGGGTATGACCTGGCCAGCGGCACGCTGATCTGGGAGTGCGCCGGCCTGACCGACAACGTGGTGGCCTCACCCGTCGTCCACCGCGGGGTGCTCGTCGCTGGGAACAGCTATTACACCCAGGCGATGTTCGCGGTGCGCCTGTCCGGCGCGCGCGGCGATGTGAGCGACTCCGATCGCGTGGTGTGGCGGATGAACCGCCTCACGCCTTATGTGGCCTCCCCACTCCTGTACGACGACACGCTCTACCACCTGCGGCACAACCAGAACGTGCTGGTGCGCCTCGATCCGGCCACGGGCAAGCTTCGGGGGGAATTGCTGCGGTTGGAGGGCATCCGTGACTTCATCTTCGCCTCGCCCGTCGGAGCCGCGGGCCGGATCTACATCACCGGTCGCGACGGAACCACGGTCGTGCTGAAGCATCCCCTGGCGAAAGAAGCCCTCGAGAACACCGTGCTGGCGGTGAATCGCCTGGACGATTCCTTCAGCGCCTCGCCGGCCCTGGTGGATCAAGAGCTCTACCTGCGTGGCGAGCGCTTCTTGTACTGCGTCTCCGAGTGAGCCGGCTCGTTACCACGGGTGCCGGGAGCGGTGCGGCGGGAGCGTTCGGCGTGGATTGGGGTTCAGGAGACCGCCGCGGCCCTCGGTCGGGAAGTGACCTCGCGGTAGCGGGATTCGTAGTCCGGATGGTTGGTACCCATCACGCGGTCCCACACGTTGAAATACAGCCCGTAGTTACCCCGCATCTTCTCGTGGTGCATGATGTGGTTGGTGGGCGTGTTGAGGAGCTTGCCCAGCCAGGTGTCCATGAGCCATCGAGGGTGGATCTCGTAGCCCGTGTGGCCCATCACGTTGAAGAAGATCTGCCATAGCATGAAGAGCGTGAAGGCCAGTGGGTGGATCGGCATCACCAGCACGGCCAGCGGAAAAATGCCCGCCTCGACCACCGCCTCGGCCGGCGCGAACGAATACGAGGCCCAGGGCGAGGGATTGTTGGAGAGGTGATGCACCCGGTGGAACACCGCGAAGAGCCGCGGATGGTGCATCAGGCGATGGGTCCAGTAGAACCAGGTGTCATGCAGCACGATGGTGCAGGCGATGCTCCCCCAGAACCATGCCGTGCTGTGATCCGAGAGCCTCCAGTACATCCGGGTCCAGCCGTTCCTTGAGGCCAGGATCGTGCCCGCGCCCACCAGGCCGAAGATCAACAGCGTGAGCAGCGAGTAGCCGATCTCGCGGCGGATCTCGGCAGACCCCGGGAACTTGGGGATGATCTTCCGGTGGGTCCAGCGTTGGCGGAACCACCAGTAGCCGAGGACCCAGGCGATGCCTGCGAAGAGGAAGTAGCGCACCGTGGCATCCACCGAGGTGGCGCCGGCGATCTTGAAGAAGCTCCAGGGCGAATGGAGGACGCGCTCCAGTGGTGTCATAGGCGGCCATTCTGCGTGGTCGAGGCATCGAAGGCCATGCCGTCCTTCCCTCCAGTGGCGTCCCCGGACGGCAGGGGTGGGTGCGGGTTCAATCCATGCAGCACCCGGCGTGGTGTTTCTGCGGCCTTCACCACGAGGAAGAGTTGGGGCACGTTGATGTCCACATGGCGAGCCAGGTGGACGAGTTACACGCCTTCGGCGCTGCCGCGGTTCTCCAGCACCTCCAAAAGGCCGATGGTCCTGCTTATCGCGGGAGTAGGGCCGGGCCGCGCGGGGAACCAAAACCGTGGTGTGGCGGTCTCCACCGATGGAAATGGTGACCGCTGACTCGGCCCCGGCGGCATCGCCGAACCTATGGGCACTGCCACCCAAGAGGCGATCAGCAGCCCGCGGACGGCGGAGGGGTTCCGGTCGCGGTCTTCGCGCGGAACCAGCGATCGTGCAGCAGAATTCCGGCGAAGATCCCGGCGAGCGTGACCGCGGCCAGAGCCTTCCCTTGGCCCAGCTGGATCAAGGCGACGCCCGGGCACGCGCCACAGATCGCCCAGCCGATCCCGAAAATGAACGCGCCGGGAAGGGTGCCGCGATGGAACCGGACGGGCGGCAGGGGGAGTCGGCGGCGCAATCCGGCGAAAGCGGCCATCGACAGGCCCGCCGCGAGGGCGAACGCCAAGAGAAGGCGGAGGTCCCGGAAGATCAGCATCCGGTGCAACTCGTCGAAGTCGGCGAAGCCCAGTCGGGCCACGACGAATCCGAGGATCAATCCCGGCACGGCGACACGCAGGGGATTCATCGGAGCATCCTTTCGAGGAGGAACGACACGACGATGGCGGTGCCGAAGAAGACACCCGTGGCGGCGAGGCTGGCCGGTTGGAGCCGACCCACGCCGCTCAATCCGTGGCCGGAGGTGCAGCCGCCGGACCAGCGGGTGCCGAAGCCGACCAACAGCCCTCCGAAGAACAGTGCGGCCACCGCCCCGGCGCCGTCGCCGAACAACGAGCGGAAGCCCACCGAAAGGCCGGAGCCGCCGAACTCGGTCCCACCGATGCCTGCGGCCAGGGAGCCGCCCACCAGCATGGACACCAGGAAGACCGGGCTTCTCCAAGCGGGAGGGCGACTCGCATCGATCCCGATGGGCGGTATCGGATCGCAGCCCACGGCTGCAGCCTCGCCGCCCTCTGCCGCAGATTCATCGTCGCACGATGGCCGCGTCTTCCCGGGAGTCAGGAGGGCCACCAGGCGGCCCATGGCTCCGGAGACGCCCAGCGGGGTTCGGTTCAACAGCGGAAAGCCGACGGCGACGAGCGCAAGGCCGACGCCGCCCATCCACCACGGCCAGTAATTCGCATTCGGCATGGATTTCGAGATGATCTGGGCGACGGGTCAGCCCGTCGGCTCAGAAGCGGTAGCTATATTGGAGCGCGAAGGAATCCTGCGACATCGAAATCGTCTCGTGCGTCCCGGCCGGCGCGAGGCCGAGGGCGGTGAAGAAGCTGTCGCCGGTCACCGAATTCTCGAAGGCGTGCTGGTAGGCGCCCGAGATCTCGTGGTGACCCTGGGTCCAGGTGAAGCCGGCTGCGACATGGTGCTGGACCACGCCCGGCGCGAGGATGTTGAAGGACACGTCTTCCGGGCCGACCGGGTTTCCGGAGTAGCCGTAGCCGGTCCGCAGCGTCCAGGTGTCGTTCAACTTCCAGTCGGCGGCCACCTTGGCCACGTGGATGCTTTCCCATCCGAAGCCTGGGCCGCCGCTTTGACCGAGCAGGCCGGGGCGGCTCAAAGCGTTGCCGACCGGTTGGATCTGAGCGTAGTCGATCCACTTGTAGTCGGCCGAGAGCCTCAGGTCCGAGGTCACTTGCCAGCCCACGCCGGCGCCCACGGTCTGCGGCACATCGAAGGAACCGTCGCCCGCGAAGAGCCCGCGGTATTGGTCGAAGCCCGTGGTGTAGACGCGGCTCGCGTAGGTGAGGCCGACGGAGACCGACTGCGAGACGTTCCAAAGGTAGCCGATCCGGGCACCGCCGCCCCAGGACTCGTCGGGCCCTTGGTCGGTCAATGCCGACGGAGCCTGCGACAGCGCGGAAAACGCGCTCAGCCCGTAGGCCTTGAATCGCTGGTAGGCCAGCACCGGCGAGAGGCCGATCGATTGGTTCGGCGCGAATTTCCAAGCCAACGTCGGCGTGAGAAACAGCTGCGAGAGGTTCACTCCCAAGTGTCCCGGGCCGGCGAGCAAGTTCAGGCCGCTGGCCCCGGGTCCCAGGTTCAGTTGGCCCGCCGGATAGTCGGTGTTCATGCCACCGTTGCCGTACACGGCGACGCCCAAGGCGAAGTCGCGGGAAAGCCCCCGCCGGTAGCCGATCTCGGGGATGAAGAAGTCATTGCGGTCGCTGGTGACCGCGCCATTGAACGGGGCCGCCGGGCCGGTCCGCTCCGCGCGGCGCTCGGGCCGGAACCACTCCAGGCCGATGTCGATCCGGTCAGACTCCTCGGAGACCGTCGCCGGATTGTTGGCACCGCCGAAGGCATCATCGGTGGCCGTCAGCGCCACGCCGGCGCGGCCCTTGGCCTTGATGCCGTAGCCATTGGAGAAGTAGCCATCGGTCGCCGAAGCCGGCGTCAACGCCGCCGCCGTCAACAGTCCCAGGCCCAACGACCCACCTCGCAAAGCCCAGCGCGGGGAGCGGAGTTGAGCAGCAGCAGCACGACGAACGGAAGTAGGATTGGAAGTCATGTTGATCCCTATCCAGCCATAGGAATCTACATAAAGTCAACGAGATCAGTAGAAATTAAGCGCGTCCGTTTTGGACACTCATCTCCCAGACAGCGGATGATGAGCGGACCGCATCGTTGTGCGCAGTCCTGCGGCTGCTAACGAGGCTTCGGTCGGTTCCTTGTGTCCGGTGATAGAAGCAGTCACAGCAGTCTCGCTTGCAGGGTAGGGCGAGACGCGGGAGAGCGGATGGATCTCCTGTTCCACGAGATCGCGTGCGCCTGACTTGCCTGACTTGCGCTCTGGCCCTTGGATCAGTTCATGGTGCCGTCGAATTGCGGCATCGCCCTGGCTGGCAAAATTTGACAACCTCGCCCAAACAAAAAGGCCGCTTTCCCGAAGGAAAACGGCCTGAAAGTTGGTTGCGGGGCTAGGATTTGAACCTAGGACCTTCAGGTTATGAGCCTGACGAGCTACCGGGCTGCTCCACCCCGCGATCCGGAGGAGCAATGAGATACGGGATGATCGCCTTCAGGGCAAGGAGGAAGGCGAAGTTTCCTCAGAAACAATCCGCCGTCGTCGCCATCGAGGGCTATCGGCCCAGCGACTTACGTTCGACCTTCTTGATCTCCTTGGCGAGGGCCGTGCCTCGGGGTTGGGAGGGCAGGAAAGCGTTGGCCCAAGCCGGCGTGGGGGACCCGGTCGGTAGGGCGCTGATGAGGGATTGGAGGGCTTCCGAGGTGTACCCGCTGCGGGCCGCCAAGCGGGTGCCCTCGCGCAGCGCGTCCAAGGTTTGGGCGTCGCTGAGGCGGGCCTGCGAATCCGTCTTGGGGGAAGCGTCGGTGGTCGGGAACATCGCGGCCTCGACCAATTCGGTGCCGATCAGTGTCGCCGCCAGTTGGTTGAAGGCCGTCAGTTGTTGGTTGCGGTCATCGACCACCGGCTTGCGGGCCTTTTTGGTCGGAATCTCGGCGGGATCGGGCAGTGCGGCCAAACCCTCCGGTGCCTCGGAGCACCGCCGCAGGAATTCGGCCAGGTACCCGGGGCAGGCCGCGTCGCGACCGATGGCCAGGGCCAATCGCGACCACAGTTCCAGGGCCGCATCGCTCACCACCACCTGGTGCCCCACCGCTGCCACGCTCGGGGTCTTTCCTTCGATCAGTCGCACCGGGGGTGTCGACAGGGCTGATCGCTGGGGCTGGGTCAGGCTGTCGACCAGTCGAGCGTTGATCTTTTCGGCCCAGGGTCGCCATTCCGAGTCGGCCCCGAGGCTCGAGGCTCCGATCTGCAGGGACAGGACGCACAGCAACGACAGGCGCGGGAGACGGCCGAGGCGAGAGATCATCGGGTCGAAGAGGATGGAGGTGATGGGAGTGCCGCTGGCCTCAGGCGTGGCCCAGATTCCTGAGGATCTGAAGGGTCGAGTGGGCCTTGTTCAGCGTGTAGAAGTGCACCCCGGGTGCGCCGCCGCGGATCAACGCCTCGATCTGCTCGGTGCAATACTCGATGCCAAAGGCGGTCACGGCCGCGTCGTCGTCGCCCAGGGCCTCGAGTCGCGAGAGGAACCGCTCGGGCAACCGGGCTCCACACAGGGCCGTGAACTTCTTGGTCTGGTTGCGCGCCACCACCGGCAGCAGGCCCGGGATCAGCGGAACATCCACGCCAAGCGTCTTGCTCAGGTGGTCGCGCATCGCGAAGTAGTCGTCGTTGTTGAAGAACAACTGGGTCACCACGAAATGGGCTCCTTGGCGGATCTTGTCGGCGAGGTGGTGCCAGTCGCGGAGCTTGCCCTCGGTCTGTGCGATGTGGCCCTCGGGGAAGCCCGCCGTGCCGATGCTCAGGTCGCCGATCTCCCGGAGGTAGGCCACCAGTTCCGAAGAGTACCGGAATCCGCCTTCGGTCTGCACCCATTCACCCGTGCCTCCGGGAGGATCGCCGCGCAGGGCGAGGATGTTCTTCACGCCTCGAGCTTTGGCCTCGCCGATGACCGAACCGAGCTCGGCCTTTGACGCGTTGACGCAGGTCAGGTGCATCATGGTGGTCAGGTCGAAGTCTCGCTGGATGCGTTCCACGATCCCCAACGTCTTCTCGCGCGTGGATCCGCCGGCGCCGTAGGTCACCGAGCAGTAATCCGGCTTGGCGGCGACAAGCGCGGGCAGGGTTTTCTCGAACAATGCCCGCTCTCCCTCCTCGGTCTTGGGCGGGAAGAACTCGATGGAATACGAGGGGCGACCCCGTCCGGCGTTCTCCCGGTGGATTTCGTGGATGTGGCGGATCATTGCCGCCGAGTGTGGGAGGACTCGGTGGGGAATCAAGAGTCAAATCAATAAATCCTGATGCGTTGATATGATATCAAATCAAATAGAGTGACAGGTTCAAAGTATCGGGTGGGTGTTTGGGTAGGGGCAGGGCGGACGCCTTTGGTGGGTTCGCTGGGGTATTAAACAGAGTGACAGGTTCAAAGTGTCCTGGGACCAGCGGGTAAGGGCAGCCGGGGCTTGAGTTGGAGGGCTCGAGCGTCTAGCACTGGCTCATGACACGCCGCAAGTTCCTCCAAGCGGGCGCAGCCCTGTCGGCCGCGACCTTCGTTCCCACGACCTTCGCCCAGGAAAAACCGCTCCGGGTGGGCCTGATCGGGACCGGTTGGTACGGCAAGTGCGACCTGCTGCGCTTGATCCAGGTGGCCCCGGTGGAGGTGGTCTCGTTGTGCGATGTCGATCGCCGGATGCTCGCCGACGCTGCCACGCTGGTGGCCCAGCGGCAGAAGTCGGGCAAGCAGCCCCGGACCTACGGCGATTATCGGAAGATGCTCGCCGAGAAGGATCTCGAGTTGGTGCTCATCGGGACGCCCGACCACTGGCACGCGCTGCCGATGATCGAGGCCTGCAAGGCGGGGGCCGACATCTACGTGCAGAAGCCCACGGGTGTGGACATCGTCGAGAGCCAGGCCATGCTGGCGGCCGCGCGAAAGTACGGTCGCACGGTGCAGGTGGGCACTCAGCGTCGCAGCACGCCGCATCTGATCGAGGCCCGCGACCGGATCCTGCGCGAGGGCAAGCTGGGCACCATCGGCACGGTGGAGATCTGCTGTTACTGGCACATGCGTGCGCGCGACACGCTGGCCACCGCGCCCGATACCGCCCCGCCGGAGTGGCTCGACTACGAGATGTGGACCGGCCCGGCGCCGATGCGGCCCTACAACAAGATGGTCCATCCGCGCGGTTGGCGGGCCTTCATGGAGTACGGCAACGGCATCGTGGGCGACATGTGCATCCACATGCTGGACACGGTCCGCTGGATGATGGACCTCGGATGGCCGATCTCGGTGAGTTCCAATGGCGGCATCCTGATCGACAAGGCCAGTCGGGCGAACATCACCGACACGCAGGCGGCGACCTTCGACTTCGGCAACCTCCAGGTCCGCTGGACCCACCGCACCTGGGGCGAGGGTGGCGATCCCAAGTACCCCTGGAGCGCGACCTTCTACGGCGACAAGGGCACCCTTCGCGCCAGCGTCTTCGGCTACGACTACACGCCGCAGGGCGGGGGCAACCCGGTGCACAAGGACGTGGGCATGGAACTTGACCAGTACCCGGAGGATCAGACCGAGAAGGACCTCGAGAAGCACTGCGCCCCGGCCATCCGCGGTCATATGCGCAACCTGTTGGATTGCCGGAAGAGCGGGGCGAAGCCCGTGGCCGACATCGAGCAGGGGCACATTTCGACTGCGTCGTGCATCTTGGCGAACCTTTCGCAGAAGTTGGGTGGGCGCACCCTGCGGTGGGATCCCAAGACGCACACCATTGTTGGGGATGCCGAGGCCAATGGCCTGCTGGCTCGCCCCTATCGCAACCCCTGGATCCATCCGACCGCCGCCTCGGTGTAACGGTGGAATGAAGAAGTTCGTTACAACAGCGGGCTCGTTCCGGGTGGGGTGGCGATTTGCCAAACCACTTTTTTGAGGAAAAGGCTCGTTCTGGTGCATCCTTCAGCGCACATTTCCCGACAGTGACCCGTCAGAAAGAAACATCTCCCGCGGGTGCGGGCGTCCGTCGCACCCAGATCTTCACCCTGGTGGCTGTGCTGGTCCCCTGGATCGGCTTCATGTCGGCCGCCGTGCTCGCCTGGAACCGGATCCTCCGGCCGCTCGATGTCATCCTTTTCGTGATCATGTATCTGATCGCGGGTTTCGGGGTGACCGGCGGCTATCATCGGCTCTTCACCCATCGTAGTTTCACCTGCCCCGCATTCATCCGCGCGCTGTTCGGCATCGCCGGTTCCATGGCGGTCCAGGGGCCTCTGTTCTTCTGGGTCGCCACCCATCGTCGTCATCATCAGCACAGCGATGTCGAGGGTGACCCCCATTCCCCGCATGAACACGGTGAGGGCATGAAGGGACTGATGCTGGGTTTCTGGCACGCCCACATGGGATGGATGTTCCGGGGTGCCGACGCCATGGCGGTCCGCAGCCTTCCCGATCTTTCCCGAGACAAGGTGGCCCGCGTGGTCCATCGCGGCTTCGTGTGGTGGGCGCTGACCGGACTGATCCTGCCGGGCATCCTCGGTGGACTCATCACCCAGAGCTGGATGGGCGCGCTCACCGGATTCCTCTGGGGCGGCTTGGCCCGCGTGTTCATGGGTCACCATGCCACCTGGAGCGTGAATTCGATCTGCCACCTGTGGGGAACCCGGCCGTTCAAGACCCGCGACGAGAGCCGGAACAACGCGGCCGTTGCCGTCGTTTCCTTGGGCGAGGGTTGACACAACAACCACCATGCCCATCCGCAGTCGGCGCGGCATGGCCTGCGCTGGTACCAGTTGGACCTGACCTGGATCCTCATCCGGACCCTCAAGTTCCTGGGCCTCGCCGGGAACCTGCAATTGGTTCACTGATTCGGTCGCTGAAACAGGCGCCCCGTCTTCGACGACGGGTTCCAAGAAAACAGGGTCTGCTCCGAGGGTTTCGGTGCGGACCCTGATTCGATTTCCGGAGTTCAGGCCTTCTTGTAGAACGGTTTCTTGACCACCTCGGCGGCGAAGCGTTTGCCGCGGATCTCGATCTGCAGGGCGGTGCCGGGCGTGGCCAGGGCCGGGGGGACGTAGGCGAGGCCGATGCCGGCATTCAGGCTGGGGCTCTGGGTGCCGCTGACCACGGTGCCCACGGTCGCGTCAGCCACGACCACCGGATACCCAGGGCGGGGCGGGGCCGACTTCTCGGTCATCCGGAAGGCGACGCACTTCTTGGATGAGCCTTTCTCCTTTTGCTGCAGCAGCGCCGTGCGCCCGATGAAGTCGCCCTTATCCCAAGCGATGAAGAAGCCCAGGCCGGCCTCGACGGGAGAGGTCTGCTCGTCGAGTTCGTGGCCGTAGAGCGGGTAGCAGACTTCGGTGCGCAGGGTGTCGCGGGCCCCGAGTCCGCAGGGGCGGATGCCCACGGCCGCACCGGCGGCAAGGCTGTCGTTCCAGAGCCGTTCGAGCAGGGCGTTGGGGGCCACGACCTCGAATCCGTCCTCGCCGGTGTAGCCGGTGCGGGCCACCCAAACCGGTTGACCGTCCCGGTCCCAACGGCCGATCTGGTTCTTCTTCAGCGCCGAGGCGGGGACTCCTGCCGTGCCGGCCAGGGAGTTGCATGGGAACAGGGCGTCGATGAATTCGACCACCCGGGGGCCCTGGATGGCGATGGCACCGGTGGTGGCCGAGGCGTGATCCATGCGGACGCCATCACGGTGGGCGAAGGCGTTCCATCGGGCCTCCAACCAGGCGACGTCGGCGTCGATGCGGCCGGCGTTGATGACCAGCAACCAGGTTTCGTCGGCCACCCGGTAGGCGTACAAGTCGTCGATGGTGCCACCGTTTTCCAGGCACAGGTGGGTGTACTGGCCGAGGCCGACGGTCAGTTTGCGGAGGTCGTTGGTGAGCAGCCCATTAAGAAAATCCAGGGCGCGCGGGCCCTCGAACCAGACCTCACCCATGTGGCTGATGTCGAAGACGCCGGCGGCGCGGCGGACGGCATGGTGTTCCTCGACGATCGAGGTGTACTGGACGGGCATTTCCCAGCCTCCGAACTCGATGAGCTTGCCGCCGAGTTGCAGGTGCGCTGCGAAGAGGGGAGTGCGTTTCAAGGACATGGATGGGAGATCGGTTCCAGACGGCCCCGGAACGATTCCCTCCGCGGCTCCGTTGGAACTCCGTTCAGGATGGGCCCGAAATTCCCGGAATCCAACTCCCTGTTTTCGACGGCCTCCCGGTCGCGCCTCCTCAGGCGACGACCGAGCGGACCACTTCGCCGCCCACATCGGTCAGGCGAAAGTTGCGCCCGTTGCTGAAGAAGGTCAGTCGCTCATGGTCGAGCCCCATGAGGTGCAGGATGGTGGCATGGAGGTCGTTGACGCTCACCTTGTCGACCGCGGCCTTGTGACCGAAGGGATCGGTCGCGCCGTGGTGCACGCCGCCCTTGGCCCCGCCGCCGGCCATCCAATAGGTAAACGCGTGGGGATTGTGGTCTCGGCCCGGATTGCCGCCCTTCTGCGAGACGGGCAATCGGCCGAACTCACCGCCCCAGATCACCAGGGTCTCGCCGAGCAACCCGCGCTGCTCGAGGTCGGTCAGCAGTCCGGCGATAGGCTGGTCGGTCTCGCGGGCGAAGCCCCGGTGGTTGCCCACGATGTCTTCATGGCCATCCCAGCTGCGCTGGTTGTCCATGCCTCCGGAGTAGATCTGAACAAAGCGGACCCCGCGCTCGACCATGCGGCGCGCCATCAGGCACTGGGCGGCGAAGTGTTTGCAGTGCGCTTGATCGAGTCCGTAGAGCCGCTTGAGATGCTCGGGCTCGCGCTCGATGCCGAAGGCCTCCGGCGCGGCCGTCTGCATGCGGTAGGCCAATTCGAAGCTCTCGATCCGCGCCCCCAGGTCGCTCTCGGATCCGGCCTGGGCGAGGTGGTGTTGATTGAGCGACCGCATCAGGTCCAACTGGGCGCGTTGGGCCTCGGCATCCATGCCGGCGGGCCGGTGGAGGTTGTCGATCGGATCGCCCTTGGGCCGCAGCCAGGTGCCCTGGTACACGCTGGGCAGGAACCCGGCGCCCCAGTTGCTGGCCTGTCCCTTGGGCAGTCCGCGGTCGAGCGGGTCGCTCATCACCACGAAGGAGGGCAGGTCGCGGCTTTCGCTGCCCAGGCCGTAGGTCATCCAGGAGCCGACACACGGGAACCCCATGCGGGTCGAGCCCGTGTTGATCATGAAGAGCGCCGGGCTGTGGTTGTTGGACTCGGTGTGGCAGGAGTGCAGGAAGGCCATCTTGTCCACTTGCCGCGACAGGTTCGGGAAGAGGTCGCTGACCCAGGTGCCGCTCTGGCCGTGCTGGGCCCAGGCGAACGGCGATTTCATCAGTGGCCCCACCGATTCGGTGAAGAAACCCGTGCGCTTGTCGAAGCCTGGCAGTTCCTCTCCGTGCCGGCGGATCAGCTCGGGCTTGTAGTCCCAGGTGTCCACCTGGCTCGGTCCGCCGTTCATGAAGAGCCAGATCACCGACTTGGCCCGCGTCCGGAGCTGGGGCGGCCGAGGCGCCAAGGGGTCGATCGATCCGGCGGCCAGGGCCCGGGGCACCAGCAGTCGGCTGTCGTCGAGCAGTCCGGCCAGGGCCAGCAGTCCGGCTCCCTGGCCGGCGCGGCGGAGCAGGTCGCGCCGGGAGAGGAGGCCGTTCATTGCGGGATGCGGGTTCATGGTGCGGTGGAGTTCTTCGGTCGAGGGCCGGGGATGGGGACGGGGAAGACCGGGTTCTCGTGGACCTGGTCGCGCAGGATCGCCTGGGCCCGGGCGATGAGATCGGGGTGCCGGGATGCCAGATCGGACCGTTCGTTCGGATCGGCCTTCAGGTCGTAGAGTTCCCAGGGTCCCGGCTCGGGTGTCTTGAGCCGCTGGCGGACGGCCTTGAAGTCGTCCATCCGCACGGCCACCTGGCCGCCGTATTCGGGGAAGACCCAGACCATCGGGCGGTGGGGCTTGTTGACGGTGCGGCCCGTCAGTTGAGGCCACAGGCTCTGGCCATCCAGGCCCCGGGGGGTCTTCAGTCCGGCCGCCTCGCAGAGCGTCGGAAACCAGTCGGCGAAATAACTGGGGCGATCGTTCACCGAACCCGCCGGGATCCGTCCGGGAAGCCGGACGATCAGGGGGACCCGCAGGCCGCCTTCGTAGACCGAGCCCTTGAAGCCCCGGAGGCCAGCGGTGCTGTTGAAGAAGGCGGAGTCGACGCCGCCCGTGCCAAAGCGGGGGTTCTTGCCGGCCGGATGGGTGGTGCCGTTGTCGCTGGAAAAGACGACCAGCGTGCGGTCGGACAGCCCGGCCGACTCCAGGGCCTTCATCACTCGGCCGACATGGTCATCGAGGTCCGAGATCATGGCCGCGTAGGCCGCCCGGGGCCGCGGGTGGGGCAGGTAGCCGTTCTGGCCCCGGTAGGGCTCGTCGTCCCACGAGGCCGGGAACCGATCGACCGACGCCTTCGGGGGATGCATCGCCACGTGGGGTTCGATGAAGGCCAGGTACAGGAAAAACCGGTCCCTCCGATGCTCGGCGATGAAGCGCTCGGCCTCGGTCACCATCCGGGTGGGGGCGTAGTGCTCGGCCGTCTTGCCTTCGATGCGGACCTCACCGGTGGGTTGCGGCCGGTGGCCTGGGACCGCCGGTTGGTTGAGCGGGATCCGCTCGGCATTCCGCCACAGGTGGGACGGGTAATAGCTGTGGGCCACCGCCTGACAATTGTAGCCGAAGAAGAGATCGAATCCCTGGGTGTTCGGGTCGCCCGTGCTGCCCACCGGGCCCAGGCCCCATTTGCCGATGGCCCCCGTGGCATACCCCGCTTTCCGGAAAACCTGGGCGACCGTCAGTGCCCGCGCACTGAGGGGATACTGCCCCTCGGTGAACTGCGGAAAGGCCGTCTGGGCCTGGAGGTTGCCGCGGATCTCCGCATGCCCTAGGTGACGCCCGGTGAGCAGGACGCACCGGGACGGGGCGCACACCGGAGCACCGCTGTAATGCCGGGTGAATCGCATGCCTTGGGAGGCCAACTGGTCGAGGTGGGGCGTGGGGATCTTCTGTTGGCCATAGCACCCCAACTCTCCCCAGCCCAGGTCGTCGGCCAGGATGAACACCACGTTCAGCAGATCCTTTCCGGATCCCGCCCGGCCTGAGGTCGCCCCTTGGCCGATCGTGCAGGACAGGAGCAGGAAGGACAGGGCTGCCAGGGCGGAAAACCATCGTAGACCACCGGGCAGGTGGTTGGGTCGGAGGGCGGAGTGGGAGCGGCCTTCAGTCGACATAGATCACCTCGTTCAGGCTGAGAAGGGCGTGTAGGAGGTCGGTCGCCGCGAGCCGTTCCGGATCGGCGGTACCGGCCTTGTGGTAATGATCGGTCTGCCGGGTCAGGAATTCGATGGAAGCCTTGGACTCCACCGCGGTCGGAGGCCGTTGCAGGGCCCGTTGGTAGGTCAGGGGCACCCACCGGGCCGCATCGGCTGACGGGCCCGCACTGTCCTTGGCCCACTGTGCTGCCCAGCGCCGAACCTGGGGGTTGTTCATGAGCCACAGGGCCTGGGGCGCGACGGTGGTCGCCGGTCGGGTGCCCTGGCTTACCAGGGGTTCCGGCGCATCGAACACCTGCATCGCCGGGATCAATTGGCTGCGCTTGACCGTGAAGTAGATGCTCCGACGACGGCTGGATTCATCGAGAGTGCCGGGCCCGAAGGGCGTTGCGTCGAGGGCTCCAGTGATCCAGAGCAGGGTGTCGCGGATGGATTCCGCCTCGAGTCGTGTGGGCACGCGGCGTGACACCAGCGCGTTGTCCGGGTCGCGCTGGACCTTCGCTTGAGGGAGGTCTGAGGACTGGCGGTAGGCATGGCTGGTCATCATCAACCGGTGCATCGGTTTGAGTCGCCATCCGCCTCGGATGAGTTCCCCGGCCAGCCAATCCAGCAATTCGGGATGCGATGGTTTGGTTCCTTGCGCCCCGAAATCGTTGGGCGTGGCCACCAGGCCCTGGCCGAAATGGTGTTGCCAAAGGCGGTTGACGATCACCCGGGCGAGGAGGTGGCCGGCGCCCTCGGAGGGATCGGTGATCCAGAGGGCGAGCGAGCGTCGCCTGCCTGAATAGGGAGCCCCTGAGGGCGGTTGCCATCGCCACCGGGTCTCGCCCTCCGGCGTTTTCATGAGCACACGCAGGAAACCCTGCGGGGCGACTCCGCGTTTCTGGTCGGTGCTGCCCCGGTGGAGGAAATGGGTCTCGGGCAGGAAGTCCCCGCCCTGGGTGTGCATGCGAATGGCGGGGAATCCTTCGCCGCACATCATCACCTGGGTCAGGACCGGCTTGGGACGAAGTTTGGCATGGTCTTCGACCCGCGCGTGGATCCGGCTCCAGCCCTCGTCGGAGGGCTTCCACCAGTCCATCAGGGTGGTCCGCTCGGTGAGCGAGAGTGTCGCGGCACCCGGGCCGGGGGTCTTGATCCGCTCGAGCAGGGCGGCGATTCCCGCCGGGATGCCCTGAGAATCGAAGGGCGGCGAAGCCATCGAGGTCACCGAGAGCCGCGGCCGCCCGATGTGGTGTCGTGTGTTCACCCGGAACTCGAGTTCCACGGTCAACCGTGCGCCGCCGGGCATGCCGATCGGGGATTCGAAATCCACGATCGCGGCCTGTCGGGTTCCGAACTTGGGATCCACCGCCCAGCCGGTGTGTGGGTCGTAGTCGAGCGATCCGGCGATGGAAAGGTTGCCGGAGTTCTGTTCGAAGGTGGCCCGGGGCCGGCTCAGTCGGACCTCCCGGCGCTCACCTCCCGACATCGGTTGGGCGTAGACCCGGATGCGGCTCAGGCCGAAGTTGCCGTTGTCGGCCCGGCCGGGGCCGCCGTGGGGCAGGGAGGGGTCGGGCAACGCCTCCAGCCTCAAGGAGCGCAGTGTCGGACTGGAGGTGTGACCGGTGAAGGTGTAGGTGTCCTGATCGGCGTTCTTGCCCCCGGCGAGGAAGGAACCATCACCCATCGCGCGGAAGGTCGCTCCGCTCTGGGATTTCCATTCCGGGGCCTCGAGGAGTTCCCAGTCGGCCCGAGTCCTGCCCACCGCTCCGGACTGGAGCCACGCCTCAAAACGTCCCGGGAGCTCGCCCTTTTCGTATCGGCCCAGTTCGGCGAGATGGACAGCATGTTCCGCATCGAACGCGGCCTGCTGCCGACGGGTCTGGTCGGGGTTCAGGTCCAGCGAGCGCTGGCTCCGGACCGTGGTGGTGAAGGTGGACAGCAGCCGGTAATAATCGCGCGTCGAGATCGGGTCGAACTTGTGGTCATGGCACCGGGCGCAACCCACGGTGAGGCCCAGCATCGCCGAGGCCGTGGTGGACAGCATGTCGTCCATGGCGTCGTAGCGGGTCCGCTCCACTTCATTGGCGGTGATCTGGGTGGGGAACACCCCCGCGCCGAGGAACCCGGTGGCCATGAGCGCCAGCGGATTCTCCGGTTCGAATTCGTCGCCGGCCAGTTGCCACTGCACGAACTGGTCGTAGGGCATGTCGGCGTTGAGGGCCCGGATGACGAAGTCCCGGAAATGGTGCGCCCCGGGGCGGTCGTAGTCGTGCTCGAAGCCGGAGCTTTCCGCGAATCGGGCCACATCCAGCCAGTGACGGGCCCAGCGCTCTCCGTGCTGCGGTCGGGCCAGCAGGCGGTCGATGGCCCGCTCCCAGGCTCCGGGTGCCGCATCGCTCGCGAACGCCTCCAGCGCCTGCGGGGCCGGGGGTAATCCGGTCAGGTCGAAGGAGGCCCGGCGAAGTAGCGTGCGGCGGTCGGCCTCCGGGTTGAGCGTCAGGTCCTTCTCCGCCAAGCGGGCCTCGATGAATCGGTCCACCGGATGAGCAGGAGTGGATCTGTCGGAGTTCCGACCCGGTCCCGGGCTGACCGGAGGGGTGATCGAGGCTAGCGGTTGGAAGGGCCAGCCGGTGAAGGGGCGCGGTGCCTTGGGATCCGACTTGGACGGGGTTGCACCGCCTCCCTTGCCGGCGGTTCCCTCCGGGTTTTGGGCGATCAGCGAGCCGTCATAGGGGGCGCCGTTGTCGATCCACTCCGACAGGGTCCGGACCGCCGCCTCGGGCAGGGGTTCGGCCTTGGCGGGCATGTGGGGCTTTAAGGTGTGCGCCACCAACCGGACGAGCCGGCTGCCCGGTCCGTCGAAGAGGCGGACCGCAGGACCCTCGGACCCGCCTTTCAGGAGGTCTTCCCGAGTGGCGAGGCTCAGATCCCCCTCGATCTTCTCGCCCCCATGGCATTTCAAGCAGTGGGTGGTCAGCAGTGGACGGATGTTCCGCTCGAACTGCTGGAGCCCCCGGGAAAAACGCTCGGCGTGGTCGGCCGGAAGGGGCACGGCCCCCTCGGCGGCGAGGCCCCGGTTTCCCAGCGACCAGAGCCCCAGGGACAGACCGAGGGCCAGGGCGAATCCTGCGGAAAACCGCGCTGTTGAAAAGGGTCCGGTCATGGGATCGGGTGGTCCCACAGTGTGGTTTTGTCACGGCTCCGGATGCAACCCCGGCGATGGCCCGGGCGATGGCCAATCTTTGGCATCCACTTCCATGGGGGCTTCCTGATAGGGTTCCGTCCGTGATCGCTGATTATCTTGACCAGTGCCGCAGTCTCCTGGACTCGGCCGTCGCCCAAGAGGAGACCATCGCGGAGGCCGCGAACCTCTTCGCTGAGACCATCCTCGCTGGCCGCATGGTGCATTGTTTCGGCTCCGGCCACAGCCGCATCCTCGTCGAGGAGATGTGGCCCCGTTACGGTTCCTTCCCTGGCTTCAATCCGATCGTCGAACTCTCCCTGAGCTTCCACAACCTCGTGGTGGGGGCCAACGGCCAGCGTCAGGCGATGTTCCTGGAGAACGTCCACGGTCTGGCCGCCCGCA
>CAIOKD010000303.1 GCA_903858835.1 uncultured Verrucomicrobiota bacterium
AGCCGCCCGTGACCCGGCAACGGCTCGACGAACGCGTCCCCAGATCGCATTCCATTCCAGGTCCTTCTCGCCATGCCCACCTCCACCTGCCAGGTCACCGGAGTCGCCCTGTGGTTCCTGCCCGTCACCACCCGGGTGCCGTTGAAGTTCGGGACCGAGGCCCTGACCAGTGTCACCTGCGCCCGGGTACGGATCACCGTGCGAGGCTCCGACGGTCGCTCGGCCTCGGGCTGGGGAGAGACCCCGCTGAGCGTCCAGTGGGTCTGGCCGTCCTCCCTGCCCTACACCCACCGGCACCAGGCACTCCAGGACTTCTGCCGGACGCTGGCGACCGCCTGGAATTCCTTCGCCGAAACTGGACACCCGATGCGGTTGGGCGATGCGTTCAACGGCTCGGAATTGCCCCGTCTGCAAGCGGCCTTCAACGCGGAGCGCAGCGTCGAGGGGCTCGAACCCCTGCCCCACCTCGCGGCCCTCGTCTGCAATTCCGCCTTCGACCTCGCCCTGCACGATGCCTTCGGCCGTTTGGTGGAACGGACCGCCTTCGAAATCCTGCAACCCGGGATCTTGGATGAAAGCCTCGACCGGTTCCTGACGCCGGCGCCCGGCACCGACGTTTCCTTCGAAGGCCGCCCCCTGGCCGAGTGTCTGCTGCCGCAGCGGCGCGAACGCCTCGAGGCCTGGCACCTGGTCGGCGGGCTGGACCCCATCGACCGTGGAGAGTTGACCGGCTCGGAGCCCGACGATGGGCACCCGGTGTTGCTGGCCGACTGGATCGCGCGGGATTCCCTGCGCTGCCTCAAGATCAAGCTGCGCGGCAATGACGCCGACTGGGACTACCAGCGCCTCGTCCGCGTCGGCCGCATCGGACTGCCTCTGGGTGTCACCGACCTCACGGCCGACTTCAACTGCACGGTGCGCGATCCCGCCTACGTCTGCGGCATCCTCGATCAACTTCAACGCGACCATCCCGACCTGTTCGCGGCGTTGACCTACGTCGAGCAACCCTTCCCCTACGATCTCGAGGCGCACCCGATCCCCGTCCACGAGGTGAGCCGGCGCAAGCCGCTCTTCCTCGACGAGAGCGCGCACGACTGGCGACTGGTGCGACTCGGCCGCGAACTCGGCTGGACCGGGGTCGCCCTCAAGACCTGCAAGACCCAGACCGGGGCCCTGCTCTCGGCCGCCTGGGCCCGGGCCCACGGCCTGCAATTGATGGTCCAGGACCTGACCAATCCCCGCTTGGCCCAGATCCCGCACTGCCTGCTGGCCGCTCACCTGCCGACGCTCCGGGGCGTCGAGACCAACGCCATGCAATTCTATCCGGCGGCCAGCGACCTCGAGGCCACGGTCCACCCCGGACTGTACCGCCGGCGCGACGGCTGCGTGGACCTCTCCACGCTCACCGGCCCGGGCTTCGGCTACGCCGGCGCCGAGACGGTTCGAGAACTGCCGGCGCCCTCTGCTGTCTCGGGAGAGGTCAGTATCGACTGACCCGAGCCTCAGCGGGCCCGGGAGAACTCGGACACTACCAAAAAACCCCGTTGTTCCCGGATGCCGCCCGGGGGCATTGTCACCGCTTCTATGATGGATCAGATCAACCTGGGTTTGGTCGGTGGTGGCACGGTCGGCGGCGGCGTGTGGCAAGCGCTTCAACGCAATGGCGACCTCATGGCCGCACGCCTCGGTCTGCGACTGAACGTCGTGCGCATGGCCGTTCGCGATCCAAAGCGTTCCCGCGGTTTCACAGTGCCCGCGTCGGTGCTGACCGGCGATTGGAGCGAGGTGGTCCACGACCCCAAGGTCCAGGTGGTGGTGGAACTGATGGGGGGCGTGACCACCGCTCGTGAGGTGGTCCGCGCAGCCCTTAAACTCGGCAAACCCGTGGTCACCGCCAACAAAGCGCTGCTCTCAGCCCACGGCCCGGAACTCTTCGCCCTGGCCGCGAAGCACGGGACCAACCTCTACTACGAGGCGGCCGTCGCCGGGGGCATCCCGATCATCAAGGCCCTCCGCGAATCCTTCGCCGGCAACCGGATCACGCGCATCGCCGGCATCGTCAACGGCACCTGCAACTACATCCTGACCCGGATGAAGCTCGAAGGCGCCGAGTTCTCGGAGGTGCTGGCCGACGCCCAGCGCCTGGGCTACGCCGAGGCCGAACCCTCACTCGACGTCGACGGCCACGATGCGGCGCACAAGATCGGGATCCTCGCCTCCCTGGCCCACGGATTCTGGGTCCGGCCCGAGACCATCCACACCGAGGGCATCCGCCACATCTCCAAGCTCGACATCCAGTTCGCGGGACAACTGGGCTACACCATCAAATTGCTGGGCATCATCCAACCGATCGCCTCCCCCGCATCGGCCGCAGCGAAGAAGACCAAGAAGGGAGCGACCGATGGTCAGGCCTCGGGCATCCAGGTGTCGGTGTATCCGGCGCTGGTCCCCAACACCCATGTGCTGGCTTCGGTGAACCACGCCTTCAACGCCGTGGCCGTCCGGGGCGACACGGTCGGCGACACGCTCTTCTACGGGCGCGGTGCCGGCCAAGACCCCACCGCCAGTTCGGTGCTGGGCGACCTCGCCGACGCCGCGCTCGATCTGCGGGCCGGCAACCACCACCGCGTGCCCCCGTTCGTCACCCACAATGGCCAGGGCAAGGTGGCATCGATGGACACCATCGCCTCGCGCTTCTACGTGCGCCTCGACGTGTCCGATCGGCCCGGCGTGTTCGCCCGCATCGCCACGGTGTTGGCGAGGGCCAAGATCGGCATCTCATCCATCATTCAACCCGAGGGGCATACCGGCGAAACCGTCCCGGTCATCCTGATGCTCGACGCGGCCAGCAACCTAGCGGTCCGCAAGGCCCTGACCGCGATCGGACGACTGCCGGTGGTCAAATCGAACCCGGTGATGTTGCGGGTCGAGAACCTGGACTGATCCGAAACCCCAGTCCCTCCAGAATCGCCCAACGCCGACGGCACCGCCGGCCCCATGAACGAGTTTCAATTGATCGATCGCCTGAAATCGCTCCTCCCGCGGAACGAGTCCGTGGTGGTGGGAGCGGGTGACGACTGCGCGGTGCTTACACCCCCGCCGAGCGGCCAACAGCTGCTCTTCAAGACCGATGCCGTGGTCGAGGGTGTCCATTTCACGTCGGAAACTCCGGCGGAAAAGGTGGGCCGCAAAGCCCTGGCGCGGGCGGTGAGTGACATCGCCGCCATGGCCGGCACGCCCACCTCGGCCGTCGTTACTCTCGGCCTGCCCGCCGGGTTCTGCCCGGAGCGGGTCGAATCGATGTATCGGGGCATGGCCGAGTTTGCACAACGTCACGGCATCGCCCTGGTCGGTGGCGAGACCAC
>CAIOKD010000304.1 GCA_903858835.1 uncultured Verrucomicrobiota bacterium
CAGCTTCAACCCGCGATCTTCCGACCTCGGTCCGCGGTGGACGGCCGCCGCGTCAAAACCTGGAAGCGGTGGATGATGCACAGCCGCCACCGATGGATTTTTGGGGCGATCCATTGACCTCCATCCGAAGACCTTCAGCCGCCCAGGTGCCGGGTCAGAAAGTCGCGGATCACCGAGATCTCCGCCTCGCCCGCCACGGTGTGAGCCTTGGGAAACTCCCGCCATTCCAGGTCCAAGCCGGCCTCCTTCAAGGCCTGCGCCTGGGCGCGGACCGGCATCATGGGCACCACCGGATCCTGAGTGCCGTGGGTGAACAGGGCCGGAACCCTTCGGGCCTCCGGGCCCAACTCGCGGAGGAGCGTGGCCGGGTCGTGGATGTAGCCGCTGATGCCCACCAGCGCCCCGAGCCTCTGGCGGACACGCCAACCCACGTCGAAGGTCATCAGGCAGCCCTGGGAAAATCCGAGGATTCCGATGCGCTCGGGCGGGTACCCGGCGGCGATGCGCCCGTCGATCCAACGGCTGAGGAGCTCGCGACTGCGGCGAACCCCCGGACCGGCATCCCCGGGCAGATCGTACCAGGAATAGCCCCCGTAATAAGGATCGGGTGCATCTACCAGGTCGTACTCGAGCCAGGGCAGTCGCAGTTCGCCCGGCAACCACGACCATCCCTGGGACGAGTCCCCGAGGCCATGGAGGACGACGAGCAGCGCCCGGGCGGGTGTTTGCCGCGCGGGCACATTCTCGACTCGGAGCGACGCGGGGGTGTTCATGGAGAGGTCGTGTAGAAGGGTCGGAGGATCGGTCGCCATCGAATCCGGGGCCTCAGGCCGGGCCTGCCGCCGCGAGAACCTCGCGCAGGGCGACCAGGCACCGGGCGTTCTCGGCCGGGGTGCCGACCGAAATGCGCAACCAGTCCGGCAATCCGTACCCGCCCATCGGCCGGGTGATGATGCCGCGCTTCTGCAAGGCCCCGAACACGGCGGCCCCGCGACCGGTCTTCACCAGCACGAAATTCGCGAAGGACGGCACGTAGGGCAGCCCCATGGCCCGGAAGGCAGACTGGTAGTACTCCACGCCCACCCGGTTGTTCTCGCGGGTCCTGGCCTGGTGATCGGCGTCGCTCAGGGCAGCCACCGCGCCCGCCTGGGCGATGGCGTTGATGTTGAAGGGCTGTCGCACCTTCTCGAAGGCCGCGATCAAGGCCGGGCTGGCGATGCCGTACCCGAGTCGCAGGCCGGCCAGGCCGAAGATCTTGGAGAAGGTCCGGCACAGCAGCAGGTTCTCATGGGCACCCGACAAAACCTGCGGGACCAGGTCGACCGGGTCGTCGAGGAACTCGATGTAAGCCTCGTCCATCACGATCAGCACCTCTTTCGGGACCTCGCGCAGCAACCGGAAGATGTCGTCTCGCGAAGTGCGCGTCCCGGTGGGGTTGTTGGGATTGGCCAGGAACAGCACGCCCGTCCTCGGCGTGACCGCCCGGATCAGGCCGTCGATGTCGGCGCCGAAGTCGACGGCGGGCACGGTCACCAGCGTGGCTCCGAACAGCGCCGTCACGATCGGGTACACCGCGAAGCAGAACTCCGGCACCACCACCTCGACCCCCGGACGCATCATCGCATGGCCCACGAACTCCAGGATCTCATTGGATCCATTGCCCAGGATCAGGTTCCCTGTGCCGACGCCCAGCACGTCAGCCAGTGCGCGCTTGAGCACCGAGGCCGAACCGTCGGGATAGAGGTGCAACTGGCGGATCACCGCCTCCATGGCGTCCAGCGCCTTGGGCGAGGGACCGAAGGGGTTCTCGTTGGAGGCCAGCTTGATGATGCCGGACGGATCGAGGCCATGTTCGCGGGCGACCTCTTCGATGGGCCGACCCGGCACATAGACCGGAAGGCTGGCGAGGGACGGGTTCAGTCGGGAAAGCACGGAGCTCATGCGCTGAGCGGGAGCGTTGTCCCGGTCGGCCTGCGACGCAAGGCGGGGGACGGGCTTGACCGGAACCCGGCGGGGGCAATGGTCGGGATGTCGCATGCGAATCCTGATCGTCGGTTGCGGGTATGTCGGCCTGGCCCTGGGCCGGCGGTTGTCGTCGTCCGGCGCCGAGGTGCTGGGGCTGCGTCGACGGGGCGATCCGGAGGGGTCGATGGCGGCGGCGGGTATCCGGGCGGTGCTGGGCGATCTCACGAAGGCCCAGGATCTCGAGAAAATCCCGGGCGACTTCGACGCAGTGGTCGTTGCCGCCGCGTCGGGCCGCGGTGGGGTCGACGCCTACCGCGAGGTCTACCTGGGCGGGGCCCGGAACCTGGTCGAATGGGCGCGCGGCCGGCGGGTGGGCCGGATCGTCCCGGTCGGGAGCACCAGCGTGTATGGCCAGACCGACGGTTCGTGGGTGACCGAGGACTCGCGCACCGAACCCGACGAGGCGACCGGCCGGGTGCTCGTCGAAACGGAGAGGGTCTTCTCCGAGGCGGATTGCTCCGGCGTCGTTCCCACGCTGATCGTCCGGGTTGCGGGCATCTATGGCCCCGGGCGCGGGCATCTCTTCGGGCAATTCGTCACCGGCCAGGCCCGTCGCGAGCCGGGCCGCTGGTTGAACATGATCCACCGCGACGACGTGGCCTCGGCGCTCGAGGCGGTCCTGCTACGCGGCCAACCCGGGCGCATCTACAACGCCGTCGACGACGAACCGGTACTGCAGGAGGACTTCCTGCGCTTCCTGGCCGAGAGCACCGGCCGGCCGCTGCCTCCCATGGCCGACCCGGCCGACGCGCCCGGATCGATCCCGATCCGCAAGCGCGGGAACACGAACAAGCGGGTGTCCAACCGTCGCCTCCGGGATGAGCTCGGGTGGAGGCCTGAGTTTCCCACCTACCGGGAGGGTTACGCCGTGGCCATCGCCGCCCTCGTCGGCACCCCGGGAGCGGTCTCGCCTTCAGGCGCCGAAGGGGCCATGATCGCCCCGTGATTCAACGCTACTCACGGCCCGAAATGCGGGCGATCTGGTCCGAGGAGAACAAGCTGAGCCTCTGGCTCGACATCGAGGAGTTCGCCAGCGAGGCGCTGGTGTCCCAGGGCGTCGTGCCCAAGAAGGATTTCCTCAAGATCCAGAAGGGCTGCCAGGCATGGAAAAGCGACACCGCCGGGTTGTTTGCCCGGCAACGCGAGCTCGAGAAGGTGCTGAACCATGACGTGATCGCCTTCACCACGGCCGTGACCGAGCGCATCAATGATCCGGCCAGCCGGTGGCTGCACTTCGGCCTCACCAGCTCCGACATCGTGGACACGGCCTTCGCCGTCCAGATGGTTCAGAGCCTCGACCTGCTCATCCGCGATGTGGAGGCACTGTTGACCATCATCGCGCGCCGGGCCCGCGAGCACCAGCGCACCCCGTGCATCGGCCGCAGCCACGGCATCCATGGCGAACCCACCACCTTCGGCCTGAAGCTGGCGCTGATGCACGAGGAGTTCTCCCGGGCGCTGGCCCGATTCCGGCATCTCCGCACCGTCGTCGCCCTCGGCAAGCTCAGCGGCGCGGTCGGCACCCATGCCCACCTGCCGCCCTCGGTCGAGGCCCACGTCTGCGAGCGCCTTGGGCTGCGGCCGGCCCCCATCGCCACGCAGGTCATCCAGCGCGACATCCACGCCGAGTTCATGAACGGCCTGGCGCTGGTGGCCTCGGGCTTCGAGCACTGGGCCGTCGAGTTCCGCCACCTCCAGCGCACCGAGGTCCTCGAGGCCGAGGAGCCGT
Organism: uncultured Verrucomicrobiota bacterium; assembly: GCA_903858835.1. GTDB lineage: Bacteria > Verrucomicrobiota > Verrucomicrobiia > Limisphaerales > UBA9464 > SXXZ01. The sequence continues at coordinate 3,755 of CAIOKD010000304.1, forward strand.
TCACTCGGGGCCAGAAGGGCAGCAGCGCCATGCCGCACAAGCGCAACCCCATCACCTGGGAGCGCCTGACCGGATTGGCCCGCGTGATCCGGGGCAACGCCGTCGCGGCCCTCGAGAACGTGGCGCTGTGGCACGAGCGCGACATCAGCCACAGCTCGGTGGAACGGGTGATCTTCCCCGATTCCTGTACCCTGCTCGACTACATGTTCGGCCTGCTCACCCGCCTGATGGACGGCCTGCTGGTCTATCCCGAGAACATGCGCAAGAACCTGGGCCTGAGCCTGGGCATGTGGAACAGCCAGACCGTGCTGCTGGCCCTGATCCGCAAGGGCCTCACCCGCGAGGACGCCTACGCTCTGGTCCAGCGCAACGCCATGAAGACCTGGGAGGTGAAGCACGCCGGTCGTGATGACGCCGACTTCCTGGAGATGCTCAAGGCCGACCCTGAGGTGGCGGGTCATTTCAAGGCCGGAGAACTGGAGTCCCTCTGTTCGCTCGACTTCCACCTGAAGGAAGTGGACCAGCGGTTCAAGGCACTCGGCCTGGCACCGGCTCCGACCAGGAACACCGGAAAACGCCCCACCCGGAAGCGGTGATCGACTGCGCCGCCACTCCGTTCCAAGCCCTGCCACACGGAACGGCACGGGAGGGTTGCCGCATGGAAACCCATGGCATAACATCGCCTCCAATGGAGGAGGTGGATGCCCAAGCCCGGGGTGTGAACCTCCGACCCACGGCCCCACAGGGCCGTTCCACCGCATCATGTCCCATTCCCGCGTCAGCGCCGGCCTCCTGATGTACCGCATCCATGACGGTGCGCTAGAGGTCTTCATCGCGCATCCGGGCGGACCGTGGTTCCCGCACCGCGACCACGGCATCTGGACCATCCCCAAGGGCGAGATCGAGCCCGGCGAGAGCGCGCTCGAGGCGGCCTGTCGGGAATTCAACGAAGAGGTGGGCATCACCAGCAACCCGCCGTTCATCGACCTGGGTTCCATCCGTCAACGAGGCGGAAAGACCGTCTTCGCCTGGGCCTTCGAGGGTCGGTGGGATCCCGCCGAGGGCATCCAGAGCAATCGGGTCGACATCGAGTGGCCGGTGGGCTCCGGGAATTGGGCCTCCTGGCCGGAGATCGACAGGGCCGGATTCTTCAGCCCGGCGGCCGCCAAGGAGCGAATGAAACCCGCGCAGCACCCGTTCATAGACCGACTCACCGATGCCTTGGCACGCGCCCGGTACGCCCGCGCCGCCGCGGCGTAGTCGATGGCGCCCCCCGCCGGCGTCGGAACGCTCGGGGGGGGTGTCCAAGAAGGTTGAACCCAGGGGCTGGGTCCCACGCGGGGAGGCCGTCTGCGTCCGGCACTCAGCGGTCGTCGAGGGCGACGACACCGGGCAACGGAATGCCCTCGAGGAACTCCAGGCTGGCGCCGCCGCCGGTGCTGGCGAAGGTCACCTGGCTTCCCAGTCCGGCCTTGTTGACGGCCTTCACGCTGTCGCCACCGCCGATGATCGACTTGGCCCCGTGCTTCTGGGTCGCCTCGACCGCGGCCTGGGCCACGGCCTGGGTGCCCGCGGCGAACCGGGGATCCTCGAACATGCCCATCGGTCCGTTCCAGAGGATGGTCTTGGCCGAGGCGATCACCTCGGAATAGCGCCGCACGGTGTCGGGCCCGATGTCGAAGCCCTCGCATTCGTCGGGAATGTCGCCGGTGTTGACCCGCGGATTCACGAACTCGAACACCGGGCGGCCCTTCTTGTTGACCTTGCCGGTGTCCTTGAGGTCGGCGATGACGGTGTCGGTGGGCAGCAGGAACGAGACACCCCGCTTTGCCGCCTTGGCCTCGGCCGCCAGGGCCGTACCGGTGTGGTCCTTCTCGACGAGGGACTTCCCGGTCTTGCCGCCATGGGCCAGCTTGAAGGTGTAGGCCATGGCACCGCCGATGAGGATGGTGTCGGCCTTCTCCAGGAGCCGGTCGATGACCTTGATCTTGTCGCTCACCTTGGCGCCGCCGAGGATGACCACGAACGGACGGGCCGGATTCTCGAGTTCATCGCCCAGGAACTTCAGCTCCCGCTCCATCAGCAGGCCGGCCGCGGCCTGGCCACCCCAGGCCCTCACGATGCGGGCGACACCGCTGGTCGAGGCATGGGCGCGGTGGGCGGCGCCGAAGGCATCGTTCACGTACACATCGGCCAACCGGGCCAACCGGGCGGCGAACACCGGATCATTGGCCTCTTCCTCGGCCTGGAAGCGCACGTTCTCGAGCACCAGGATCTCGCCGTCCTTCAGCGCTGCGGCGGCGGCCTCGGCCTTCTCGCCGACCGTCTCGTCCACGAAGGCGACCGGACGGCCGATCATCTGGCCGAGCTTCGCAGCCACAGGGGCCAGGCTCATCGACGGTTCGCGCTTGCCATCCGGACGACCGAGGTGGGCCGCCAGGATGATGCGGGCCCCCTTGGAAATCAGCAGCTCGAGGGTCGGAAGCGTCTCTTTGATGCGGGTGGTGTCGTTGATCACCATCACGCCGTCCTTCTCTTCCATCGGGACGTTGTAATCGACGCGCATCAGGACGCGCTTGCCGGTGACGTTCAGGTCGCGGATCGAAAGTTTGGCCATAAGAATCTGGAGACGGAAACTATCGGCGGCCCTTTGCAGGGCCAAGGGTTTTCAGGGCCGCTTTCTGCGGTTCCCCACCCGTTTTTGGCCGCTTTTCAAGACAGACCGCGAAAGGCCCCCGGTTCGGAACCCTCAGGCGCGGCGTCTGCCGCCCCGGACCACGAAGAGCTCCCCGGCGGGCCGAAGCCCTGCCGGGGAGTCTCTGATTGCCCTGGACGCAGGAATCAATCCGTAGGCAGACCGACTGTGGGCCTTCCGGAAAACCTCCGGGCCTGCCGTTCCGATCGGCCTCTCGGAGGCCTCCGCCGATGCTTCCTGCGGACTGATTGCTGCGTCCCCGGCTCGTCTGTCCCGGTCGAGCCCGGTGGATTCCCCGAAGAATCCGGTGCTTCGCGACCGAGGCCGGAAGCCGGAGGAGGGAGGTCATCCGCTCCTCCCGGCCTGGGCGCGCCCGAGACGGCGCGCCCAGGACCGAACCCTTGCCTCGGGCTTAGCCCAAGAGGCGGAGGGCCGACTGCGGACTGGCGTTGGCCTGGGCCAGCATGGCGGTGCCCGCCTGGACCAGGATGTTGTACCGCGCGAAGTTCGTGCTTTCGTCGGCGACGTTCACGTCCTTGATGCGGCTGTTGGCGGCGGACAGGTTGTCCTTCGAGACACCCAACTGCTCCTGATACATGTTCAGGGCGGCTTGGTTGGCACCCACCGTGGCGCGATCCGTGGCCAGCTGATTGATGGCTGCCTTGACGTTGGTGAGGGCCGTGGCCGCGTTGGTGGTCGACGTGAGCGTCGAACCCGTTGCGGTGGTGTAGGTCGAGCTCCCGAGGTCGATCGAAGTATAATTGAAGTTCGAGACCGCCTCGCTGTTGACCGTCACCTGGATGCCCGCGCCGCTGAACATGCTGACGCCGTTGAAGTCGCGCGTCGCCGTCGAGTTGACGAAAGCCCCGAGGTTCTGGAACTCGGTGTTGTAGAGAGAGCGATCGGTGTCGCTCTTGGTGTTGTCCTGGGCGAGCATGGACAGCTCGCTCATGCGGTCCAGTGCCTTGGCCACCTTCTTCAGGTAGCCGTCCTGGGTCTGGGAGAACGAGATCGCGTTCCCGATGTTGTCGACGGCCGCCTGCGTCCGGTTGATCTGGGCGTCGAAGCGGGTGGACACGGCGAATCCGGCCGCATCGTCCGACGGGTTGATCAATTTGGATCCCGAGCTCAACCGGGCCAGCGAGCGATTCAGCAGGGTCTGCGATTCGCCCAGCTGCCTGGACGAGGCCAGGGCCGAGTAGTTGGTGTTGATGACCATAGGTATGACTCCTTCCTTGAAGTCGCCCCGTCTCCGGGGCTCGTTCATTCTGCAAGACGGCATCCTTGCCGCCGGAGGTCTTGGTTCGCGGGTGACCTCCTGGGACCCGTTCCGGCTGCTTCAGCGGCCGGCCGCTTGGCTTGCGCCATCCGTCACACGACGGAGAAAAAGGGGTTGGGGAAAGATCGGTGGGTCCTGGATCGGGTGGACGGGACTCGTTCGGGTTTCGGGGCCATTGAAAGGACCTGTTTCCGGACGTGGGATTTGCGGACGCGGGATTTGCAGATGCGGGATTTGCGGACGAAACCGCAGTGCTCAGGGAGCTCTCGCCGCCCGGGGAGGAGGGGCGGGCAACCTCCCCTCCTCACCCCGGACGCCGGGAATCTCGGGATCAGCCCAGCAGGCGCAGGACGCTCTGCGAGGTGGCGTTGGCCTGCGACAACATCGCCGTGCCGGCCTGGACGAGGATGTTGTACTTGGCGAAGTGGGTGCTTTCCTCGGCCACATCGATGTCCTTGATGCGACTGTTGGCGGCCGAGAGGTTGTCCTTCAGGGTGCCCAACTGCTCCTGGTACATGTTCAGCGCCGATTGGTTGGCGCCGACCGTGGCCCGCTCGGAGGCCAGGGCGTTGATGGCGCTCTTGACGCGGGTGAGGGCTGTCGCCGCATTCGAGGTGGTGGCGATGTCGGTGGTGCCGCCCGTCACCGTGGTGAACGTGGTCGTCGTGAGGTTGATCGCCGAGTAGTTGAACATGGCGCCATCGCTGTCGATGGTGACCTGGAAGCTGTTGCCCCCGAACATGCTCACCCCGTTGAAGTCGCGGGAGGCGCTGCTGCTGACGAAATTCTGGAGATTCGTGAACTCGTTGTTGTAGAGGCCCCGATCGACGTCGCTCTTGGTGTTGTCCTGGGCCAGCATCGCCAGCTCGCCCATGCGATCGAGGGCCTTGGCCACCTTCTTCAGGTAGCCGTCCTGGGTCTGCGAGAAGGACAGGGCGTTGCCGATGTTGTCGCTGGCGGCGGAGATGCGGCTGATCTGGGCGTCGAGCCGAATGGACACCGCGAAACCGGCCGCGTTGTCGGAGGGGTTGACCAGCTTGGAACCGGAGGAGAGGCGCCCGAGGGAGCGAGAGAGGGAATCCTGGTTCTCGAGGAGGTTGCGGGAGGCGGTGAGCGCCGAGATGTTCGTTTTGATGACCATAACTCTATCCGTGAGTTCGATCCCCTTTCGGGGACCACTTGTTTGCTCGCGACATCCTTGTCGCGGATGACACTTTCCCGTCCGTGGGGGGCGTTCATCACTGGGCCCTCCGGAGATTTTCTCGGCCTCCGGTATCCGATGTCTTGCGACACCCAAGTCATCGGAAAGAGGCCGAAATACCTGAGGTTTTTGTGGGTTTTATTTTTTCGCGATCGCCGGGGGCCATTCAGGGAATGACCGCGGGCACCGTGATCGGAAGCCGGCGATTGACCGGGCAACGGCCTTGTCCGCAGGGTGTTCCGATCATGTCCCTCCGAAGCCCCTTCCTCACTCTTCTCCTACTGTTGCTGGCCGGTTGCTCAGGGCCATCCGCCGTGGCGCACCGTCGCCCGATCCGCGCCCTGCTGATCACCGGCGGCTGCTGCCACAATTACGCGCTGCAGACCTTCGCCCTGACCAATGCCGTGGCGCGCCACGCCCGCGTCGAATGGACGATCGTCAACGAGGGCGGCTCGGGCACACGGGCCGAGATCCCCCTGTACGACCAGCCCAACTGGGCCCGGGGCTACGACGTGGTGGTGCACAACGAGTGCTTCGCCGACACGCAGTCGCCGGACTACATCCGGAGAATCACCCGGGCCCACGAGGCCGGGGTTCCCGCAGTGGCGATCCACTGCGCCATGCACACCTACCGGGCCACGAGCATCGACGAGTGGCGGAAGTTCCTCGGGGTGACGAGCCGCCGGCACGACCACCAAAGCCGCTATCCGGTCAAGAAGGCGGCCGCCGGGCACCCGATCCTGAAGAACATGCCCGACGACTGGATCACCCCGAAGGACGAGCTGTACGTCATCGAGAAAATGTGGCCCGGAGCGACACCGCTGGCCACCTCGGTCAGCGAGGCCGACGGCAAGACCTATCCGGTGGCCTGGGTCAACGGCTTCGGCAAGGCCCGGGTCTTCGGGACCACGTTCGGACACTCCGACGCCACCTTCCAGGACCCGGTCTTCCTCGAGATGCTCAGCCGCGGATTGCTGTGGGCCGTGGGCACCGAAAGCCTCGCCGACCGGCGGTGATCAGCCCGGCAGGAGCGCCTCGAAGCGTCCATCGGACCCCAGCCGGGTGCTGCGACGGATGGCGCAGGTGATCGTCCGCTTGGCCAACTCCACGGCCTGAGGCAGCGGATGGCCGAGGGCCAGGAAGGCCGTGATGGCCGCGGAGTAGGTGCAGCCCGTGCCGTGGGTCGATACGCCCGGAACGAACGCGGCGGCAAGGATCCGTTCCTCTCGGCCATCCCAGAAGACGTCGGTGGCGCGGGAGACCTCCCTCAGGTGCCCACCCTTGACCAGCGCGGGGACTCCCCAGCGCCCGTGGATGCCCCGGGCGGCCCAGCGTATATCGTCGATCGAACGTAGGGTTCGGCCCATGAGTACGGCGGCCTCGTCGAGATTCGGCGTCACCAGTGCCGCCAGGGGCAGGAGGCGGTCCTGCAGGGCTCGCATGGCATCGGAGCGCAGCAGGCGGGCCCCGCTGGTGGCGATCATCACCGGATCAACCACGAGGGGAATGTCGCGATGACGGGCAAAGGTCTCGGCGACGGCTCGGATGATACCGGCATTGAAGAGCATCCCCGTCTTGGCAGCGCCGGGCGGCAGTTCTCGGGTCAGGGTTTCCAGTTGGCGCTCCACGAAGGCCCGGGGCACGGCATGGACACCGGCAACCCCGGCCGGGGTCTGCGCCGTCAGGCAGGTGATGGCGGTGGTTCCGTGGACGCCCAGGGCCGCGAAGACCTTGAGATCGGCCTGGATGCCGGCGCCGCCGCCACTGTCGGAGCCCGCGACGGTCAACGCGACGGGGCGAAAGGATTCCCGATGTCCCATGGCCGGGAAGGTGCGGGGGTTCGGCGCCCCTGCAAAGGCCCGATGCATCCCGTCGGTTTTTCAGTGGGCCGGTCGATGGGCTCGGTCGGGTCTTTGACAAAGACCGGATCCGGGATCAGCGTCGCAACGGCGGGCGGTTCCGCCGACCCAGACCTCCTCATGCACACCCGAATTGTCTCCTCCCGGAATAGGATCCGAGCCTCCGCCGGTGTCGGCCTCCTGATCGTGCTCTCATGCGGCCTCTGCGGACTCGTGGCCTACCAATGGTATCGCGACGCCGATCTCCGGATGCAGATCGCAGACCGGAACAAGCAAATCCACCAACTCAACGAACAGAAGCACGAGGTGGAGACCACCGGCAAGCGGGTCGAGGAGGAATTGAAGCGGGTCGAACAACTCAAGGAGCGCCTCACCGAGCAGGACAGGACCAACAAGGTGGAGTTGAGCCGCACCAAGCGGGATCTCTCGGAAATGACGTTGAAGTGGGAGCGGGCCACCAAGCAGGGCGATGCCTACAAGGTCGCCTATGACAAGATGTCCACCGATATCAAGGCCCAGAACGAAAGCATCAAGAAGCTCAACGAGGCCTACCTCAATGCGGTGAACGTCAACAAGGACACCGTCGAGAAGTACAAGAAGCTGGCCGGAGATTGCGAGGAACTGAACCAGAGGTACAACAAGCTCTTCGAGCAGGCGGAGAAGCTCCAGGAGGCTCTCAAGACCCAGGGGAGCGACAAGAAGTAGGTTGGCGGTGCCAGTGGGCAGGGGCCCCGGTGAGGGCGCTCACGGATGGCGGGCCGCCAGCAGGCCGATCAGCCGGACTCCGACCACCACGGCGACCGCGAGCAACAGGAGTCCGCTGAACTGGGACAGGCGTCTCAGCGCGGTGGGTGAGATCGCTTCCCGCCGGCGCGCCACCCCCCAACTGAGCAACGAGAACCACAGCAGCGCGCCAGAGGCGACACCTCCGACGAAGCACCGCTTGCTCGGCCAGGTGTCGGTGAGCCAGTCGCGCGACAGCAGCATCGCGGTCACGGTGATCCACAGAAGGAGGATCCCCGGATTGCCCAGCACCCGAACGAATCCGGTCCAGAACCCGGTGTGGGGATGGAACCGCTGTTCCATCAATCGGACCCCGCGGGCCTCACCGGGCATCGGGGCTCCCCGGAGATACTTGACCCCCAGCCAGAGCATCAGCAGGAAGCTCACCAATTCCATGGTGGCTCTGAACAATCGGGAGCCAAAGAGGGCGTCGAACCCGGCAAAGGCAATGGCGCAATAGACGGCCTCCATCACCACGGCCCCGATACCCACGAACAGTGCCCATCGGAAGCCCTTGTGTCCGCCTTCCGCCAGGATGGTGGCGTTCACCGGCCCCCCAGGGACGCTCGCCACGAAACCGGCGACCCCGCCCAGGAGGGCGGCCGACACCAGAGGCCATGGATCGTTCATGCGCTTCGGTCGGGGCCCTGATCCTCAGGCCGGCGGCGACAGGTCCTCATCGTCGTCATCCACCTCGATCTCCCGCTGCATCCGCCGGGAGATGAAGGGCCGGATGAAGCCGTAGAGCAGGTAGGCGGTGCACACCACGGGCGAGACGATGGGCAGGAGCTTCTGCCAGAGCAGAAAGAACAGCGCCGTGACCAGGACGATCACGATGGTCTTCACGAACGGTTTCTGGGTACGCCAGTCGAGCTTCTTGAAGGTCGGGTACTTCACCTCGCTGACCATCATCACCGAAAGGAAGACCAGGATCATCGGCAGGGCATAGCGCCAGTAACCGACGCGGAAGTTCTTCTCGTCCCACCAGATGAGGAAGAGGGTGAGCGATGCGACCATGCCTGCGGCCATCGGGATGGGGAACCCGAGGAAATGGCTGCCGCCACCGGAACCCGACATGGCGGCCAGGCAATTGAAGCGGGCCAATCGGAAGGCCCCGCAGATGACGAACAGCGCGGCGATGAACCAACCGAACTCCTTGTGATTGACGAACACGTCGGCGAGGACCACCCGGTGGACCAGGAATGCCGGGGCCACGCCGAAACTAACGATGTCGGCCAAGGAATCGAACTCGCGGCCGAAGGGACTCTCGAAACCACCCATGCGGGCGACCCTGCCATCCAGCAGGTCGAGGATGCAGGCGACCAGGATGTAGAACAGCGCCAACTTCACCTCGTGGTAGCCGGAAACCCCGGAGAGGTCGGCCTCGACGATCTTGGTCAGGGCCAAGAATCCACAGAACAGATTGCCGGCCGTGAACAGGTTGGGCAACAGGTAGATCTTGAGCTTCTGGGGCTCTTCGGCGGGTGCGGCAGGGATGGGGCCGGGGTTGCTCATGACGGTTCAACCCTCCAGCCGAGCCATCACGGTTTCACCCCCGACGACCCGATCTCCCAGCGCCACAGTCACCCGGGCCGCCATGGGCAGGTAGAGATCCACGCGGGACCCGAACTGGATCAGGCTCACCCGCTCACCCTTGGCGACCGTGTCGCCTTCGTGGACCCACGGAATGATACGGCGGGCGATGAGGCCGGTGATCAGCTTGATGGCGACGGGTCCGCAGTCCGGCTCGGTGGATCGAAACCCGACCACCACATTCTCGTTCAGCGCGGCCGACTCGAGCTTCAGGGCATTGAGGAACTGGCCAGGCGTGTGACGGACCAGGCTGACCGTTCCAGCAACCGGTGCCTGTTGCACATGGACGTTGAAGACCGACAGGAAGATGGAGACCCGGCGGCACCGACCTCCCATGACCGACAATTCCTCGACCTCGTCGATGACATCGACGGTCCCATGGGCCGGAGAGACGACGAGCCCCGCCCCGGGAGGCACTTCGGCATCCGGATCGCGAAAAAAATAGCCCGCGAACAAGGCGAAGCCGCCACAGAGCCCCACCAAGGTCATCCATCCGGCCAACGGAATGCCGCGACCCATAAAATGGCCGACGACCACCATCAGCAAGGCGACGGCCCCGGAGATCGCCAGGGCCTTGAGCATCATCCGATGAAAGGCGGCCTTGGCCTTTCCTTTGTGTTTCACGGCCCAAAGGGTAGAGACGGCAGGGTGTCGAGGGAAGCACCAGATGACCCGCACTGCCGGAGACGACCCCGTGTCCTTGGACTGCGGCGGTTTCCTGATGCCCCGGGTTGCGGCAGGCCTTAGTCTCAACGCCGGCAATGCCCACCACGGAAGTCCTGCCCACCCACACGCCCGCCCTCTTCCAGCGCGCAGTGGTCCGTGCCGCCGAAGTGCTACGGACCGGCCGGATCGCCGCTCTGCCCAGCGAGACGGTGTATGGACTGGCCGCCAACGCGCTGTCCCCCGAGGCGGTTGCTGAAATCTATCGGGCCAAGGGACGACCCTCGACCAATCCCCTGATCGTCCACGTGGCGACCGCCACGATGGCCCGGGTGTGCGCCGCCGCTTGGCCTGCGCTGGCGGAGCGGTTGGCAGGTAGATTCTGGCCGGGGCCGTTGACTCTGGTGGTCCCGAAGTCCCCGAAGATCCCTGAACTCGTTGCCGCAGGTGGGTCCACGGTAGGGCTTCGTTGGCCCGCGCATCCGTTCTTCCAGGCGGTGATCCGGGAATGTGGATTCCCGCTGGCCGCGCCCAGCGCCAATCCGTCGGATCAACTGTCTCCGACCACTGCCGAGCATGTGCTGGCAGGACTCGGGGGACGCATCCCATTGATCGTTGATGCCGGTCCCTGTGCCGTGGGCATCGAGAGCACCGTGGTCGATGTCACCGGTCCGAATCCGCGCATCCTGAGACCCGGGGTGATCTCCAGCGAGCAGATCGCCGAGGCGGCAGGGGTTCCTGCCCTGGCTGCGGGGAATCCCTCAACCGGTCCCCTGCGGAGTCCAGGGCAACTCCACAGGCACTATTCTCCAAAGGCCAGGCTGGTGGTGTGGTCTTGGCGCGAGGATCGGGAACTGGCTGATCGATTGGCCGGCGAATCCATAGATCCGAGTCAGGTCCATTTGCTGGCCCATTCCCGGATTCCCAGCGAGGCCATGCCGGCGCAGGTGTCGTTCATTCCGGATGATCCCGAGGCCTTCGCCCGGGCCTTGTACGGATATCTGCACCTGTGCGACGACCGCGGTGCCCGGTTGATCGTCATCGAAGAACTGCCCGCCGGATCTGCCTGGGATGGCGTCAGGGATCGCCTGCTGCGGGCATCGGTACCGGCAGATGCCGGGCTGTAGTCTTGACCCATCAAGGCAACTGCCCCGGTACCTGTCCGGCATCCAACGCTCCTCTGGCATCTGGGACAGGTGGTCCGGAGAAGACCTCACACTGCCTCCACCTCACCCGGCAAATTCCCCAGGTGGGGCGATTTCTCCGAAGGTGCCACGTCGATGATGCCGGACCGCTCAATCGGCGGATTCTGTCATACCAAACAAAAAGCGCGTCCGGAGTGTTACCTCACGGACGCGCCTGATTGTTTTTCAGTAGCTCAGGCTATCGGCCCGAGCAACTCGCTCACGGACGGGACAGCTCCTTCAGCCGCCAGAACCGCGCCGGCACGCTCTTGTCGAGCTGCAGGTTCACGGGAACCGCCACATCCAAGCCTTCACCCGTCACCTTGATCGCCGTCGCGCTCCAAGTGCCCAGAGCGGTGCCATTCTCCACTTGGACAACCACGCCCTTCGGAGCGCGGACTTCCAAGGTCAGCGTCGTCGCACTGCTCGACTTGATGGCCAGCTTGGAAGCCTCGCCAATCACCAGCAACACCGTCGCTTGACCGGAGTCCGAAGTACCGTCGTTCACGCGGAACGTGAAGCTGTCGGTACCGGTCGCATTCGCATTGGGAACATACACCAAGTTCGGAGCAGTGCCGCTCAAGGTGCCCTGCTTCGGCTGCGACACGACCGTGTAGGTCAACTTGTCGCCGTCACCGTCATAGGCCTGCAGTGTGATTGCGTTCTTGTTGCTCAGCACGGCCTTGACCGTCTGCGATTGGGCGATGGGCGCATCGGCCACTGCAGTCACCGTGATCGCCACGGTCACCGGGCTCGACTCCAGCACGCCGTCGCTCACCTTGTAGGTGAAGCTGTCGGCACCACTGAAGTCGGGATTCGGAGCATACTCCACGTTGGCTCCATCGACGCTCACCACACCGTTGGCCGGCTGCCGCACCACCGTGTAGGTCAACTTGGCGCCTTCGGCGTCAAAGCCCTGCAGGGTGATCATCGCCGCCGTGTCCTCGTCGGTCTTCACCGCCAAGGCACCAGCCACAGGCGCGTCGTTCACGGCCGCAACCGTGATCGACACCGTCGCCAGCGCGGAGTCCACGGTCCCATCATTCACCTTCACGGTGAAGCTGTCGGTTCCGCTATACTCGGCATTCGGCACGTACACCAGATCGGCACCGGTGCCCGAGAGCTCGCCCTTGGTCGGACCAGCCACCACCGTGTAAGTCAGCTTGTCGCCGTCGGCATCAGTGCCGGCCAGCGTGATCGCCACAGGCGCATCCTCGTCGGTCGTCACCGTCTGGCTCACGATCACGGGCGCGTCGTTCACCGCCGCAACCACGATCGTCACCGTCGCAACACCCGACTCCAGGGTTCCGTCGCTCACCTTGAAGGTGAAGTTGTCGGCTCCGTTGGCGTTGGCCGAAGGCGTGTAGGTCAGGTTCGGAGCGGTACCGCTCAACTTGCCGAGCGTCGGCTGCCG
>CAIOKD010000305.1 GCA_903858835.1 uncultured Verrucomicrobiota bacterium
GCATGTGCCGACCGTAATCGGCCAGGAGCATGCCCTTGTCGCCGACAAAGAGCGTGCCGCCGCCCCACTTGTTCAGGTCGGGGGCCCCGGGAACCTGGGGGCGCTTGGCGCCGCTGTACCAGTGCATGCGCACCGCAGGGGCGTTGCCGCGGGCCGGGAAATCGTAGTGCACGATCATCCACGGCGGCGCGCAGTGGGCGTCGGGGGCGGGACCTTCGGCCTGGATGCGCGTGGGCAGGGGCAGATTCAGGGCCCAGACACCGAGATCCATGTGATGGCAGCAGAAGTCCGACAGGGTGCCGCCGCCGAAATGCCACCAGCGACGCCAGTTGAAGTGGACCCACTCCGAGCTGTAGGGCATGGGCTTCACGGGGCCCAGCCACAAGTCGTAGTCGATGTTGCCCGGCACGGGCTGCGGCCCGGGCAGGGGCTTGGTCTCCCAGACCGATCCGGTCCAGTGATGCACCTCGCGCACGGGGCCGATGGTGCCCGCGCGGATCAATTCCACCACGCGCCGGTAGTTGGAACCCGAATGGATCTGGTTGCCCGTCTGGGTCACCAATCCGGAACGGGTGACCTTCGCGGCCAAGGCCCGGGCTTCGGAGATGGTGTGGGTGACGGGTTTCTCACAGTACAGAGGCCGTCCGGACGCCAATACCGCCGTGGCGATCACCGCATGGCTGTGGTCCGGGGTGCTGACCACGATGCCGTCGAGGTCGGAACGATCCAAGAGGTGGCGGTAGTCGGCATACTTGGCCGCACCTGGGTGCTTGGCCACAGCTGCCCCGAGACGCTCGGAGTCGATGTCGCACAGGGCGACGATGTTCTGGCTCGAGACCCCCGCCAGATTCTCCCCGCCGCGCCCGGCCACGCCGATGACCCCCAGGTTGAGCTTCTCGTTCGGGGACACCCGGCGGGCGGCCCGGGGTGCGTGGCACCCGGCAGCGGCGGCGGCACCGGCGATGGCGGCGGAGCGGAGGAACTGGCGTCGATTGAGGGACATGGCGGGTTCGGTGTTGGCGTGGGGCGGGGGACAGCGGATCAAGGCTTGGGCAGCGGGAAGCTGGTCCAGCAACGTTCCATCTCCTCCTTGGAGGGCACCTTGAGCGGTCGCACGATGCGGAAGCCCAGGAACTGGGCGTCGGTCAGGTACCACTTGGACTTGGGCAGCTGGGGATCGCGCATCTTCCAGCTCGCGTCGCTGGCTCGGCGGGCGGCGCTGCGCAGGGCTTCCGGATCGTCGTCCCAGGAACCGCCACGGGCCACGTGCGGGTACTCGGCGGCTCCCGGCGTGTAGGGCACATCGCCGACCTTGGAATAATCGGCCACATAGGCGTCGAGCACCCACTCGGCGACATTCCCGTGCATGTCGTGGAGTCCCCAGGGATTGGGTTTCTTCTTGCCCACCTGTTGGTACTTCTCGCCGGCGTTGGCGAAGTGCCAGGCGTAGTCGCCCAGCTTCGATTCGTCGTCACCGAAGGAGTACTTGGTGGTGGTGCCGGCACGGCAGGCGTACTCCCACTCGGCCTCGGTGGCCAGGCGGTAGAAGCGACCGGTCTTGGCGGTGAGCCACTTGCAATACTTCACGGCCGCGTAGTGGGTCATGGAGATGGCGGGGAAGTTCTCCTTGCCCATGCCGAAGCTCATCTCGACGTACGGGGTCGTCGGGCGGGAAACCGCGTCGGATTCCTTGCCGATGTAGGGGTTGACCCCCGGCTTCGCGTTGGCCGGCAGCAGTTCGGGCATCGCCAGCCAGAGTTCGCGATCCATGCGCTCGGTCGGCACGTTGGTGCCCTTCTCGAGGGACGGGAACTGGAACAGTTCGTACTCGTTCCAGGTGACCTCGGTCTTGCCCATCCAGAACGGTTCGATCTTCACCTTGCGCTGCGGACCCTCGTCTTCCTTCCGCTTGGGCTCTCCGGCAGGGCTGCCCATCAGGAATTCGCCACCGGGGATCGGCAGCATCTCGAACTTCACGTCGGACCCGGAGATGGATTCGGAGTAGGCCGCCATTTTCGCAGCGCTGGCATCCTTGGTGACCGAGAGCACCCGCGCGTGGATGGCGGTCAGCATGGCGTCATTGTCGCGGGTGAGCAGCGAGGTCGCCTCCTTCTGGCTCAGGCTGACCCCATCGGGCCACTCCGCACCCTGGTCGATCCAGTCGCGGATCAGGTCGGTCTTGGACTTCGCCAGCGGGCCGCCCTTCTTGGCGGGCGGCATCAGGTCGTCATGGTCGGCCGGCAGGATCGTGGTGGTGTACACCTTGGAGGCCTCGGCGTCGCCGGGCACGATCGCCTTGGAGGCGAAGAACTCGGCCTTGGAATCCATGCGCAGGTCGCCCTTGGCATGACCTTCCTTGTGGCAGGCCACACAATGCACCTCGAAGATCGGCTTCACTTCCTTCACGAAGTCCACCTTCTGCTTCTGGGAGAGTTTGATGGACTCGGGCCAGGCAGCGCCTTCCTGGATCCACGCCTTGAGCGTCTCCTGCTGGCGCGCGTTCAGCCGTTCGCCCTTGGGCGGCATCAACTCATCGTGGCCGTCGGGCAGGGTGGTCGTCGTGTAGAGCTTGCTCTTGGCGGGGTCGCCCGGAACCAGGGAAGTCCCGTGTTCGCCACCTTTGATCGCGTCGGCCCGGGTCGCCAGCACCAGGTCTCCTTTGGGCTTCTCGGTGCCGTGGCACTTGAGGCAGTACGCCTCGAGGATCGGGCGGACCTGTTTCTTGAAGTCCACCGGGTTGGCCGCGTGGACGAAGAGTCCCGTGGTCAGGGCGGTGGTGAGGGCGACGAATCGGTTCATGCAGTGTTGTTGCCCGGCAGGATACCGCCGCCCGGGCTGGCGGTGTCAAATGCAGTGACGTCCCGGCCCGAAGGAACCTTCAAACGTCGCAGGCGCTTTCCGCCGCGACCGCGACACCGGATCGCCCGGTGTGGCCCGGAGTCACTGGCCCCCGCCGATCTTCGGGTCGAGCCAAGGGGATCCGCCCCAGTACCAACGGGAACTCTTCAGGAGTTCGACATGCCCCTCGCCGAAGGCCACCACGCTCTTGCCGGTGTGGCGCAATTGCGGGCCGCCCCAATTGGGGTCGTCGGAGGTGACGCAACCGCTGCAAGGGGCGTCGTTGCTGGGGTCGTGCAAGACCCAGGCTCCCGCCTTTTCCGGCGTCTTCTCGGTGACGCATTTGAGCGGGTCTTTCGCATCGGCCGAGCGCGGCTTTGTGCCGCCGTCGGTGATCACCACGGTGGCCGCCGGCGAGACCATCCCGGAGTCCTTCGCCGGGGGGTAGTCCTTCACGTCCCACACGTTGGGCCAGTCGCAGCCGCCAGCTTTGAAATTCATGGAATAGTTGGAGATCATCTTGTCGATCTGGTCCGACGCGTAGATGGCCCAACTCTTCTTGAATCCGGGGGTCTTGGTGGGGCAGATCACGATGTTCGTGGTCTGCAGGTAGGGCTTGAGGAAGTTGAACCAGAGCTTGCGGTTCACGTTGTCGCCCCGCACCCAGAAGGTGGGCGTGAAATACCCCTGATTGTCGGAGGCGTAGAGGGCCTCGGAGATCATCACCTGCCGGAGGTTGCTGGTGCAGTTCGACGACTTGGCCTTCTCCTTGGCCCGCGACAGGGCCGGCAGGAGCATCCCAGCCAGGATGGCGATGATGGCGATGACCACGAGCAACTCGATCAGGGTGAAGCCTGAGCCTGCGGGCTGGGACCTGCGGGGATTCATGGAGGACGGTGTAGCCGGGAAACACGAGTTTGTCTCCACCGAATGTCTGCATCCGGATTCGTCCAGGGATTCCGCCCGGGCGGAGATTCCCGAGGACCAGACTTGATTCCCGGGCCGCGAAACCGCATTCCGGCCGGAGGTGATCACGTTTTTGAAGGGAAAGTTGGTCGAGGCGCTGCCCACCCAGGCGGTGGTGGAGGTCCAGGGCGTGGGGTACGAGGTCCAGATCCCGTTGTCGTCCTATGATCGCCTCCCGGCCGCGGGCGCCGAAGTGTTCCTGTTGACCCACCTGGCCATACGCGAGGACGCCCATCTGCTCTACGGGTTCCTCACGGCGGCCGAGCGGGACCTCTTCCGCATGCTCATCCACACGGTCAGCGGCATCGGGCCCAAGATCGCCTTGAGCGTCCTGAGCGGCATGAGTGTCGCCGCCTTCCGCAGTGCCGTGGCCGCCGGCGACGTCAAGGCGTTGTCGTCGGTCCAGGGCGTGGGTCGCAAGACCGCCGAGCGGATCGTCGTGGAACTGAAGGACAAACTCGGCGGTTTTGGGCCGGCCGGATCGTCGGTCGCCCCGGCGGTGGGCGTCGCCGTCCCCGCCAGCCGGGTCGAGGACACCCGGGGGACCGATGCGGTGGCCGCCCTCATGGCCCTGGGGGTCAAGCCGGCCGACGCGCATGATTCGGTCCGGGCGGCCTTGGCCATGCTGGGCCCGGAGGCCACGGTGGAGCAGTTGATCCGGGCCTGCCTGCGTCGCAATGCCTGACCGGATGAATCCGCCCTTCCAAACGCGTCCCGGCCGCGGAGTCTCCGGGGTGGTCGTGCCCGAGCGGGCCCGTTGGCACGGGCGTCTAGCTGCACGGATCATCGAGATCCTCGCCCGGTTGCTGGCCGAGAGTCTGCGCTGGCACTGGACCGACCATTCGTTCTTCGACGACACGCGGACCGAGCAGCGGGCCATCTTCGCCATCTGGCACAATCGGCTGGCGCTTTCCCTGATCCTGTACCATCGGCATGTCGCCCGCTGCGGCAGCCGCCGCCGACTGGCCGCCCTGGTCAGCGCGAGCCGCGACGGTGGATTGCTGGCCCGGGTGCTGGAACTCTTCGACGTGGTCGGAATCCGGGGGTCGTCCAGTCGACGCGGTGCACCCGCGGTGCGCGAGTTGGTCTCGGCGGCCGCAGAGGGTTGCGACCTGGCCGTGACCCCGGATGGCCCTCGCGGCCCCCGGTACGAGCCGCATCCCGGCGTCGTCTCGCTGGCCCAGCTCACCGGGCTGCCCATCGTCCCGGTCTCCTTCCGCCTTGGGTGGAAATGGACCCTCCGCAGCTGGGACCGATTCCAGGTCCCTCTCCCGTTCAGCCGGTGCGAGGTCATCTTCGGCGAACCCCTCTGGGTGCCCCGATCCGTCGATGAAACCGGTCGTGAAGAGGCCCGCATCGCCCTGAAGGGGCGGCTGATGGCCATCACCCGCGACTGAGCGCCCGCCTGAGCTGGCGGCAGGACGCTGGGGTGTATCCCGGATCAACGGCGCTTGAGCCGTTTCTTCGTCTCCGCCTGGAGGGTGTCGACCTCGTCCCGCACCTCGGAACGGGTCTCGGAGTCCATGCGGTCGATGAAGAGCACGCCGTTGAGGTGGTCCACCTCGTGCTGGATCGCCCGGGCCAGGAGCCCGCCCGCCTTGAATTCGAAGGGTTCGTTCCGGTCGTTCATCGCCTGCACCTCCACCTCTGCCGGACGCCGGACCTCGCCGTAGATCTCGGGGAAGCTCAGGCAGCCCTCGGGGCCCGTTGTCGGTTCTCCGGTCGGACGGATGACGGGGTTGATCAGGACCAACGGCATGAAGGCATCGACATCGGCCGGTTGACCCGAGATCCAGAGCTGGCTCGGGCGGTCCTTCATGCCTCGCACATCGATCACCGCCAATTGCAAGGCCAGCCCGACCTGTTGGGCCGCCAGGCCGATCCCGTGCGACCGGTACATCGTGTCGAACATCGCGGCGATCTTTTCGCGCAGGGCCTCGTCCACCGATTCAATACGCGCTCCGCGCTGGCGGAGGATGGGATCCCCATAATGGACCACGGCGAACTTCATGGGCGTAGGCTGCCTGAAAAGCCCGTCCCTGGCCAGTCCGGGTCGCCGAAGCATCCATCGGCGATGCCCGTGGGACTTGCCTTGCCTCCGGGATGGGGCTTCGCGGCGGCAGTGCCTTTCCGTGATTCCGGCCCCGCGGCGTGTCTGGTGGCCTTGGCGTCGCGGACGAAGATGTTCTGCTTTTCCAGGTGCTTGACTCGAACGCACCGCCGGGTAAGGTGAATGGCTCCGCTGGCGAGCAAGTCGGCGGGCCCACAGCGATGAAACGTCAGTACCAACCGTCGAAAATCCGCCGCCAGCGCCAGCACGGCTTCCGTGCCCGCGCGGCGACCAAGAGCGGTCGCGCCATTCTTAACAACCGCCGTCGGGTGGGCCGCAAGCGCCTGACCCCGGTGTGAGGCATCGGGGCGGTCTTCCGTCCCTTGCAGCTTCCACCGCTTGTCGCCGACGCCGTCGATTGCCGCCATGAACCCGCTGCAGCGGCTCGGGTTTCCCCGTCAAAGGCGCCTCTCGCGCTCGTCCGATTTCAACCGACTGAAGGAGGAGGGTCGCCGCGAAGTCTGCGGCACCCTCATCCTGAACTGGCTCCCCTCGCCGCAGTTGCGGTTGGGGATCGTGACCAGCCGGAAGGTGGGGCCTGCGACGATCCGTTCTCGCGCCCGGCGGCTCCTACGCGAGGTCTTCAGACAACACCAGCACCAGGTCGCCGAGCCGGTCTCGATGGTTTTGGTCGCCCGGCGTTCCATCGCGGATTCGCACTTTGAGACCGTCCGCCGCGACTACCTTCGGGCCTTGTCTCGAGCGCGGTTGATCAAGGGTTCGCCCTCCGCGCCGTCGCCCACTCCCGTCCCTGTCGTTTCGCCGCCCGTCGCTCCATGAACCCC